>CAZSIZ010000391.1:0-5459 GCA_964606645.1 uncultured bacterium
GATGTCCAAAAAAATGGGTCGATTTAGGAGTGGATTTGCGAGGTCTGTAGTACGAATAATGAACTCGTTATAAAGGTGTGAATTAATTGGTACACAAACAGTCTGAAACATGGACTTTCTCCTTTATTGACCTAGATAGTTGCAGATTACTGCTGCTATAGCGGTATGTCAACCCCATTTTTAAAAATTTTTTCAATAAATTTTTAAAAATCCCATAACTAAAGTCATATCTGATACTTATTCATGAATATATTTTAGAAGTAGTGGAGAATTAACTTTTGAATAGCAGTTGATCAAACAGGAAGGAATAGTATCAAATCAGACAAATGACAACTGATAACTGATAACTGATTTCGTTTTCTTGAAATAGAAATCCTCACCGAGGTAGGTTTCGCGCACGATGGAATCTTTGATGAGTTCGTTGGCGGTTCCCTGGGTGAGGATCACGCCTTGGTGCATGATGTAGGCGCGATCGGTGACTTCGAGGGTTTCGCGGACGCTGTGCTCGGTGATCAAGACACCGATATGCATCTGTTTCAGGTTCAGTATAATCTCCTGAAGTTCGTTGACGAACGTAATGAATTATTACACAGGATCGGTGAATGGGTCTGACGGAACGGTATTAGTCAGACCTTGGAAACAAAGTCACAAGAAAGTATTATCCCCACAGGTTGGTTTTACATCATCTTGAGACCCATCTAAGTGATTTGTCCTTGTTGTCGTTTCGTGATTGTGCATACGTGATCATTCACTACTGACGTCGATGGGATTTCAGTAGGCCTACCGACCCTTCCCAATACACCTAAACTTTTGAATGAAACGGATTAGTTTAGTATCGTTTAAACCGGCACGGTAATATGCCAACAAAAAAATAAATAACCGAATACTCTTGAAACCTTACAGAGAGACCTTGAGGTTTACACTATGAGAAACCTGCTTTCGAGAAAAACCGCCCAAACGTATACGCCACTTTATCGACATGTCAAATGTCTTTTAATGGTGGGAATCGCATTTTTTTATTCTTACCCGATTACATGGTCTCAAGAAATTGACGGCAGCGAAAGTTGTATGGAATGTCATGGCGAAGACGATCTGATTGGCGAAATCGAAAACGTCGAAACGTCCATGTTCATACCATTGATCGATTCTAATAATTCGATTCATTCTGACTTTTCCTGTATCGATTGTCATAGTGATATTGAAGAGTTCCCTCACGATGAAGAATTGCAAAAAGTGAATTGTTATGAATGTCATGAGGAAATCGAGGAGGAATTATCGGTCTCCGTTCATCATGTTGAACTTGGGCTGGGGTGTTCCAATTGCCATGGTGATCCTCATAATATTTTACCGACTGAAGATGAAGAAAGTTTAACACATCACGGAAATATCGTCAAACAATGCTCAAACTGTCACGGAGAAGACAAGCAAGCCACTACAACGGGAAATCCAAAAGAAAACGCGACAACATTCATGAATACGGTTCACGGGCAAGCTCTGATGTCTGGGAATTCAAGTGCAGCGGATTGCGTTGACTGTCATGGTGCTCATAACATACAAAGAAGCCATCACGAGGATTCCTTGGTCAATCATTACAACATTACCAAAACTTGCTCTAAATGCCACCAGGAAATCAATGACATTTTCAATCAAAGCGTCCATGGGCAAGCCATGCAAGAAGGGTATCCCGATTCTCCTTGTTGTACAACTTGCCATGGCGAACATTCTATCTCCAAAGTCCATTCCGAAGATTCGCAAATGGAACAAGATGGCGTTTATTACGTTTGTGGGCAGTGTCACTTCGATGTGACTATCATGGATAAATACAATCTTGCGTCGGCCGAGCAAGAAACTCTTTTTAAGGGGAGTGTCCATGCGGAAGAAGTGATGAAGAACAATCCCAACGCCCCGACCTGCGTCAATTGCCACGGTTTTCACAATGTCATTCCCCTTCGCGATCCCGACTCGCCATCGAACTTCATGAACGTCCCCGAAACGTGTGGAAAATGTCATGTGGATATTCTAAAATTGTATTCGGAAAGCGTTCACGGAAAGTCGGCCCAACAAGGCCATAAAGACTCGCCCGTCTGTACGGACTGTCACGGAGAACACGCGGTGCTCCGCATCGACGACGAACAATCTCCCGTATCCCAGTTCAACCTATCGAGCAATACATGCGGACGCTGTCACTCGTCGATCGTCATCAATGACAAATACGGCATCGATTCAGACAAAGTGGAGAATTATTTTAATAGTTATCATGGATTTGCATTGCAGCATAAATCGAAAACGGCTGCAAACTGTGGAAGCTGTCATGGAAATCATTTGATACTTCCATCAAGCGATCCACGCTCAACGATCAGTCAAGAACGGCTAACGGAAACATGCGGGCAATGTCATCCGGGTATCAGCACCAATGTTTTAGCCGCGCCTATCCATTCAGATTTCACGTTGCGCTCCGATCTGATTGCTGCTTGGGTACCGCGTATCTACTTGGTCTTGATCGTTCTAATGATCGGCGGAATGCTCTTTCACAATGGGATTATATTGTTTGTGCTGTTAAAGGAAAAATACCGTAAGGAATCCTGTTCCCCATCGTATAATCGTTTTACCCGCTTTGAAATAATCTTGCACATCCTGCTAACGGTATCGTTCGTCATGTTGGCCGTCACCGGTTTCGCTTTGGTCAATCCCAAGTCATGGTGGGTGACATTTTTATCCTATTTTTATATGGATGAGTCCGTCCGTTCTTTGATACACCGGATCGCTGGAGTCCTGCTCATCACAATCTCTTTCATCTATGCAGGCTACATGATTTTAATCTCCCGTGGGCGGTCCGAATTCATGGCGTTTTTCCCAAAATGGTCTGATTTCGTTCATCCTTTCCAGAATCTCGCCTATTATTTAGGAAAACGTCGAGACGCACCAGAATTCGATCGTTACGATTATACGGAGAAATTGGAGTTTTGGGCATTAGTGTGGGGAATTATTATTATGGCAGTAACCGGCTTGATGCTTTGGTTTCCCATTTTATCGCTGCAATACCTTCCCAAATGGGCGTTTGACATAGCGGAACTCGTTCATTATTACGAAGCGGTGTTGGCCACACTTGCGATCGTTGTCTGGCATTTGTTTTTTGTCATGTTCCATCCTGAGGAATATCCAATGAGCACCACGTGGCTTTCTGGAAAGATGTCCATGAAAGAACTCAAACATCGACATCCTTTGGAATACGAACGATTAATGAACGAGCAAAAGCAAGAGTCCAAAGAGGACGACACAAAATGATAACCAAGCACTCCGCAAAGCCGAGAGGTTCCTACCACGACCGAAAACCGGGATGAAGGCAAAAAGCCATTTATAAAATTGCGGTTCAATTGAATTGTGATACTCTACTTACGAGCATAGAATCGTCATCTATCCCACGGTAACATCAATACCGTGTCTGTTATTTCGTTTTTTTGAAGTAGAAATTCTCACCGAGGTAGGTTTCGCGCACGATGGGATCTTTGATGAGTTCGTTGGCGGTTCCCTGGGTGAGGATCACGCCTTGGTGCATGATGTAGGCGCGGTCGGTCACTTCGAGGGTTTCGCGGACGCTATGGTCGGTGATCAAGACGCCGATGTGCATCTGTTTCAGGTTCAGGATGATCTCCTGAAGTTCGTTGACAGCGATGGGATCGACTCCAGAAAATGGTTCGTCCAATAAGAGAATGCGTGGATTCGCCGCAAGCGCCCGGCAAATCTCCAGACGCCGTTTTTCGCCTCCCGAAAGGTTTTCCGCCTTGCGTCCGAGCAGGTGGGTCAAATCGGCGTCTTCCAGCAACCGGTCGCAGGTCTCTTTCCGCTCGGCGCGGCTGATGGGCATGTTTTCGAGAACGACGTTGACGTTCTGTTCCACGGTCAGCCTTCGGAAGATGGAGGGTTCTTGGGAGAGATAGCCGATTCCCTGACGGGCGCGCTGTGAGAGTGGGCGGCGGGTGATGTCGATACCGTCCAGCACGATCTTTCCCTGGCCGGGTTTGACGATTCCCATAATCATTCCGAAGGTTGTCGTTTTTCCCGCGCCGTTCGGTCCCAGTAGGCCGACGATTTCCCGGCTGGACACCCAAAGGCTTACGTCGTCGACGACGGTCTTCGAGCCATACTGTTTCATCAAATTCCGTGCATCCAAAGTCGCCATGATGTCAATCCGGTTTCGCCGTACTCAGTTTGTGCGCCACGACGCCGATGTAAGGCGCGAAATTCGGGGTTAGTGCGACGAGAAACTTATTTTTCAAACTCATTGCGTGTGCCCGCTTATCGATGGCGCATCCTTTGCTTTTCAGATACCTGCACAGATCGATCTGGTTGGCGAGATAGACGCTGTCCGAATCGCCGCCGATCTCCTGCTCGGACAGATCCGGTTCGCGATAGACGAAACAGGGCCGGGGATAGAGTTTCTTCAAAATGGAAGCGAATAAATTATGTCGGAACCACCGGAACGCCTGTGGAACGGTCTCGGCGAAAACCGGCCGTCCTTCTCCACCCGCAAGCATTCTAATCAGATCGAACGCGGGCAGATAGGGTGAGAATAAATTGGGAGAGTGGATTACGATGAAACCCCGCGTCTTGACGACCCGTAGGATTTCGTCCAGCAGCGCGGGGATGTCATGAACGTGCTCGACAAACTCGAAGGCGGCGACGGTATCGAAGGTGTCATCAGCGAACGGGAGGCGCAGCGCATCCGACGCGAGCAGATCGATTTCGGGTGTGTTCTGTTTTTCCACGGAAAGAAACAGGGGAGAGATATCCACCCCGCATGTCTCGTAACCGGCTTCGTTCAGCAGATTGGTGGACAATCCTGTCCCGCAGCCCAGGTCGAGAATTCGCGCGGGCCGCTGCACGTGACGCTCGACGAGTTGAATGAAGGGATCGAGAAACGGTTTCCCGTGGGTGATTAAATCGTCCCGGTAACGGGTACTCGATTGGTAGTACCGCTTCATCCGGGATGAAACATCTTCGTCTGGACGATAAGCCATCATATCTTTCTATGCTTTGACGATTCGGGCCCGGTAGGCGGTCACGTTCCGGGTTGCGTTTCGAGTGTCGATAATCAAATCTGATCGATCGGCGACCCACTGATAATCAATCGACGTATGATCGGTGAGGATCAGCACCGCATCGGATTTCTTCAATGTCTCTTCGGTCAATGGGATCGAAGAGAGTCCCATGTCTCCGTGTCGGCTTTTGGGATAGACGGGAATGTAGGGATCGTGGTAGCAAACGTCGATATCCCACTCCCGAAGCAGTTCAACCACTTTCAAAGCGGGTGATTCGCGCACGTCGTCTACATCCTTTTTATACGCGACTCCCAGGACAAGGATTTTTGAGTTTTTTACAGCTTTACCGTGAGCGGAAAGCGCTTCGATCGTCTTCATCACCACATAGCGCGGCATGTTCGTGTTGATCTCGCCCGCCAG
>CAZSIZ010000392.1:0-5456 GCA_964606645.1 uncultured bacterium
TATTAATATATAATTCTGTAATCCGTATTGTGACACAGCCTGTGCGCTTTGAGCCACCCTACATTCTGCTCGACATGAAAGAAATGCTTCAAGCCAAGGCACGCAGCGCTGCTGGTTGGAGCAGCCAAATCAGTCTTCCGCATCCCTTCGCCGGGGAACCGTACAGGTCGATTCGAGCGACCGCCCCTTTTTTCATCTGCACGTCGGCATCGCTCGTGTCCGAGATCATCAGAGAGATCAAGTGGCTCATGTCCGGTTCGTGTCCCACCAAGGCGATACTGGCACCATCGGGATGTTTGCTTATGATTTTCTTCACGGCTTGAAATGATACACCCGGCGTCAAGTCGGTCGTTTCCGTGAGAGGGACGCTGCCGAAAGCTTCCGAAACAATGACCGCGGTTTGCTGGGCGCGGACGTAAGTGCTGGTGTAAATATGGTCCAGTTCGGAGACGATCGTTGTCAGTCCCTGGGCCGCCCGCTCCATTTTGCCGATTCCTTCTTTGGTCAACCAGCGTTCTTCATCGGAAGAAAGGCTGGGATCCATCCGATCGACGGCGATTGCGTGGCGTATGTAATAGATTTCCATTATAATTCGGTAAAAAATCAGACCTTGCAGACGAAACGACAAGATATAGTGCATCATCCGCCATTCTTTATATTATATCTTGTGGTCATTTAAAGTGTTTTCAACTTTTTGCCGTTTCGTTTTGGTCCGATCAACCCCCTTCCAATTTCGCTTTTCGGGCGGCTTTACGGGCTTCACGTTCGGCTTTGATCCGTTCAAGTTCAATGCGTTCTTCTTCTTCACGTTTCTTCTTCGATTCTTCTAGTTCGACCAATCGGGCGAAGGAACCGCCGCCTTTCAACGTTTGCTTGAGTTCATCGCAGTAGGGGGTGTTGTACCAGAAGAATTCACGGTGTTTTTTATCCATTTTTGGAACACGGCGAGATTCGTTGACAACCCAGTGGAAATAATCGTCCTTGAAGAACTGTTTAAGGTCTTTTCGTTGTTCTTTAGCCGAAAACAACGCCAGCCATTTTCCCGTCAATCCTTCGGAGAGCCAATAGTGCATGGCGTCCGTTTTGGCCCATTCCCAACGGAAATCGGCAATCCCGTCGAGCAGCGCTTTCATACTGTTGCGAGGCGGGAGAATCGAAAGACAAATTCGCGGACCCGTCGTTCCCTTTTTGCCCGGACTCCAGGGTTCCCAACAGCCTGCCCGCGCTCCATATCCAGAGCAAATAATAAAGTAAGGTTGTACGACTTTCTCCTCACCCTTATATTTCCGGTTGAACATCGTGTGGTCACATCTGAGCACTTGTACCATCGCTTCTTGCAGCCATTTTCGGTTGATGAGGGGATTGTCGCGACTTGGGGCGCAGTATTCCTGAACCAGAATGGTGATCTCGTTGGCGCGGGGTCCGACGCACATGCGCTGCATTTGGGGGATATTCTTCAGCTCGTAGCTCAGCGCGACTTCACCTTTCGCATTGGGATCGGGTTTCCGTCCGTCCAGGGAGAACTCATCGATGGTGCTGTATTTTAATTCACTGCGGGCGATGGCTTCCATCCACTCGTCCATAAAATAGATACCGGTGTCTTCGGGTTTGCTTTTGTCCAGGTAGAGCTGTTCCCAGACGTCCATGCGGTCGGCCATCAGTGTATCGTCGAGCATGCCGTATCGGATGAACAGCCGTTTTTCCCACGCGAGGCTTTCTTTTGCCAGCCGTTTCCCCATTGAGTCCACCATGCGCCAGTAGATACTGGAGAGCGAGAGTAGCGTTTCGCGTTTTTTGTCTGGCTCGCAGGAAGCCAGGCGTTCGAGCGCGGATTTGACTTCGTCCGCTTCTTCTTCACCATCGATCACGGCGCTGAGAAATTCGCCAGCTTCGAAATTGACGGAAGGCGTGAAGACTTCGGGGGCCTCGGCCGCCGGTTTTTCAGTGGCGGGTTCTTCTGCCGGTTTCTCTGCTTCGGCAGGAGCGGGGGGATCTTCTTTCGGCGGTTTCACTTCCATGGACGGTTTGGCGGTTCGAACGGCCTCTTTGACTTTCGCGTCTGCTCCGGCCTTCGCCTTTTTAACGAAGGATTTTGGTTTGTCCGTTTTGGCGGCAGCGAGTTTTTTCTTGAGAGGAGGTTTGAAAGCGGTTTGCTTCGGTTTTTCGGCTACCGTTTTGGCCACGGTGGGCTGAGGCGGGGCATCAATGCCATTAACCACCGAATCGAGTTCGGATTTAAGGCGGTCGATTTCGCCGTCTCGTTCAGTCAGTGTCGCCTGATAATTCTTTACTTTTTGTTCGAGGTTCTTGATGTACTTGAGCACTTGTTCCTTGTTCATCGGAGGCATTGTCTTCGATCCTCTCCCATTCTTACTGCAAAGTTAGAATAGTATCATAATACATTCTCGGCCTGTATTCCAGAAAGCTTGTGCGTACTGGCACAATAAAATGATTATCCTCAAAACCGGTTGAGATAATAGTCGATCTCAATAATGGAAGTAGGAATTTAACAACACATTTAATTCTTGTCGCTGATCGCTGTATGGTAGGCCGTTTCAAGCGTATCGGTGTGGGTTTTCCAATTATAAATCGTTTCGGCCTGACGGCGTCCGGCCTGGCGCATGTTTTCGCGTTCGAGGGGACTTTTCAGAATCCATAGTGTTTTTTCCGCCATCGCCTGGGTGTCTCCGCAGGGTACGCACAATCCGGCTCCATGAGTCATCACGCGGGTGTCCCCGATTTCGGACGCCACGACCGGCAGCCCCATTGCGAGGTATTCCGCGATTTTCAAGGGTGATTTCGCGCGGGTTACGTCGTTGGCCTCGAAGGGGGCGAGGGCCACGTCCGCCAATGAGAGATAACGGGGGATATCGTCGGCGGGAATGTAATCGGTGAAAACGGTGTGTTCGGTCAAATTCGATTGGCGGGCGAGCGTCTTAATGGATTCTAACTTTCGCCCGCCTCCCAGGACGAGAAGCGTGGCGGTTGGGATCTCACGCCGCACGTACTGAAGCGTTTCAAGCGTTTGTTCGGCGTAGCTGGCGACTTCCAATTGCCCGCTGTAGACCAGAACGGGTTCTTTGAGCGAGAGTTGCTCGAAGAGTTCACTCTCTTTGGCTCTGGGATGAAATCGTTCGAGATCGGCGCCGACGGGGGCGTCCCAGATTCGATCCGGTGGAATGCCCCAATCGAGTGTTTTTTGCTTGAGAAAGGTGCTGGCGGTTGTGATCGTGTGGCTTAAATGAGGAAGCAGCCGGTCCCAGCGCCCGGCGATCCACCCTGCGAGCGGCGATCCCGCCAACTCGTTTGCGATCCCTTTTTCCCAATCGTCGTAATCGTAATGAAGGGGGGCGTTCCAGTAACGGCTAAGTCTTATGGCGGGCAGCGATGCGTCGGGATAGGCCTTCCATAGGTGAATCACGTCGGGGCGGGCTAGGATTTTCAAGCGCTTCAGATTCGCAGAAAATTGGGTGACGCGCCGGTCTAAAGGCAGGATCACGCCACCCAATTCAGTCAGATTGGCGCTGACGGGAACCTCCTCATGGCGTGCTTGATTGGGGAAATCCGAGAGAATAACTTTGTGTCCCCGGCGGAGAAGCTCCTCCGTCTGACAGAGCACCCGCCGGGCGCACGACACCGACGCGAGATCGAACCGTTGAAGAATCAAGATACGCATTTTTATATTATATTACCTGTAATTTGATGGCTCGTGGATCACATTTTCCACACTTATTTTTACACTCGGAGCGCCAAATCCAAAACAGGTCTTTTTAAATTATTTGAAAAAAAATGAAAAAAAATGACTTTAACGCTTGAAAAGTCAGAGAGTTTTTGTTAAATTAGTTAAATCGTGTACTGAATTAGGGCATTGTATGCCCGATTATACCTAATCACCAGCGTACACCTTTCAATGAATGACGGAGGCACTGATGCTGAAATCCATGCTGAAACCACTCGCATTGCTATCCCTGATACTCGTTTGCGGTGCGAATTTATCATTCGGAGAAGGCGTGATCTCTCTCCAGCCTCAAACTGATTCCGTAACTGCCGGTCAAGAGGTCACCTACGACGTCCTTCTGCAAACCGATCAACCCTTCAGTGCGTACATGCTGCAAGTCGGCTTTACGTCTGAAGACGGCGCGGCCGTGTCCAATCCCACTTATGAATTTACCAGTCAGTGGTCGGACGCCAGCACGGAAGCGCCGGTGGTTATTTCCGGCGATCTGGAAAACGGCGCGATCGTTCTGCAATCGTCTCTCGTCGGTTCCGGCGCACAGGCTGTCTATGCCAATGGAGTCAGTATCGGCACGCTGAAAGTCAAAGCGGATAACGCTGGCGAACAGACCGCGAACCTGACCGCGCAGATCGCCATGGCTGATTTCTTCGTGAGTGGCTTTGAACGTCCCGAAGGCGACGATCTCAGCATCACTGTCGCCGATGCACAGACTGTCAGCGTCGCACCGGCCACGGGCGGCGTCCTCGGCGACGCCACCAACGACGGGCTTCTTGATATCCGTGACGCATTGATGATCCAGCAATATTTGGCGGGATACCTTCCCAATGTTGCCAATCCGCTCAATGCTGATATCAATCCTGATGGATTAATCGATATCCGGGATGCTCTTTATATCCAGCAGGTTCTCGCTGGATTTATCCCCAATCCAAATAATCCTTCATCCGGTAAAGTGCTCTCCGCAAGAGCGCGCTCCGGGATTAAAAACCTTCGTGTATTCCCTAATCAGGTTCCCGACATGACCGTTACGATGGTGATCCCTGCTGGGAATTACGAAACAGGAAATACTTTGGTTGCCAGTTTAGTCGCCAATGTAGGGACAAGCGCGTTGGGCGCTTATAACTTTACCGTTACGTATGATTCCGCCGCGATGAAGATCAATTCCGTTGCTCCTGGTACATCGACTGAATTTCCGGCATCTCTTGCCAACTACACGACACCAGGCCAGATGTTGATTAACGGAATAAACAATTTCTCATCAGGTATGGGCGCCCCGGTTGGCGAAGTGGAACTGGCCAAAGTTACGTTCGAGGTAGTCGGAACTCCAGCAGCAACGACTCAAATCGATATTGTGATTGAAACGTTATCCGATAATATGTTTCAATTGATTCCAGCGACGGCGCAGCCTGTGACGGTCAATCTGGGCGCTGTGGTTGTTCCGACGAACACTCCGACGGAAACGCCTCCGGATACGCCAACTCCAACCCTGGTTCCGCCAACGGATACTCCGACGCCGACAGAATCTCCGACGAATACACCCACACCGGCGGAAACACCGACAGAAACGCCGGACCCAGCTCCACCCCCGCCTACGGAACCGCCGACAAAATCTCCGTCTCCGTCACCGAAAGATCCTCCCCCGCCTGATCAACCGACGCTCGCTCCCACCGCCGCGGTGGGGACGATCCTCGCCCGGGGGCCGTCGGAGCGGTTGCTGCCGGAG
>CAZSIZ010000393.1:0-5455 GCA_964606645.1 uncultured bacterium
CGCTTCATCCAATAGGGTTTTCATGTCGGCAAGCGACACAAAAACCCCTATCTAATTGTGTCTGAATTAGGGAACTCGTGCGGGGGACGGTCGTATCCTATTGATTTTACTTAGCTAACAACTCTCATCATTGATAGGTTATTGGAATTTCAACTAATAACGCCCAATCGTATATCAAGAGTTTAATGATAAATTGATGATCGTCTCATTCTTTCCCTGTATTTAATAGAGGCTCCAATGAGCGATATCCGTTGTCGTATCTCCAGGCCCTGCAGCAAAGTTTTGAGCGATTTCTTCCGGTGTGAGCCACTGGTTATAGATAGCCACTAAAAAGAATTCTCCCAGCCAAGGCCGTTCGTCGTTGATCTCATTTCCTAATCCGAATTCGTAGGTGTCATCCCAGTTGTCATAAAAATCGTCTGTATACGCCCCTTCCTCAGTGACGATTTCATTGTTGACATAGATAAACGTATCCCATTGGGCGTTACGAACAAACACCACATGGGTTAACGATGCCGAGAGAGAACCGGCGCTGGATAGAAGGAAAGGTTTGGTCCCGTTTCGGTTGTTATCGTCGATCTCGAATCCGGTTCGCAATCTCATGTTGAAGGTATTCTCAGCCTGGCCTAACGTGAAATTACGATAGGATGCATTGTCGGAATAAGTGATCATACGCGCCGGGCCGGATTGGACCGTATTGGCGGGTGATACCCAGGCTTCTATGGCAATGGAACTATCGTGACTGGTATCGGTGAATACATCCCATAATTTTAATGCCGGTTCTCCCGAACGTATTTTCGTGGCTCCAATCACACTCAATGAATTGGGTCCCCAAATGACTTTGTTCTCATCTCGAATCGTTAAATTCAGAGGATCGCCCACTCCGGAGACATCGGTGACCGTATTTCCGCCCCCTTCTTCAAACGTATAGAGCACGAGAAGGCCGTCCTTCACTCTTGAAAAACCACCTTCGGATAGAAGCAGGCCGGAATCACCCTGGGTGATGAGTCCATCGACGATCGCCCCCGACCATTCCGCGCGATTTTGAGGAGAAGCGGGAGCGGTCACCTGATAGGTAACGACACGCTTCCCTGGTGGAACGCCGGTAAGATTCCAAGTAACGACTCCATCGACCAGAGTCCCTCCATCGCCGATCGTGGCCGCCGTCCATCCTTCCGGGATGGTCTCTTGCATGGATAGATCGATGGCTTCTGCCGAGGAGTTGTAAACGTTCAATGAAATAGAAACCATATCACCGGATTGAAATGCCGCCTGTGACAATTGTCTTTCCGCGATCGGTGGAGCCGGGGATAACGTAACGTTTTCAGCTCTGGCTTTTACGGTGAGATCGTTGTCTTCATCATTCGCGATGAACAATCCGTAGGCGAGTGTACCGGCATCCCAAGGCAGCACTTGGACGTGTCCGATAATCCAGATGCCGCCATCCATCGAATATTCACTTAAAAACAGATTGAGCGGTTTGATGTGGGTCACTCGCAGCCACAATCCCGATCCTGGATCGACAATGGGATCGTCATTTTCATCAAGAAAATCCTGGGTGGGAAGTCCGGGATAGGCGAGCAGGTTTCGATAGCGGGTTTGAGTGAACGCTCCTTCTTCCTGAAATCGTACGATCGTAGAATAATGCCGTGAGCTGGGATTATCAGCCTCTTCCCGGATCATCAAACCGGCGCTTCCAAGCACGATCGAAGCGGGATCGTCCCAAGCGATTTTGCATTGAAGACTCCAACTGCCGTCCATTGCTTGATAGAGGTAAAATCCTTCATCCGCATCGTTGGAATTTCCTAAGCCGTTTCCATTTCCCTCAAGTAAATAGATTATGTTCTCGCCGGAACCCGAAACGGAAACGCTGCCTGGAACGTTGAAATCACCAATCGGGGGCCAAGAGATCTCGTTCTCGAAAATACCTTGTGAAAGGGCGGGGGAGCAGAAAAAAATGATCGGTAACAATCCGATTCCGCAATTCCAAATCGTTCTCTTCATGGTATTCTCCTCTTTTTCGATTTCATGATGGGGATTGCCTTCATGTTCCAGTACTTTTTTTACGGTTGATACGTATCGCGATCGATCGTTGTTCACATTGAAATAACGATTCACAAAAAAGTATAAGCAC
Organism: uncultured bacterium; assembly: GCA_964606645.1. GTDB lineage: Bacteria > Hinthialibacterota > Hinthialibacteria > Hinthialibacterales > Hinthialibacteraceae > CAZSIZ01. The sequence goes on from CAZSIZ010000393.1 coordinate 2,135, forward strand.
AATTGATAAAGATTGTCCAGCAAAAAAACTTCCAACGATCGATTGTGGAAATTAGCCTGATCGAAGAACGGATAACAACCTCCCCACCGAATTCCCATCCACTTTCATCTTCACTCCAAACCAATGTACAATGCGGAAAACATCGTGAATCGAAACGTTTATGATTGATAGGCCTTGAGGCTGTGATGAAAAAACAGTTTTTTCTCGTTCTTATCGTGTTTGGAATCAGCGCGCTGGCTTCGAGCGGGGCGGAAAAGGCGATTTCTCCGAGCCTGACTCCGGAAGGTTTCCCTTTGGAATCGGGGATCATGGTCCTGGATCGCCAAGGCACGGTCAAAGCGTTTTATCCCGTTTCCGGCGCACCGACCAGCGTGGACGTTCTGCCGGGCCGTCAGGAATTCGCCGTCGTGACCGCTTCGGGCATTTTTATTATCTATACCGGGAACGGTGACCGGGTCTTCAATACCCGTCTGTCCGGTCTTCAGGATGTCGATGCGCTGGATACACCCGATGAATTTCTCCTGACCTCGCGTGTTGGAAAACGAGTCTTCTTTTACAATCGCAAGACGGGAAAGCGGCGTGACGTTCCAGGCAATTTCGAAGGACCGGAGGATGCGGATCGGCTTGCCAACGGGCATCTGCTGGTGTGCGACTCGAAAGCAAACCGGGTAGTCGAGTTGACGTCCGATGGAACGGAGGTCTGGAGTTATGAGAAAGACCTCGTTCAACCGATGGACGCCCTGCGTCTGCCGAACGGCAATACGGTTATCTCCGATTTCGACAATCACCGCGTTCTGGAGGTTAAACCCGATGGTGGTATCGTGTCGATTCGGCGGGGATTCAATCATCCTAGAAAATTGACCCGCCTTCCGAACGGCTCGATCCTGGTGGCAGACAGTGACCAACAGATTCTTCAGGAGATCACGCCCAACGGTAAACAACGGATTCTGCGTGACCGTCTTAATTACATTCAGGCCGCCGTGTACGTTCCCGAGGAACAGCTGATCCTGTGCGCTGTACAGAAACGCTTCCCTCCAACGCCGATCCCGGCAGATTTGCCGAAACAGTCCGTCGGGCCCGTGACGAAAAAACAAACACCGAAGTCCGTCCAACCGTCTTCGACACCGGGTTGGAGCCATCCCTATTTCCTTTTAGGATTGGCTGTCGTTCTTTGGGGAATCAGACGGGTGAGCCGGGAAAGGAAGCGCCTTTCGGGATTCGCTTTTACGGCGGCTTACGGTTTGACGCTTTGGGTGTTGTACGAATTGCATACCATCGCCGCGTCTCATTCTTCACATTCCCCCGGAATCCCTTTCTGGATTGGAGCGGTCGTGCTGCTTCTTCTCGGTTTTCGCTATACGAAACACTCGTTCAAGCCGAAAGAGCAATGGCTGGCGGGCGGACGCCCTATGAAATTTCCTTTCGAGGCGAAAACGGTCTTGTTCCTTCTGGGAGGCTCGATGCTCGCGGCGGCGGCCCAGTGCGGCCATCTGTGGGGAGTGGGGAATTGGGGAAAAATTCCTTGGACCGTTCCGATGGCGATATGGGGCGTGACGCTTTACATCCTGCTTCGCCCGTTGATCCTGCGTCGGGGCAGTGAAAACAGCGCTTCGTTTGCTGAATCGGGAGAAACCTTTCGGTGGCGTATCCCGTTCAGCACTGGCAGCGTCGCCATGGACGGGGAGGACGATGAATCCGGTGACATATCTGACGAATCCCGGTTCAGCGCCTATTGGACCAATACGCCTCTGATCCCGATCCTGCTGCTGATCCTGGGAGCCGCGCTCTATTCCATCGGCGCGACCTTGATCCCGACCGACGTGCACGGCGACGAATGCGAGGTTGGGCTGCACGCCATCGAAATCCGTGATTCGGGCAATTGGAACTTTTTCAATCTGAGCTGGTATCATATCCCCAATTTGTTTTATCTGATTCCCGGCTGGGTGATGTGGTTGTTCGGGGATAATCTGTTCGGTTTACGCATGGCGGGTGCGGTGACGGGTCTGTCGGCAATCCCGGTCTTTTATCTGCTGGCCCGTCGGCTGCTGCATCCCACCCCGGCGGCGTTGGCGGCGTTTCTCTTTACGATCTCGACGTTTTTCGTTCACTTCTCACGCATGGGAACCGGTTACAACCAAGCGATATTATTAACCGTGGCGGTTTTATACGCCTTGGTGAGGTCCATTCAGGATTCGGACACCCGGTTCGTTTGCTTAGCGGGAGTGTTGTCCGCCGTGGGATTTCTGTCGTATCAGGCAGCGAAAATTCTGATGCCGCTCGCCGTTCTGACGCTGTTTGTTTTGTGGTTTGCTCGAATCCTTTCGGGACAAAGGTTTCGGGTGGCGTTGGGTGCGTTCGCACTGTCGTTCTGGGTTGGGATATTGCCGATTGCCGCAATCAATTTCGCCGCGACGGACACGTTGTTCTCCCGCATGAAGGGTGTTTCCGTCATCGCTCAGGACGGGCGAAACCTGATGCGAACCGATCATAAGGCCGATGCGTCGATGGGGGATATCCTCGCCGAACAGTTGAGGCGAAGTGTTTTGGCTCCGGTCACTTATCAGGACAAAAGCCCCTATCTCACCAACCACCAATACGGCGGGATGCTGGACCCATTCCCGGCGATCTTCTTCACCGCCGGATTCCTGACGCTCTTTTTCATGTTGCGCCACCCCACTGTCTGGCTGCTTTTCTTGTGGCTAATTCCGGTTTTACTGCTCGGAAGCGCGATCACCGATCACGCGCCGTCATATCAACGCCTAGTGGGCCTGTTTCCCATCCTGATCCTGATTGCCGCACCGGTGCTGCACGGGGGGCTTCTCGGAATCGGGCGGGCGTGCCGGTGGACGGAGCGCACGCGGCTTCAGATGACGGCGGTAGTGCTGGCCGTGTTGTTGATTATGGGCATGAACCGCTACTTTCATCAGATCATGGTCAAGCCGCAGATGGTGGACGAATGGACGCGGGTCGCTCATTACCTGAACGACTCCGGCCCGACGCAATATACCTATCTCTTCGGCCCCCCGCATCTCTATTTCAAATACGGAACGATTCAGTTCCTCGCCCCTGGTGCGAAGGGAGAGAACGTGGAAAAACGTGATGAATTTTTGAAAAATAAGGTTCGGCGTCGTGGACCTGTTTCATTTGTGCTGGTCCGCAGTCACCGGAAATACATCCACAAACTCCGCCAGCTCTACCCCGGAGGCCGCGAAGAATTCCATTACAACATCGAAGGCGGCGATCCCTTTACCACCTACGAAGTCAACCTGTGATTGGTGTATACTATTAGTCTCTTATCAGGAAAATCGATTACAAAACGGT
>CAZSIZ010000394.1:0-5400 GCA_964606645.1 uncultured bacterium
GACGGGTCACACCGGGTGACTCCGGGTGGGTCAGACTAGCCCGGCGGCTGACAACTCCCGCCGCGTTGCGCAGGGGAACGACGAAATGAAGCGCGAAACCCATATAATACGACCAGTAACTCGGTCCTTCGTGCCAGCCGCCGTCTTCTTTTCCCCAAGCGGGATAGACGTTCCAAAACAGGGTTAAGACGTAATCCAGCCATTGCCTGGCTTCGGGCCATTCATGGGCGAAAGAGAGCGCGGCTTCACCCAGGAAACCCAGCGTACGCCCGGCATGGCTTTCGTAAGGATTGGAGTGAAACTTTCTTCGGTTCAGAAGATGATCGTAAAACTGCGCGGCTCGGATACGCATGGCCTTCTCGACTTGACTGCGTTCCTTCTCCGTGAACAGATCGTAGACCCAGTCGTAGGCGCGCGTTCCCCGCATCATCACCCACATGGCCGGTTCATCGTTGCTGCGGTAAGACGTGCTTCCTTCCGGATCCCAGGCAAAAAAATGAAGGAGGCGGCGTTTCGCCTCAAATCCGTATTTCTCGTCGCCGGAGAGAAGATAGGCCAGCGCGCACTTTTCCATCCAATCCATCGGGGGGCGGGTCGAGCGGAAAATATGCTGATAGTGCTTTCCACGTTCGGGACCACTCCCTTGAACGTAAGGCGGTTCCTCGACCAATTTTTCACCGAGATGGGAATCGCAAGACCGTTTGATGGCTTGAAGCGCATCCCGCAAGTCCCCATCACGGGCGCGTTGCCGGTAACTTTGTAATTTGTCTCTCAGAATGAATAGCCTCGGATGGGTGGTGGGAATGGAAGCGATGACTTTTTCAAGTTGAGGGAAAGGCCAATGAGGCGCATCTTCAGGTACGTTGAAAGCGCGTGTTTTTCTGTATTGTATTTGACCGTTTTCCAATCGCACGCCATAGCGCCAATACCATTGGCCCGGCTGAAGTGGATGGCGTAAAGCGTAGGTGCTGATGGGGATGTTTTCGTATCGCTGGACGCTGCGGGAATAATCCTTTTCCGTAGAAATCTCCAGAACGTATGTTAAATCATGTTGAGGAGGAACCCAGATAAAGGGGGGTGGATTGATTGCCGCAACGCTGCCATCTACAGGGGCGTAATCTTTTTGGTAATGAGTGGGTGGACGGTCGAGTTTGTACGCCGCTTCGGCACTCGAATAGAATGGACAGAATCCAAGAATAAAGAGTCCCAAAAGTAAATACCTGTATCTCCGAACCATGAACGAGCCTCCTATTGTGGTTCAAAGCGAATCGAACCCTGATGATCTATTGAACAATATTGGATTTATACCATATCATCCCTTCACAATCAATCGTTATTTATGGTTCCATGATGAATATAAACCATTCACGCTCGATAAGCAGGGAGTCTGTCATGAAACCATTTTTATCATTCACAATCGTCATCTCAATCGTGCTGTTTGGTAGAGCGACTACTCAACCATTATGTGAACAAGTTTCATCCGATCGAAACCTCCCTGATAAACTCGTTTCATTTTTCAGTCCTCCGGTGGAACTGGAAGGAGATTTTGGGCCTTACAAATCGCCTTTGAAATTTTACGACGGCCGTCCGGTTAAAACCGCCGATGAATGGCGTCAACGACGTCAAGAGATTTTGAAGACTTGGCATTCGATGATGGGACAATGGCCGCCTTTGGTCGACAAGCCAGCCATTGAATATTTAGATAAAGTGCGGATCGAAAATTTCACTCGCCAGAAAGTGAAAGTGCAGATTGCTCCCGATCGCCGTACGATCGATGGTTATCTGATGATCCCCAAAGGAAAGGGACCGTTTCCCGCCGTCATCGTCGTCTACTACGAACCGGAAACGGGAGTAGGCCTGGGGAAGGAATTGCGTGATTTCGCCTATCAATTAGCCAAACGCGGTTTCGCCGCTCTGTCGATTGGGATGCAAGCGTCCTTATACTACCCCAGTAAAACGAATGCCGAGTTGCAGCCTCTTTCCGCATTGGCGTATGCTGCGGCGAATGGCTATAACGCATTAGCCACGCTCCCGGAAATCGATTCGAAACGCATCGGGATCACCGGCCATTCCTACGGGGGGAAATGGGCGATGTTCGCATCCTGCCTTTATGAGAAATTCGCCTGTGCCGCCTGGTCGGATGGTGGAATCGTATTCGACGAAACACGTCCGAATGTGAATTATTGGGAGCCGTGGTATCTGGGATATGAATTGGGTGTGACACGCGAGCCGGGTGTCCCGTCAACTGACAATCCCCGCACCGGCGCGTACAAACGATTCATCGACAAGGGATTCGATCTTCACGAGCTTCATGCGTTAATGGCTCCAAGACCTTTTCTGGTCTCCGGGGGTTCCGAAGATCACCCGGAACGCTGGAAGGCGCTCAATCACTCTATCGCCGTCAACCGATTGCTGGGATTTACGAACCGCGTTGCGATGACTAACCGAAAAGGCCATTCACCGACGCCCGAATCCAACGAGCAACTCTATCTTTTCTTCGAACATTTCCTCAAAAACAACGATGCTGAGTAATCAAATCGATCGTGGCCCTTTCGTCATAGATAGGTTGTGCCTGACCGCCCCGTCATTCCCACTGCTTCCTATTGTTTGGGCAGGATTTCATCCAACTTAAAACGGACGCTGATGATATACGGGGATTCACCTTGAGTGAAATGGCCGTAAGTCGTGGCGACGAACGTCCCGTCCGGAAGTAGCTCCAGGCCGGAGTAACCGGTGTCTCCCCCTTTGGTATTATCCAGCAGACGCACTCGGTACTCTCCTTCACGGCCATTGACGATATCGTCGTATCGGCCCACCCAGCAGACGTAATCGCCTTTCGTCGGCGATTCGTGCGTTGTGTCGCGGAATACGATGACCAGCCGTCCATCCGGCGCGTAACGGCATACATGACGGTCGCCGGTCAGCGCGCCATGCACTTCGACGGGATCGGTCCATGTTTCGCCTTCGTCGTTTGAAAAGATCACATAAGAATTCATCTTTCGGCTGTTTTCCCGCAGCAACATCGCCAATTGCTTTCCATCCGGTGACCGCACCACGCCCGGTTCGCACAGATGTACGTCAGGATGGCTGGTGACGATTTCCGGATCACTCCAGGTCAGCCCGCCATCGCTGGAGAGAATTTTGAACACGCGAAAATCGTTCGTGCGCTTGCCGCTGCCGAAGAGAAAGCGTCCATCGTCGTGGAAAAGCGCCATGTACCGCCCATTGTTAAGGCGGACGACATCGCTCATCACCACGATCCCGCCGAAGTTGCCGACGGATATCAGCGGCGTCCAGTGGATCCCGTCATCTTCGGAAACAGCCATGCGGATGGGATAGAGGCCGGAGAACAGGATCAGCCGTTTGACTCCTTTGGCATCGACAACCCGGTGGATAGTGGGAACCTCCAGCGACGTCGCCCAGTTGTCTGGTACGGGCAGGCGTTCGGACCAAGTTTTCCCCGCATCAGTGCTACGCTTCATCACGATCGCGCCCCGCCCGTGCCCTTTCGGGTAGACCGCGATCATCGTTTGGTTGTCTTCAAGCAGAACCGTTGTCGGGTGTCCGAGATACTGTCCCGGTTCGCGGTCAACGATCACTTGTCGGTGAGTCTGTTTCGCCAAATCGATCAGGGGATTCGTATACCCACGCAAAACGGGGGCATTCGATTCCGCATAACTCATCGAGGTCAGAACGAGAATCGAAATCAGGGTTGAGCAGTGAATTTTAGACTTACTATTCATCGACAATATCTCCGTTTCTTGAATCACGATCCGCCAGTACTCTGTCACACGTGTTTATATGAGTAACAGGAACATTGTAGAGGCAGGCCCCTGTGCCTGCCCATGTTCAATCCAACCCATCATGTAGGGGCAGGTCTTGTGCCTGCCCACGTTCCTCGCATCACAAACCGATATTCAACGTTTTCTGTTCGTTCGCATTCAATGATTCGACGTTTTCGATTGTTTTGAGTTTTCCGATTTCAGGTTCGCCGACGATGAGGGTATACGAGCCTTTCCGGAAAACTTTCGGCTTAAATGTCTGGCCTTGGATGCGCAGCATGTAGACCGTCTCGCCGTTCGATTCATCGACGATCTGCACGACCGGATCGATCATACCCATCACCTTCAGTGTAGGCAGCCAGGCTACTGCTTGACGGTTGTAGTTGTTGCTCTGCTTGGCGGTGATTGGCCAGTCGCCGTATTGCTCGCCGGTAGAGGGACCGCCATACCGGGGCCAGCATTCAATCGTGATATCCCGCCGGGGCCGGTTGAACCGGACGATGCCGTAGCCGGTGGCGCGGTCGTGGAGAAGAGCCGGTTCGCGGCCCGTATAAACCGGATTTGAGATGGCGTGGACGGTGAGAAGATTGCCGAAACCGTCTTTGAAATCACCCGTGTATTTTGGCATGCCCGATCGATGGTTTTTCCCTTGTTCGGGCGGAAACCACCGCCGGGGCCAGATATTGGCGATGGCTGGCACGCAGAAGGCGAAACTCGCGTCGTGCCAATCGTCCACACCGTATTGAATGGTGCTGCCCAGATGCTGATCGCCCGCCAGGTGAAACGCGAAGCAGCGTCGCATTTCGCGCAGTGCCTTGTTCCGGCCGGTTTGCGGCCAGCCGTTGGAGTCCATATCCTGGACGCAGTAGTCGTTTTCCACGTATTCACCAGGGGGATGAATACGCAGTTTCGGCACGATATCATCCCCGTTTTCGCCTTCGGGAAGGGTGGCGACGTTCGCGAAGATCGTCTGAGAGAGCACGGTTTTCATCCACACATTCCGTGCCCAGTCTTTCGACCACGCATTCAGGAATTGAAGTTGTCGTTCACCGAGCAGAACCGCACCGGGCACGTCGCTGTCTTTCGCCGCATCGAATTGGGGATTCTTCGCCCAGCCGTTGATAATCTTCGCTTCGGGAATCGCCACGGTCGGGGATGACTTGAATTTCCGGTCTTCGATGATGGCGAAACTGATTCCCGCATAGTCCATCGCGCAGTAGTAAACGCCGATGCCTTGCTGAATCGGCGTTGGATCGAAGGGATCGGGTAGGTGGCTCGTCTGAGTGCGGTCGACCATTTTTACCCATTCCGCGGGCATGGTATAGCCGCCGCTGTCTTGACCGGATTTTCCCCTGCCGATCGCCTTTTTGCCCCTCATGCCCCAAACGTTGCCGTGGTAGACGTCGTGATCGTCGGGAAGGCAGACGCAGGGCCGGTCGCGCAGCAATTCACCGAAGGACCACCCCAGCAGAACCCATTTTCGCAGGTAATCCAGACATGCTTTATCCAACGGGCTGCGTTGGACGCCGTATCCGGCGACACTTTCGTAAATCTGATCGCCGGTCGCATTGACTCACATATTTTGTTACCGAAGTCCAGTCGTTGCCTCATTATAATG
>CAZSIZ010000395.1:0-5395 GCA_964606645.1 uncultured bacterium
TAGAAACTTAGGGATTTTTGATGGATGATTGGTTTCAATTAGTGAGGTCTGGAGTAAGCGTCCCGGTTAAAGTCAGGCCGCTCGTGAGCTGCAGATCGGGACCAGTGATCCCCATCGTTGGTGTTGCCGTCGGAGTCGGGGTAACGGTCGGTGTTTGGGTTGGGGAAGGCGTTACTTCCGGTAGCAGTGTCGGTGTATTGGTTGACGTTGGCGTTGGAGTCGGCGGATCCCCGACGATGATTTGAGGAGCAAACACCATCACCTGATTGTTGGATTCATTCCACTCGTTTGTTTCGTTATCATCATCAATGGATAAATAGAGGTAATAATCACCGGGAATGGCTGGAATATTCAAGTAGAGTTCAGCCCCACGAGCAGTCCCCAGATTCATTCGATAATCCACGTAATCCACGGGAGTCAGCTGAGTGTCATCCCCGTTTCCAATAATCGTGTCCTGACTTAAATAAAAACGATTAGTATGTGTTTCCGCTCTGGACTGGGGATCGATACCGTTGTTGGTTTCGACGAATGAGACAGACAGGATACCACCCGAGCTCGGCAGAGACGTATTGCTGTTGATCGCCAATCCTCCAAGCAGCATTAAATCCGGCCCGGAATTCGAATAGGTCGGTGTGGGCGAAAACGTGGGAGTGTTCGTGGCTGTCGGCGTTACTTCCGGCGGCAGTGTTGGAGTTTGCGTGGGAGTCGGTGTCGATGTCGGAGGTGGAAGCACGACGATCGGTTGAGATTCTCGAATATAACTGTTATTTGTCTCATCATTCTCGGCGATTTCCCCATCCGCATCCAGAATAGTTAATAGATAGTAAGTTCCTGGAGTAATGGTAAAACCGATACCCCCCACAACCTCGAGATTTGTTTTCGCAGCCAATCCGTCAGCCACTCGATAGGAAGGAAGAATTTCAGTATCGCCCCCAACAACCAAATCCGTTGAAAGATAATAACGATTCGTATGAGGACCGGCGTTGTTTTTAGAGCCGCCTGCATTATTTCTTTCCGTATATGAAAAGACGATGGTTGCGTTATCCTGATAAACTGTCGTGCTCGAAGTGATAATCGGCTCGCTAGTAAACAGCAGATCGGGAGAAGCGAACGCGGACATCCCCGCCGCTAAAAGAAAAACGACAGGGAAAACGAAATATTTTGTCCACCAGCTCAAACCAAACATTTTTCAAACTCCAATCAATCCCTATTCAAATTATTTAATATCTAAAAGAACACTATCCGTTACTGAGTACACGCGATCGTTCGATTTGGCGATGGAAACGGTTTCCAGATGTCGTCTTTCCGAGTATTGAAAAAACATCGACTTCACACACACCCAGATATTCGAGGGAATCGTGTTGAAATAAAGCCATAAAACAGTGAATAAAACGCTTAGATCAGTGAAGAAACTTTGGGTTCGGATATACTCGATTTCCGTATCCAACTTGCGGGAAAGAATATGCTGAATGTAATACGAAACCGGATCGGGACAGTCCTTCGGAAATAAATCCGCTTCCTGAATGCCGATTGACTTTTGAGCGTAGCCAAGAATTCCAGGCTGGATCGAAAGGATGGTTTCCCATTTCTTCGGATAGTATTGAATGTACTGGGGGATTTCCGGTCTGGGACCGATGATCGACATCTGGCCCAATAGCACATTGATAAATTGGGGCAACTCATCGAGTTTGAAACGGTCCAGCCAATACCCGACGTAGGTCAGCCGCTTGTCATTTTTCATGGTGAGACCTCTTCCGTCGTCGGGGATTTCAACATCCATCTTTCTAAATTTGATGATGTGAAAACGTTTTTTGTTCCGTCCGACACGTTCTTGAAGGAAAAATGGATTTCCAGGTGATTCAAGAACGATCAGGACACAGACGACTGCAAAAACGGGCATTAAAAACGTTAGCGCAGCAAAAGCGATTAGGAATTCCAACCAACGGGGCATGATGTCTCCAATCCTCAAAATGATAAATACGGGCCATCCACTTCTATTTGACAATCTAATTAATAAATTTTCGTTACAACACCATGATAAAGCATTAAAATTATGTAATTTTCGTCATTTTTCTATGTCGGTATATCTAATATATCTATCACAAAACATTAATGTTAATTCATATCACTCATTCATATCCTCTTGATTCGCAAACTGTATGTCTATAAGGATGTAAAGCAAGGATAGGGCCAAAAAAGTTGGCGCTTTATGGAGTAAAAGCAATTCAGGAAATGAACTATATCTTTACTGAAGGCAACTTGTTATGTCTAAATAAGTTACATTAAATCTCGTCAAACCTGATTATTGATAATGAATTGATATCATTATCGTTTAGCGTCAAGTTTCTTTTCAATATTACACATTTCTTTATAAACTAATTGTTTCAAGAACGTAGCTCTCTTCTTTCTGTTTTCAGTTGCAAGTCAAGATCATTCAATAAACTATCGATAATAAGAATACAATTTGGATTCCGGCTGAACAAGAATAAGATTATTGGGCCTGAGTCATTTATCGTCATTGCTCCATTGCTAATGGAACGAAAATTGCTTAATCTTTAAATTCAAACTGACAATGACTCGTCTTATGGATGGCGAAGGTTTTATGGAGGTAATCGGGAAATGGCGAAAATGAATCTTCAGCCCAGGACATCCTGCCGGTACGTGAGCCGATTGGATGGCTGTAAATGCCAGCTGCCGGTCTGGAAAGGATCGAAGCATGGTTTTTGTCTGGGCCACGCCAAAGAACTCGACAAGCCCAAATCCACCTTTCTTCAATTGCTACGATATAAATTGCGGAATAAGGACTATTCCTTCGATGGCTTCGTCTTCCCCATCCACCTGCGTTTAAGAAATTTCACCTTCAACGGGCCTGTCTCATTCTATGATTGCACGTTCCATCATGGGATTCTGTTTGACCGGATCCGATTTAAGGGTGGTTTGCTTTCTTTCGAAAATAGCGCCTTTTTGGGGAAGAGCGCACTGTTTCAGAAATGTGATTTCGAAGCGCAGAAGAACTCGTTCGCCGGTTCCCGCTCCGATGTGGACTGCATGGCGTTCAATCACTGCCGGTTTGCCGGGACACTGTCGGATTTCTCAAAAATCCGATGGCAGGGAAAGCGCGCCCTGGCGTTCTATCATTGTCTCTTCGATAGCCGGGAAGTCTCATTTCTATCGGCGGGACTGATTTCTCCTTTAATCTCGTTCTTCCAGACATTCTTCGGTTCGGACCGTTTTCTGATTAAAAAATCGATATTCCGCGCCGACCGCTGTTCGTTCCGGCGGCTGCGTCAAACGCAAGGTGCGCTGAATTTCGAAGAGACCTTTTTCGATTGTAAGGAACTGGATCTTTCAGATGCGAATTGGGCCGGTGATACGTTTACAATCCGGAAATGTATTTGGAAAGGGGAGACATCATCCTTCATTCAAGGCCGGGTCAACACCCAATCCTGGGATTTCCACAATAGTCTATTTGAAGGAAAAACCATCGATTTCACAGGCTTTGAAAGTCATGAAACCCCGCTTACTTTCAATAAAATCCGGTTTCATACCCAGGAATCCATTTTTTCAAATCTTAAAGCCGGCCGCGATCTCACCTTCAATCAATGTCATTTCAAGGGAAAGCGGGTGCTGATGAATGAATGGGAAACCGAAGGATCGCTCTTGGCGTTTCAAAACAACCGGATCGAGGCCGAACGTTTCAGCATGAGGGATTCGATTCTGAAAACCAAACGCGCTTCATTCTGCCGAAGCCGGTTTCATGTCAAACATTGCGATTTTTCCCGATGCAGTTTTACCAACAACCATACGTCATTCAAAGCGATTGAAATCCAGGGCGGCACTGCTTCCTTTCATCAAAGCCGCATTCTCTCCAAGCAGACGTCTTTCAACCTATCCCGATTTCAGGTGGATCGCCTGATATTCGACGAGGCGAATTTCGGCGATGGCAAGGTTTCATTCTGGAAAGCCAATTTTGCCGATGCGGATGTATCGTTTCGGAAAGCGTTTAATGGGAATGGGAAAGTACAATTCGATACCGATGCCTCCAACATTCGTTTTGAAAGCGCCCTTCTGATGAACCATTGCGATTTCAACGGAACCCGGTGGGAGAATACAGGAATCTTGAAACGGTTCTGTACGGCCGATGAAAAGGTCTTGTTGTCCAAACACCGGTACGAGCAGATTCAACGTATCTACCAATGGATCGCCGAGCAATACGCTCGATCCGGCAACATGGCGATGGAAACAAACTTCTTATATTCCAGCCGGGAGATCGAACGTTTGAAAATCCATCACTCCGGTCTCCCAATGGATAAGTTGAGAATAGAATTCCGTCGTTGGATCACGGGATACGAACTGGGATTTTCCCTGTTGGGACCGGTCAAAGGATTTGCCAGTCTATTATTGGCTTTATCGTTGTTCGCTGCCCGTTTCAAGCATTTCGGTTCTTCTTGAAATCCCTTCCAAATCACTTTCAATTCCCAGCTCGATCGGATCGAATAAATCAGACCGTTGCTTTTTCTACCGTTCCTTTGAAACGTTCTTGTGGACGCAATTCCGCGGCAGAGTACGCATTTGAGCGGTTGAATGGAAGGATACCGACCGTTTCCGTTTGAATTGTTTCTTCACTTTTTGGAAAACCAGATACACGCCGATCCATACCCCGGCTAAATCCGCACAAATATCTTTCAGTTCCACATGTCCCCAACCCAGTGAATCCACAATTTCTTTCCCAATCCCAAACGCGATGGCGATTAGGACCGACAGGGTGATTGCAATCGTCAAAGACGAACGGATCATCGCTTTTTCCGTCTGCCAAAAACGAGGCACACGATAGCGTAAAGAAAGGGAGTGTGAAAAGAGAAGCAATAACAGGAGAGACGTCAATCCAAACGAAATAAAAAAATGAAGGAAGAGATCCATCGTTTCGACTAACCCTCGAATTCCAAATTCATTCACACCTTGAGCAGCTCTCGAAATATCCAGACAAATTCACTGAATCCCGAATGTAAAATTCACAAGAGCATGAAACAGTTCTAAGCCTGTTCACTATACGCGTTGGCGTTATTTCCATACCCGTATTGCACGTAAGCAGACCGTTCATTGGATGAGAGTCTATTCAGGATAATCGAATAGACATTTCCGCCGGATAGATTGAAATGTTCCACGGCTGTAAGAAGATCCTCTTTTTCGGTCGATCCGCTTCTGAGCACCAATAGCGTGATATCCATTCTCGATGAGAGGATGGTGGGATCGGGAGCGGCCAAGACCGGCGGTGAATCGATGAAGATAAAATCGAATTCTTTCCGTAAGGAATTAAAAATCGTATCCATATTCGACGAGGTGTGAAGTGTACCCCATTGTCAAGACAAATTTTCACCTATTTTAAGGTAGGTTA
>CAZSIZ010000396.1:0-5393 GCA_964606645.1 uncultured bacterium
CTTGAGATTCTTATATTTCTATGACGGTTAAACCAACGCGAAAATCGGTGTATAATAAACTCGACGTTTGGAGAATAGTCCGATGAAGCCAAAAGCGACTTTGCCGACCAGCAGATCGAACTCGATCTGGACGACAGCGTGAAAGTCAATTATGCCAAATTCAAGGAACTGGCAACGAAAATCTAGTGGGGAGTGACGAGAAAATTGATACTTTACGTTTTACGTGAAGCGTTATATACTGAGATATGATTCAATCGTACGAAGGCAGATCGACGCAACAATTTTTTGAAGGGAAAGAGGTGCGGAAATTCCGTTCGGTGGATCGTGAGTTGGCGTACAAACGGCTTGACTACCTCACGATCCGGTAAAAAGTCAGACCTTGCAGACGAAACGGCAAGATATAGGTATTCATAAGCCAATCTATATACTATATCTTGTGATCACTGAATGTGTTTTCGACTTTTTGCCGTTTCGTTTTGGATGCCGCTCACCGTTTATCCGATATTCCACCTCTTAAAAGTTTTCATTTACACGCTCTGTCCGGAGATCGAAAAGGACAATGGGCGATTTCTCTGAATGGACCTTGGCGATTGTGCTTTGAATTCAAAGAAGGAAACGCTTACAACGTCGAAATCGTAGATTATCACAAATAAAGCGAGGTAAGAAAATGACTCGGATACCGACCCATCCTGGAGTGATATTGAAAGATGAACTGGAAGCCCGTGGAATGAGCATGAATCAATTTGCCAAAAAATTGAACGTGCCTACGGGACGCATCAGTCAGATATTGGCGGGAAAACGTTCCATCACTCCTGACACAGCAATTCGCCTCAGTCACTATTTAGAAACATCCGCTGAAGTGTGGATGAATCTGCAAACTCAATATGACCTGGCTGTAGCCCGTCAAAAAATTCAGGACGAAATGCGTGTGGCATCATGAATTTAGATAAAGTCATTGACCCCAAATTCGAGGATATGAGGGAACAATGAAACTAGGCCGCATTGGTCAGCGACTACGACGGTTTTCTGCTGAGTTTCTATATCGATGGCGTTCTGACGGACGAAATGGAAACGGACGCAATGGTCAATCCATCCGAAACGATCAAGGCACTCTATATCGGAGTACGTGACGATTCGCGAGTCGGTTATTCCGGCTCGATCGACCGCATTCGATTTTCCAACACCACTCTCACACTCGATCAATTCGATAAGCCCCAGGAACCTGTCTCGGTCGAATCCTGGATGCTGTACGGCGGATAACCAACCTCCGATTTCATTTCCGGCCGTATTGTGATACCATGAACCGCGCTTGGGCGTTGAATTGCCTAAGCGCGGTTTTTATCGAGAATGGATTGCGATATGAAAATCACTCAATTATGGAGCACGTTGAAGCGACGTCGGGCGATTCTTGTTCTGACGGCGTTGGGAATCGCTTTTATTACTTTGACAGCGGGGGGGTGGTTCTTCATGATTCGGATGCCGGGGACGAGTTATCGTGGCCCTCTGCCGCCGTTGAGCACGGAGGAAGAGGCGTTGAAATCTGCTTTGCGCCTCGATGTCGAGAAACTTGCGGATGAAATCGGTTTTCGCGACGTGGAACATTACGAAAATCTGTGCCTGACCGTGGATTTTCTGGAAACGTCGTTTGTCGAAGCGGGCTATGAGGTTCGCAAAGGCAGCTACGAGGTGGAAGGGAAAACCTGCTACAACATCGAAGTGGAGATCGAAGGCATCGACCGGCCGAACGAGATCGTGGTCGTCGGTGCACACTACGATTCCATCGTCGGGAGTCCGGCGGCCAACGACAACGCATCCGGCGTGGCGGCGACACTTGCCCTGGCCCGCGCGTTTTCGGGAAAATCATTGTCACGCACGCTTCGGTTCGTCGCGTTCGTCAACGAAGAACCGCCCTATTTCCAAACCCCGCTCATGGGGAGCGTTGTTTACGCCAGGGGATGCCGCCAGTATATCGAAAATATCACCGCCATGCTGAGCCTGGAAACCATCGGCTATTATTCCGATGAAAAAGGAAGCCAGCGATATCCCTTTCCACTCAGTTTTATCTACCCGTCCACTGGTGATTTCATCGGGTTTGTCGGAAACGTTGCGTCGGGCCAATTGGTCCGACAGGCCGTCAAATCGTTTCGATCACACACTCAGTTTCCATCGGAGGGAGGCGTTTTTCCCAGTGCCATTCCAGGCGTGGGGTGGTCCGATCATTGGTCTTTCTGGCAGGAAAATTACCCCGCCGTTATGGTGACTGACACGGCGGTTTTTCGCTATCCCTATTACCACACCCCCCAGGACACGCCTGATAAAATCGACTTCGACCGTATGGCGAGAGTGGTCAAAGGCCTCGAACATGTGGTCGTCGATCTTACCGGTGGGCTTTCCTCAGAAAACAGTATAGAGAAATAAACCATTTTCTCGCCTGGCGGACTTCACCGAGGATGTCTTGGATACCCTGGAAGATCGAAGTTACGATTTTTTACGCGCTCTTGGTTAGCTGTTTGTAGGATTTTTTCATGATTTCATAATCGTCGGGGGTATTGATGTTCTGCAGGACGGTTTCGGTATCGACCGTTACGTTTTTGATCGAGTCGGTATAGATCTGGTAGAGGTCTTTGAGCGATTGATCGGCGGCCATCGCCAGAATTTCCTTGAAAAACGAGCAGCCGATCAACGGGGGATGTCCCCGGTGGCGCTTGAACGAAGGGATGCAAATCGTTGAAGGATCGACGAACGAATTGGCGAGGAGATCGAAAACGTACGAAGGAACCAAGGGGCAATCCACCGGCCATATAAAAACCCCATTCACGTCTTTGGGAAGCGCGCGAATTCCACACTGAACACTGGCGGTTCGGCCGGTTTTGTATTTCTTATTGTAAACGTGAGGAATAGACAATTGGACTTTGGAGAGAATGAGGTCTTTCTTATAACCGAGAACAGTGACAGGGTGAATGTTCTTCTTGGAGAGAAAAGGGTTGGAAGAGATATGCTCGATCAGAGTTTTCCCGTCCAATTCCAATAAGGGCTTCGGCACATTCATCCGTTCCGAAAGACCCGCAGCAAGAACGACGACGCCAATTGAGTTATTCATCACCACACACTCACCATTTTTCAAAATCGATCGGGTATATTTTAGGTCAACTGGAAAATTATCGTAGAGGGAGAGAGCGTTTTAATCGGAGGAATCGGGTTTTCGGACATTGGATACCATCTGTCGAATCGAAGAACGCTTCATCCAAAGAATAAAAATCATCCAAAGGATTTTGGAACCGGCTTTCACGCTTCCCAGAATCGTTCCAGATATTTTCGAACGCCCGATACGCTTGCGGTACGAGACGGGAACTTCGCAGCATCGAAGTCCCTGAATCGCGGCTTTGGCCTGCATCTCCACCGTCCAGCCCCACGTGCGGTCTCGCATCTTCAACCGTTCGAGTGCCGAACAGCGAATGACGCGAAACGGCCCCAGATCGGTGAACGTGTGGCCGAACAAGCGGCGGATCAAAAAACAGGCTAGACGGTTGCCCAGATTCGCATGGATGGGAAGCGCGCCCCGTTCGCGTTGGCCCGCGATACGCGAACCGATCACCAGGTCCGCATCACCGTTCAAGATCGGTTCGAGCAGGTGGGGCAGTTCGCTGGGATCGTCGCTGAAGTCGCCGTCGACAAAAGCGACCGCATCCGAATGAGTTGTCTCCTGAAGCCCACGAAGACAGGCGCTGCCATACCCCCGATTGGGTTCGGATACGACATCCGCTCCGGCAGCCCGCGCCAATTCCGCCGTGCGGTCCGTGGAGCCGTTGTCGACCACGATAATGCGTTTCAGCCGTTCTTTGGGAATCGCGTCGATCACACGGACGATCGACTGCTCTTCGTTATAAGCAGGGATAATAATCTCAACGATCATTCTTGTCTTTCAGTTTTTTAATTTTATTGAAAAGGGGATACCGAAATCCGGTATCCCCTTCGATCACAATTGACCTAAACCATCATTATGATTTAGTAAAGCTGCCAATCTTCGATGCCGGTGACCTCTCCGGAACTGACGATCACATTATCGATAGCCCAGAACCAGTTATTACCCGCTAAGAAGATGCTCCATGTCAACACCATATTATCAGCGCCCGCCGGATTTTCAATTTCAACCGTAACGGTTTCATTGGTGGACGTATCGGGATGGAAAAACTCATCCCCATCGACCGATGTCCAATACAAGACATCTTGTGGATTGCCGCCGTCGTATGAAGCCGTGATAAGCGCTTCTTGCGGCGCTTCCGGCCGCCAACTTGAGTCGAAGGTGAGAATAATCGTATTCGGATCCACGCCGGCGAGAGAGATGGGCGGCGTGCTCAAGTAACTTTCCCAGGTTCCGGCTTCGTGAGCCATATCGTCATACTCATCCGGATCGGCAATCGCCACCGTTCCAATACCTTTGGTGAATTCAGAGCGTCTTTGGTCACCGGCGACAAAAGCCCAGGCTTCCGCAATCGCAAACGACCAACCTCGCCAATCCCTTACGCCATCAAGGGGCATCCAGGAATCATCGATCTCCCAGCCATCCGGAGGTGTTTTCGTCCATACTTTCGTATTGTCCAAAGGTTCATCCATCGCTGGAAGATTTTCATCTTGGAAAGATTCGAGAGGAAGGCCTTCGAAATCTTCGGAGAAGAGTTCATTGCTGCCATCGGTGACACTAATGTTATCGACAGCCCAGAACCAGTTATTGCCCGCTAAGAAAATTCCCCATGTCAACACCATACTGCTTGCACCCGTCGGATTTTCTATTGCAACCGTAACGGTTTCATTGGTGGACGTATCGGGATGGAAAAACTCATCACCATCGACCGATGTCCAATACAGGACATCTTGTGGATCGCCGCCGTCGAATGAAGCCGTGATAAGCGCTTCCTGCGGCGCTTCCGGCCGCCAACTGGAGTCGAAGGTGAGAATAATGGTATTCTGGCCCGCACCGGCGATAGAGATGGGCGGGGTGCTCATGTACCCTTCCCAGGTTCCTTCATCGTGTGCCATATCGTCAAACTCATCCGGATCGGCAATCGCGACCGTTCCCTGGCCTTTGGTGAATTCAAAGCGCCGCTGGTCTCCGGCAACAGTCGCCCAGGCTTGCGCATTCGCAAACGACCAGCCACGCCAATCCCTTACTCCACCTTCGGGCATCCAGGAATCGTCAAGCGTCCAGCCTTCCGGAGGTGTTTTTGTCCATACTTTCGTACTGTCGATATAGTCTGCATCGGGTAGATTTTCATCCAGGAAAGGCCCCAGGGGAAGTTCTTCAAAATCTTCCGATAAGAGTATTTGGCCGAATGAAAGATTAACTGCCATGGTACCGCACGCGGCAACGAGGAAGAGGGATAAACATCGTACTA
>CAZSIZ010000397.1:0-5378 GCA_964606645.1 uncultured bacterium
CTCTTATCTCCAAGGCGCGGCGGTGGAGCAACTCCGCTTCCGCGTAATTCCCTTTGGTACGATAAAGTGCCGCCAGGTTGTTCAGGCTGGTGGCGGTGGAGTGATGATCCGGCCCCAGCGCCTTCTCAAATATTTCTATGACTCGGCGGTAGAGCGGCTCCGCTTCCGCGTATCGGGCACGATAGTATAAATAATATCCAACCTTATTGAGAAGACCGCCCGCTTCCTCAAACTCAAAATTCCATTTCTGGATCAATTGATCGGCAGTAAGGCCATGTGGAAGAAGGCGCTCACACAAACCCCATGATTCAAATTTAGAAGAATCCCAAGCCATATTCAAAGCGCGCACGGTTCGTTCGGCCCACAGGCGTTCATTCTTCTCATCCAGGTCGTGCCCGATCACTTCCTGCACCATGCGGTGGATGCTATACGTTTCGTTATCGATATCACGCCGAATCAGCGAGTAACGGGTCAGCGGTTCCAATAATTCATCGATCTCCGTAGGCCCGTCACTCGACAATGCTTTTGAAACCTCATCCCCAAGTTCGGAG
This sequence comes from uncultured bacterium, assembly GCA_964606645.1. GTDB lineage: Bacteria > Hinthialibacterota > Hinthialibacteria > Hinthialibacterales > Hinthialibacteraceae > CAZSIZ01. Next base: position 552 of record CAZSIZ010000397.1, read on the forward strand.
GCTCCCTTCTCGATCGACTCCAGCGGGATGTCGTCCGAATTCATGAAAGCACTGAAACGAAGCAAGTCCGCCGAGGCTTTGGATGCTTTTTCGATCTCCGTAAAATTCATCAGCCAGGTCGTCGCGACGGATTCGGGATATTTTTTCTTGAGTGGCTTTTTCTTCTGTAAAAATTCCAGGTGACTTTTTTTATATCCTTCAAGGTAACGTCGAAACGTCGTTTGCACGGCTTTGATGTAGGCCCCAGCCTGTTCCAGCGCCAACGGCAAGCAGCCAAGTTCGTTGACGATTTCTTTCGCCGCCGTCTCTTCATCCGCATCGATTTCTTTTCTCCCAGACCGCCGCTTCAAAAAATCGAGCGCTTCATCCTCCAGCAGAATCGGCATTTCAAGCGGATCGTCAATATTCAACTCATAGAAATTCTGCGCGCGGGAAGTAATCAAGACGTGCCCTGGAGGATTCGGTAACAGAAACGGTTCGAGGATTTCCGGTTTATCGGCATTGTCGTAGATCAGCAGCCAACCGTCACGGCACTCTAACACGCGCTTGACGCCCTCCACCATTACATCCAAATCCTGCGCATCTTTTTCGGGCAGGTTCAAACGTCTCGCGATATCGCCGTAGCCCGCGTACAAATCCGAAGCCGTTTCAGCCCGCACCCACCACACGGCGGAATATTTATCCTGGTAACGATAGGCATACTCCACCGCCGTCTGAGTCTTCCCGATCCCGCCCAGGCCGTATAACGCCTGCTGAGAAATCGCCGCCTTTCCGATGTCGTTTAGAGAATCGTGCAGTTGATTCAAAATCTCTTCACGGCCAGTGAAATAAACATTACGCGGGTAGGGGAGGTTGAAACGTTTCGCGGATGGACCTTTCTTCCTAACTTTTATCTTCTTGATTTCAACGGCAATATCAGAAAACTCTTTTTCTTTTTTAGATTTACTAACTTCAGACAGCGGCTTCCCATCTTTGGGTTTTACCTGAATCGGACTAAGCCACTCGATTTCCTTCCACGCGCACTCTCTTGCTATCACAGGAAAGATCACCAATTCCTTGTTTTTAAGGCGCTCAAGCAAACGGGGAACTTCATGCTCAAGAATGTATTCCGAAGTAAGAAAATCAGCTGAAATCAACAGGACGGCTGCGTCGGCGGTTTCGATGGCGTCTTGAATCTGCGGTTCCCAATCCTCACCCGTTTCAATATCACGATCGCTCCAGGCTTCGAGTTGCCCCTCCCATGCAAGCACATTCAAATGCTTTTCCAAAAGGTCTTTTAATGCTTCGTCTTCATGACTGTAACTGATAAAAACTTTCGGGTGTTCGGTATTGGAAGCGTTCATATCAAGCCACTTTCATAAAAAAATCTATCTGCAAAAAAACCTATGACTACAAGCATAACATGATTTGGATCGATTAATCAATTCGTGAACAAAAAAAGAATCCGCCCTTTTATCGTTGGAAGGGCGGATTCTTTGTTGAAACGTTGGAATTTATCGAACGGCTATTCGCTTTCTTGACTCGAGTCCGGCGGTTGATTCGATCGATACCATAACGAGCGCCAATATTTCTCCTCGGCGGCGTAATAGTCGATGGGATCGTCTTCGCCGATGGACTCGGCAATCACCCCGTACCGCTTCATCTCGCGCACGTACTCATCGCGGGGCCGGAAACCGGGCATATCGAAACGCTTGTTCTCATCCAGCCAGGATTTCGCGTCACGGATCGCGGCCAGCATGGCCTGGTAATCCGGATCGCCGACGCGTTTAAAAACGATCTCGTGCTTCTCCCCATCCGCATACCCGCCCGCCTCACTCGACAACGCCGCGAGCAGGATCAGCGATTTCTCCGGGCGCGTGAGGTTATAGAGCAGATGCCGCGAATAGGTGCGCCGTGGGTCGTTCGGCTCCAACGGAATCCACGGCTGTTTACCGAGATCGTCCGAGGGCGAGGTGGGCAGTTTCATTTCATCCACATGACACGAACCGCACCGCTTCCCCATCGCGGTCACTGACGCTTGCATCGAAGGCCATTCCAGATCGCGCCGGTCGAGACGGTTGGCATAATAGGCGCCGAATTGTCCCGAACCCAGCGCCGCGTAGGTTCCCGCGTGAGGCGCGCCGGTTTCGATCCAAAGCCGGATCAGCTTCGTCTCGCGGTCCGTTACTTTGACGTCATGATGGCTCCCGTCGATCTTCTTCATCAACGGGCTGGCGGAACTTCCGATGGTTCGCGGATCGAGGTTGCTGACGGGGAGGTTGCGGCCGTCGACGACCTGGTTGTCCGCAAACAGTTGATAGTAACTATGCGTGTAGTATGGGCCGCGGTCGCCGGTCAGGATCACCCCGCCCTTACGTTTGTCGTAATCGTGACAGTCCAGGCATCGCTGGTTGAAAATCGGCTGGATGTCGTGCGGGAAATCGATGACTTCGGGCACGCCCTCGATGGGAGCGAGCCGGCTGGCTTCCCGCTTCAAGGCCGTCAGCGTGGAGGAAAACGTCTTCAACGGCGCGGTGACACGCTGTTCGTGACACCCCACGCACCCCTGGCGTTCGCCCGGCTGCAAGGTAACGAAGCTCTGCATCCGTTTGACGGAGAGATCGTTCTCATCCAACGCCACGAAGATCAAACTGCGCAGCGCGGGCAACTCCGCATACGCCGATCCGTCCGCCTCGACCGGGAAGGTTCCCAGAATCCGCTCCATCGTAAAAGTGCCCCCATAGCTGAGCGGCTCCATCCCGCCGGTGAAGTTGATGGGCTTCGGCAGCGATTAGAGCACCAGAATTTTTTTGATGTCGCCCGGCTTCACGCCTTGCATGTTGCGGCCGAGGTACGCGTTGGCCAGCACCACTTCGCCGGTCTCTTGCGCGAGATCGACACGCGATTGCAGAAGCGTCTCGCGCGGGCGTCCACGCAGCGCGGCCGGTTCGTGGCAAAGCAGATCGTGAGCGCGGTCTTCCCGATCCAGTTCGTACACCGTCCAGGTTTTCCCTTCCCGGTTCATCAACACGATCCGCCGCTCCTGCGCCGCCAGGAACCACCGATCCGAAATCGGGTAGACGTCGCGGAAATTCTCTTTCTTGGTGATCTTTTCAACGTTTGTTTTCTCATCGGGACCCATACGCGGATCGACGATCGTCACCGCGCCTTGGTGCTCCGAGCGGCCATGACCGGGTGAAAAGATCGAGGCGATTACACGGGTTCCGGGGATCGGCTTCGAATCGATCATCACCACGCCGGGATTCAGGTTGCCATAATAAACCGATTGCGCCGTCCCGTCGGGATTGATGGTCCATAAATGATGGTAATGAACCTGGCTGCGGTCGACGTACTCCCAACGCGTGTACAAAATGCGTCCGTCGGGGAGAACGCTGGGGGTGTTGTCATGCTCGTTATTGCTGGAGAGCGCGCGGATGTTCTTTCCGTCGCCGTCGCAGCGGTAGAGGATCGCCACTTCGGTCAGCCAGCAGTTGACCCATCGATTCCCGCGCGATGAGACGAAAACGATTCCGCCGTCGGGAAGGTAAGAGGCTTCAATATCGTTGTAATCACCGTCGGTCAGTTGGCGCAGACCGATTCCATCGATGCCGATCTCGTATAAGTGATAGAAATGATCGCCCGCGGGACGGTAAGAGAAAAGAACCTTCTTCCCGTCGTAGTGCATCTGAGGATCGCGGATCGCACCACGTTCATCCTCCAGCAGCACCGTTATCCCGCCGGTCTTCAGGTTCAAGCGGCACAAGCGCCCGCCCTCGCCATAAGCCCACCTGTTTTCATAACCGGGTTGTTGAAGGGGATCGTCATCATAGGCGAATCGACCGAAATTGGCGTAATAATGCCCTGGCTTCCCACCCCAATCGTATCCCGGCTGGCGAACCGCGAAGACAATGTCGGAGAAATCGAAATTCTGTTCCTTCACAATTTCCGGGATCGCTGGATCCATCGCATATCCAACCGGACCCACTGCGAGCAGAACGATCCCAGCGACAAATCCCCATAAAAAACGGTGTGTTACTTTCCAGGCCATCATCGAAGATCTCCTTCTCAACCGTCAAACCTCTTTATTCTGTTTTTATATTTTAATGGCGAACCATCATTCATTCAAAAAAAGTAATGTACACTCAATAAAGATTGTTCTTGATTTTGGAGAGAAAATCAATACGGAAGTGGATTTTCTGCGTATATAATGTATTATGTATTTAAGCAGTCCATTATTTTTGAAAAAGAACATCTTCGATCTCATTTTGAATAAGTCACCGAATTATCCGAATTCTGGAAGTAGCAAATTCTATGGATTTTAATCCCAGACGATATGCTGGTACTTCATTCATAATTATAATATAAGATACATCGACTATTTTATTTCTTATAGATGCCTGAGTTAGAAATTGATGGAGGAATTATACGATGTCTACTCGATACCATTATTTATTATTTTCCTTACTTCTTATGCTATTTCAAATTTCTTGTGCGAGTCAGGAAAATATTAATCCTGAATTTCAATATAAGAGATGGGCGGTTTCAAAACCTCTATTGACAAAGGGCGCTCCCGGCGAATTCGATGATGTTTCCGTCAAGGATCCATCGATCGTGTTTTATCATGGACAATATCATCTTTTTTACACCAATAAAGCCGCTAAGGAAACACGTAAAAAACTGGAATTCGTAAGTAAAAACGGCTCCGGGCTTGGTTATACGGCGGCAGAAACCTTGGAGGAACTCAATAACGCAAAACGATATGATTTCAACAAGTTATATGAATCGGTTATCGTCGCAGGGCAATCGCATGAAATTGTAGAAGAGTTATCCAGATAAAACTTTGAGAAG
>CAZSIZ010000398.1:0-5371 GCA_964606645.1 uncultured bacterium
CGTGGGCTGACGGGCAAACCTTACGCCTACGAATTGTGGAGCATCGGTCCCAACCAGAAACTCGATTTCAACGTCGGCAGCATCACCGGATTCACCTACTACATGGCCAGCAACGGAACTGTCAGCACCGGCGACATCGTCTGGGCGAGACCGTGAACAAATCATGTTGTAGCGCAGGCTTCCAGCCTGCATCTTTAAGTAAAATAATGCAGGTTGGGAGTTTGCGCTACAATTTGACAAGAGACTAAACCCTGCATTAAAAATAATTGTATTGGAGAACTATTATGGTAAACATCAGTTTTCACACGGACGCTTTCAACAGCGTCAACTGGAGTTTCGAACAGTGCCTGCAGTGGGCCAAGGATCACGATCTGAAGTACATCGAATGCGGGACCATCGACGGCTCGGCCTACATCCAGTCGTTGGGTTACTACCCCCACATCTCGCTGCTGGAAGACCCGATTCTATGGCGCAGGAAGTTGGAGTCCTACGGCATCCAGTTCAGTCAGTTGGACGCCGCCTATCCGCTCACCCGCATGGACGGCTTGACGATCGGCGTGCAGTACGTCTGCAACGCAATCCGCTGGGCAAAACTGGCGGGATGTTCCTTCATCGACACAACCGACGACAAAGTATGCCCGGAAGGAATGACCGACAAAGAGGCTTTGCAGGTAATGAAAATGGCCTACGGCGAAATCCTGAAAGTCGCGGAAGCCTGCGAGGTCACGGTCAACTGCGAACCCCACGGCTATTTCACGACCAACCCGGATTACATGGATGAAATTTTGAACTTCTACGACAGCCCCTACTTGCAGCTGAACATGGACACCGGGAATACGTTCATCGCCGGACAGGACCCCGTGTCGTTTACCGAGCGCTTCAAGGACCGGATCAAGCACGTCCACATTAAGGATGTCAGCAAGGAACTCGCCGATGCTCTGCGCGGCGGTGCGACCGGCATCGCCATGAGCCATTGCGCTATTGGGAACGGCGTCAACTCGGACAACATCGAAAAATGCGTCAAAATCCTGCTCGACAACGGTTACGACGGCGACTTCAGCCTGGAATGTGAAGGCAGCGTTCTCGAACAATCTCTGGAATGGTTCCGGGGAATTCTATAGCACCCTTGTGATCCCTTGAGAAAATCCAATTTTCCGATCTATTATTGTCAATTCTGTCAATCCAAAATAATGATTTTGTCAGATATGGCAAATAGAGGCTTCAATTTTCAAATAAACCGCCTCTTAATTCCCTATCCGTAATCGGTTTTATATTCCATAAGTCACATATATTCAATCATTAATTAATTCTCAAATCTTTAAGTGGTTGGTTTTGGCATAAAACATGCTTATAAGTTAAGAGTGTTGTGAACAACATCCTCGCATGAGCATCACAAACCAGTACGGCATCAAGTTTTCTCATCAAGTAAGGCATCCAGTCATTGCAGCGTTTGTAAGACACCGACGATATTGATTTGGGACATACTACTTCTTTGATACGGCAACTTAAGTCATTCCCCGTTCACAACGCTTTAAAGAGGCCCTCATTCGAGGGCCTCTTTTTTGATCGCTTCAAAATCGCGTCCGCATGAAATAGTGTCGCTTCATTCCATTATTCCTTTGACAAATCTGTCAATTCAGTCACAATTACCATAGTCATTAAGTTTTCTATGATTCGAGCAGTTACAAAAGATGGATGAAACAGCCAAATCGCCCAACCATATACTCATCGTAGACGACGATGAAGCCGTGGCGCGGACCCTGAGCCAGATTCTATCCAAATTCGGCTATCGCTGCCGGACCGCTTCGAGTGGTGAAGAAGGCTTGGCCAGCATCCGGATTTTTCCCTTCGATTTGATTCTCACCGACCTGGTCATGCCAGGCTTCGATGGGATGACGTTTATCCGCACCGTCAAATCAATCGATCCCACGATCCCGATTATCATGATGACCGGTTACGGTTCGATCGATACGGCGGTCGAAGCCATGAGAGCGGGGGCGATCGAATTTATCACCAAGCCGGTGAAAAACATCGAACTTCGGCTTCACGTCGAAAAGGCTCTTGCCTCTCGCGAAGTGTTGGTTGAAAATCGCGAACTGAAAGACCAGCTCGAAGACTATCGGATGAAAAAAACGCCGGTCGGTAAGAGCCGGGCCATGCAAAAGATCGCCACTCAGATCGAGCAGATCGCGCCCAGCGATGCCACCGTACTGGTCACGGGTGAAACCGGCACGGGCAAGGAATTGATCGCCGAGGCCATTCATCGTTCAAGCCAGCGTTCCGACCGTCCCATGATCAAAGTCAATTGCGGCGCACTCCCCGAATCGCTGCTGGAATCCGAACTCTTCGGTCACGTCAAAGGCGCTTTCACGGGCGCGTATAAAGATCACCAGGGCCGGTTCGAGGCCGCCGATGGAGGAACCCTCTTTCTCGACGAAATCAGCGAGATGACCCCTTCCGCGCAGGTCCGGCTGCTGCGCGTGCTCCAGGAAGGCGAGTTCGATCGTGTCGGCAGCAGCACCCCCGTCAAAGTCGATGTGCGCGTGATTGCCGCCACCAACCGGGATTTACGCAAGCGCGTCGAAAACGGTCTGTTCCGCAAAGACTTGCTATACCGCATCAACGTCTTCAATCTGACGCTGCCCCCCCTGCGCGACCGGCAGGGCGACATCACCCTGCTCACCCATTATTTCATCGAACGTTACGCCAAGAAAAACAACAAACGAGTGCTGGGTGTGGGCCAAAACGCTTTGACCGCTCTGGAGAATTACTCCTGGCCCGGCAACGTGCGCGAGTTGGAAAACGCCATCGAGCACGGCGTCGTCATGGCCCAAGGAGACCGCATTTTACTTGAAGACCTACCCGGCGTATCTCAGCAAAGTCAACCAAGCCAAAACATCACCATCCCGCTCGGTTCGTCCGCCTTGCAGGCGGAGGGCTTAGTGCTTCGCCGCACCCTCGAAATGACTCAAGGAGACAAAGAAGCCACCGCCAAAATCCTCGGCTTCAGCCCCCGCACCCTCTACCGCAAAATCAAAGAACACCACATCCCCCTTCACTTCGGCATCGACGAAAACGCTTGATCGAGTGGATGAAAGGAATATGAATAATGAGCGATGTTAAACTGTTTCAGGTTGGTTCAAATCAAGTCATCGAAATATCTGGCAGTTCTATGGCTGTAGAAAAATCACTACAAACCCTTATAGAAAAAGATTTGGACGTTTTCTTGGGAATAAAATTTCTCGCCACTGAATTTTCAACCGGAAAAACTCATGGTGGCCGGATCGATACTCTCGGCATCGATGAAAACGGTTGTCCGGTTATTATCGAATACAAACGCGCGACGAATCAAAATGTAATCAATCAGGGATTATTCTATTTAGACTGGCTAATGGATCATCAAGCGGATTTTGAGTTATTGGTTCAGAAAGAATTGGGGAAAAAAGATTCTGAAAATATAGAATGGTCGAGTCCAAGGCTTCTTTGCATCGCCGGTGACTTTACGAAATACGATCAACACGCCGTCCAGCAAATCAACAGAAACATTGAATTGATCCGTTACCGGAAGTACGGAGACAATCTATTACTCCTCGATTTAGTCAATGCCGTTTCTGCTGAACCGGATAAACCAGAAAAAACACCAGCAGTAAAACAAAATTACAAAACAGTCTCAGATTGTATAGATCAAGCAGACGAAAACTTAAAAGATCGTTATGAAGCGTTAAAAGAAATGTTATTAAGTTTTGGAGATGACGTACAAATAAAAACCTTAAAATTTTACATAGCATTCAAACGAATTAAAAATTTTGCATGCGTTGAAGTGCATACGAAAACAAGAAATCTTATCGTATTGATCAGAGTTAATCCTGATGATATTCAATTAGAAGAAGGATTTACACGTGACGTTCGGAATATTGGTCATCTTGGGACAGGCGATCTCGAAATAAAAATTTCTTCATTAGCCGATTTAGAAAAAGCAAAACCACTTCTCGAAAAAAGTTATGAGAATAATTAACTTGGAGAATACACCTTAGTGATCTGGCTAACCCTCCTCTTATTCGGCCTCTTCTTCGCGCTCCTTTTCCTTGAAGTGCCGGTCGCCGTCTCGCTGGGTCTGTCGGCGATCGTCACGATCTTCGCGTTCAACCTCGAAGACCCCATCATCATCGCCCAGCAGATTTTCTCCGCCTTCGATTCCTACACCCTGCTCGCGATCCCACTTTTTCTCGTCGCCGGTCACCTGCTGGGGGAAAGCGCCCTAGCCAGACGTCTGCTCGATTTCGTCCTGATCGCCGTAGGCCGGGTCCGTGGCGGTGTGGCAATCGTGACGGTCGTCGTGTCGCTGTTATTTGCGGGAATCTCCGGTTCGGGACCCGCCGACGTGGCCGCGCTGGGTGTCCTGCTTTTCCCGCTGCTGACTAAATCCGGTTTCACTGCCCCGCGTTCGGCGGCCTTATTGGCGGCTGGAGGCGGGATCGGGATCATCGTCCCTCCCAGTATCGCGTTGATCGTTTACGGAGTCGTCGCAGAGACCTCGGTCAGCCGACTTTTTTTGGCGGGCGTCTTCCCCGGCATCGCGGTTAGCCTGTCATTGATCGTCGCGGTTTTATTTCTATCCCGCCGCGATTGTATCCCCACGGAACGTCTCCCCCTTACCTGGAAGATACTGGGAGGAACGGCGCTGGCGCTGGTCGCCCCGCTGATTATTCTGGGCGGAATATATCGGGGCGTGTTTTCCCCTACCGAATCGGCAGGCGCGGCGGTGCTGTATATCTTCCTCGCCGATTCGATCTTCTACCGCTCGCTCTGGAAGTGGGAAACAGTCAGCAAAGTCCTGGTCCAGGCGGGCCGTAACGCCGCTCAGATTCTATTCATTATTGCCGGGGCTTCGCTGTTCTCCTGGGTGCTGCATCAGACCCACCTGACCGAAGCCCTGAGTCAGGCCATCCTCAGTCTGTCCAACAGCCGAATCGTGTTGTTACTGTTAGTCAACGCGTTTTTGCTCATCGCCGGCTGCTTCATCGATGCGGTTTCCATCATCTATATTTTCGTACCCATTTTTCTTCCCGTGATGGAACGGATGGGCGTCGATCCGATCCATTTCGGTATCATTCTCACGGTCAATTTAGCGATCGGTCAGATCACCCCGCCGGTCGGCGTCAATCTCTACGTCGCCTCCACGTTCTCGAATGTGGGTGTGTTTCGCTTAAGCCGTGCCGTGCTCCCGTTTCTTGTCGCTGAGATCGCTGTCCTGCTGATTGTCACGTTTTGGCCTTCGCTATCGTTATACCTGCCTGGTTTTTTGTCTGCCGGTTCTTAAAACAGACCTCGCAAATCCACTCCTAAATCGACCCATTTTTTTGGACATCTT
>CAZSIZ010000399.1:0-5347 GCA_964606645.1 uncultured bacterium
TTCAAGATGTCCAAAAAAATGGGTCGATTTAGGAGTGGATTTGCGAGGTCTGTTCAAGGAATCGTCACGATGTTTATCGTGTTCCCGCTGATGTTCAATTTCGTGTTGGTTACTCAACCGAATTGGTGGCCGGTGCGACTGCTCAGTTTCGTTCCGTTCCTTTCGCCGACCGTGATGGCCGTTCGGATGGTGGTCACGACCGTTCCGTGGTGGGAAATCGCGGCGGTTGCAGCGACAACCGTGTTTTTCGCCGTGCTTGGGGTATTTATCGCGGCACGGATTTTCCGTGTGGGAATCCTGATGACCGGCAAACGGCCTTCGCTACGTGAAGTCTGGAAATGGTGCTGGTACCGCGAAGCGGCCAGCGTCATCAGAATCTTAATTAAACACTGAGGAACCATCATGACTCTTCGTCCATTCACTCATAAACCGATTCATCTCGCGATCGTTGCGTTGTTCGCACTGCTCCTGCCGTCGAACGAATCGAACGCCGCCTCCATGCTGCCTTATGGAGACAAAGCGAAAAACACCGTGCTGCAAACGGTGGAAGGGATGATCCTGGTCGGGGAGATCGAAGAATCGAACAACAAATCGATCGCTTTTAAAACCCGTTACGGCCTGATCCACATCCCATTGAAGAAGATCGTGCGGATCAACGGCGACTGCTTCGATCCGGAACTGGGGATTATCCGTGAGCATTCTATCTCCATTAACCGGAAGGGAGACGTAACACTCGATTATGTCATTCCCGTCTCTTCCAAACCGAAAGGCGGCACAGTCAGCATCCTGGTCATCGGAAAAATATTACAAATCGAAGATCCCGACGGAAACGCTCTCTCTTTTCTCGCGCGGGAAACGAACAACTACACTCGCTGCACGGTAGAAGTTCCCGAGCATCGTATCCCGGCTTTGTTCGTTCGCGTGTTTCGCAAAGGGGACGCCCAAATCGAAAAAGGAACCATCCACTATTCATACCGCTACACACCGCGCAACGATCAAACGTTCCGGCTTCGAGCCTCGCTTCCGAAATCGGCGACGGGAGTCGTCACATCACCGAAAAACGCAAAGCGGCATAACGAATCGGTCGTATGGGAACAAAAACTGAAGCCCCAGGAAACATCGATTCTCAGCCTCTCGTTTCGCCTGGAGTAATACAAGGTCTAGGGTTTAGGGGATAGGGTTTAGGGTGATTTTGCCTCTCGTTATTTCCAAGTTAGAACAGCTAATTCCCAGGGCGGTATGTTTATGGAATCGTGTCCGTCTATTTTTTGAAGTTGGGTTCCCGGCGCGTGGGGGAATTCGGGGTGAAGACTTACCTTTTGCGGTGATTTTTTCCAACTCAGTGAAACCGTGACGGGCGATTCGTTGAAATTCGCCAGTACTAAAATGTTACCTTCATAATAACAGGCTCCAATGTGGTTCGGTCCCTCAAGACGAATGCCGTAAGGAGATGGAACGGCTTTCCTGATCCGGTTGACGGTTTGCGCGGGCCAGTCTTTCACCGACAGCGGCCGGGGGGGGAGAAATTCCTCTTTGCCCGGCCCGAATTCTTCGTGGGCGAACGTGTTGATATTCAAGACAAGAATCTCGCCTCCCGTTCCACTTTTCCGCCGGGTCAATAGAGGAATTACGTTTTCAGCCGTCAAACCAGCGCAAAGGATTTCGGCGTTGGGCGGGACGGCGATTGGCCGCAGCTGCACGGGAACCGGGGCTGTCACTTCCTTTTTATCCACGCGAAAGCGCTCGACACTTATATCAGACGTATTGAGGGAAATGGGATACTCGTAACCGGCTTGTTCAGTCAGTTGAGGATCGCCCATCGCAGCCAGGAAATCCGGAGTCGTTACAACTGTCGTTCCACGGGCCAGCCATCGCCGGATTTTCTCCAGGATGTCAGGATCGGCCACAGCCTGTCTCGGCAGAATGACCGCCGAAGCATTTTCGGGAACGGAAACGGTCGGAAGCGGGGCCAATCCCAACGTGGCGAGATAATCGAAGACGTACAAGTTCGCCGCGCCTTCGAGATCGCTTCCGTCGCTGTGAGGCGGTTTATAGGCGGCCATTCCCAGCCCCTTGCGGCCATGAAGCAGACGACCCAGTGCGTAAAGCGCGTCGCGCCTTTGCATAAACGGTTCGATACACGGATTTTTTTTAATGACACTGCCCGCTTCGAACAAAACGATCTCTTCCGCACCCGCCATGACGGATTGATACGCCTGCATAAGATAGACCGGCGCCGTGCAATCGCCGAAATCGAACCAAGCCCCGCCCGTCTTCTTTCCTGCGATGGAACGCAGCCAGGAATAATTGATATAGCCCTGCGTGGGCATAACGAAACCAAAGCGTTTCGTGTCCGGATTGCGCGTTTCGGTCCCGACCCAAATCCGGTCAAACATCAACGGTTCACGTGACACGTCGTAACCGAAGCAATGAAAACGGTCGTACCATTGAGGAAACTTGAGGATGAGTCGAACGTCCGGATTCGCTTCGCGCGCGGGCTGGATGACACACCGTTTCGCGATATCACGCATCAGATCCAAACGGTACTGCGACCACGAACGGTCTCCTTTCGCTTGAACGGATCCTTCGCTGCGGTCATTCGTGGCGAAGAAATCGTCGACCATAATTTCGTCGAACTGGGCCGCTATTTTTCGGAAACAATCGGCCAGATCCTTTTGTGTTTTTTCGCTTTGATAGTTCAGCCATAGCCTGGAGCGGTTGGAGAGCGTTCCGAATTCTTTTCCCGCCAAGGTCGCGACGCCGCAAGAAATTTCGATCCCGTTTTCGCGGAAAAAATCTCTGGCTTCGATCAGCGCCTTATCGTTGGGGACGTACCCGCTGCGAATCGTTTCGAGATAGATTTTGGTAATACCGATTTCCTGAAACACACCCAAAGCTTTTTCACGGCCCTCAAGCGTAGACAAAAGTGAATCGACTTGATGCGCCGTGACATACGTTTCGAGCCGGGGAACCTGTTCGGCATTCACAAACGGCGAACTCACGATGATGGTAGCGAATAATAGACTGAGAAGAAAAGATCGGATCATTCGGATAAAACCTCCATTATCAGTTGTCAGTTTACACTAGGGACTAAAAATCATCGAGTCTACTTGCGGTGCGAGGCGATGTACCCGGAAGGAAAGGGTATTTCATTTACTGTTTCACGCGCAACCTTCGGAGTTCACCGTTGGTCCGAAGCCAGAGGGCCTTTTCTCCACCCGGCAGAAAGCGGAAAGCGGCGGCGTCCATGATGACGGTATACGGTTTTTCCGAAAATTGAAGGACCGGATTGTATTGATGGATAACGCCGTAACGATCGAGCAGAATGATATTGCCGCCTGACGAAAATTGGATATCGGCGATGACGGACCATCCGAATTTCGTATTGGCAACGGTTGCCGTCTTCTCGTTCGCGCTTGTATAGACGCTGGCCGGGCCTTCACGGGAGGTGTAAGCGATCGAGAAACCGCTTTCATCCTGCTTGAAGGCGAAATCGAAAAGCGCGTTTCCCTCCACCGGCAATTGCAATGTTTGTAATAGCGTTTTGTCGTCCAAACCGGTTCGGACCGTATAACCGGTGGCGTTCACGGCGATCAATTCACGGCCGTCGGCTGATGCTTCGATCCCGATCCAGGGAACGCCGCTGCGGAAATCGCCCAAATCACCCCAGCGTTTCGGAGAACGCTCGAACGGCGGGAGCGTTCGCCCAAAAAAATCGGGATAGGCATAGTACCAGACGGTTCCGTCGCGGCACAGGAAATAAACCCGATCCCCGGCCAGGGCGGCGTCGATCGCATCCGTGCGCGGCCAGGAAACCAATCCCGTGCCTTCCATCAGAAACAGCGATCCCCGGTTTTCGGTGATGAGGCGGCCCCAGCGGTCGATCAGCAGAATCAAATCTTCACTGACCGGCAGCATGTCAACATAAAGATCGATGGAATCGCTAGGATCGTACATGACGTGTCCCGCCATATTGCGTATCTCATCCGTTTGCAGCATGTCATAGCAGACGGTGGTGAATTGGCTCGATTTTCTCCAAAGCGTACTCAGTATATTGTAAGCCGTGATGAGGTTGCCGGATTCGATCATCGCACCGATCTTGTTGCGCGCCGTCATACCGCCGGGATCGATCTCAGCCTGCGTCAGGCGGAAGCGGTTGTCCAGCAGGAGAATGGAATCGCGGCGGGGGAGATAGGCCATCTTTTTGTAGCGGTCGATGATGCTGCCAGGCTGAACGGCGTCCTCGTACATCGGGGCGGAACCGGTGTAGTGGATGTTGCCGTTCAGATCGAGAACCATCAGCCCCCGCTCGCCATGCGACAGAAGAAAATCGCGCACGATGGGATGGAAATAATCGCAACGGAAGGGAAATTCGATCTTCTCTTTGTCGTACGACAGCCGGTTGTTCACATCGATGGTCACTGGTTGGTTCGTTGAGGTGAAGTGAAGCGCTTTCGCTAAATTACAGGAGCGGTCGCCTTCGAGAAGCAGACGTTTCTCACCCACGTCCCACACGCGGTTGAAATTGTCCAGCACGCAGACGCTCTGTGTGTCCTGCCTGACCGCGATATCCACCAACCGCACGGGCATGTTTCGCGCCGAGGGAGAATCGGGCAGAAACGTTTCCATAATTTCCAGCGGTCCCCAAAAACGTTCTTCCTTCGCGCCGGTTTCGAGTACCGCTGGAGAGACGCGCAGAATCTGCCCGTTCTCACAGAGAAGCAGCGCCGCGCCGTCCGCCGCGAAATCTCCCGCCACGACGGGACTCTCGGTCCGGGTTTCCGGCGCATAGATCCAATGAAGCGATTCGTTCTTCGCCTCGAAGATGCGGCCCCTTATGTCGAAAACGAAAATCCGGTCATCGCGGGTGACCAAGTCGCAGGCCCAGCCAGGATAGTCGAACGGCCGGGGGGGGCGCTTGGCTAATACCGAGACGGTCCAATCGTCCATGAATGACAGGATTTCCCGGTAACGTTCAGGCGACTCACGGAGAGCGCGGTCCGCCAGCAAATACAGATGCCCCTCGGACTGATTCTCGAACGCCCGGTTCATCTTCTTGAAATAGAAATCGGGGACGAAGGGGGCAATGACCGGCCCCAGACGCGCGACGGTAACCGGATAACGCCAGAAGAGAGCGTTCTGCAATATCCACGTCGACGACAGCGCGGCGGCAGCCAGCACAAGAACCAGTATGCGTCTTCTCCACAAACGGAAAACGGACAATTCACTCATTATCGATACTCCACATAAGGCTACGGATGGAAACATAAACGTATAAAGGTCCCAATCCAAGGGAAGCCCCAGGACCGGGAAATACATAAAGCCAAAAAGAGACGTGGCACACGCG
>CAZSIZ010000400.1:0-5328 GCA_964606645.1 uncultured bacterium
CTTGAGATTCTTATATTTCTATGACGGTTAAACCAACGCGAAAATCGGTGTTAAACCTGCCTGAAGGAAACTACATCCGAATATCGATCCAAGATCATGGAGTGGGTATTCCCGAAGATTATCTGCCCAAGATATTCGATCCCTATTTTTCGACGAAACAGGAAGGGAGCGGTTTGGGATTAGCCACCGTTTATTCGATTGTCAGGAATCATGAAGGATCGATCACGGCTAAATCTCAATCGGGAGTTGGGACCACGTTCACACTCTATCTCCCCGCATCCAGTGAAACGTCTTCCCCGATCGCGGAGAAAGCGGAAGAGCCGGAAACACTCATGACGGGACAGGGCCGTATTCTCGTGATGGATGATGAAGAACTGGTCAGGGATGTGCTGGGTGAGATGCTTCAAGAAATGGGATACGAGGCCGATTTCGCGCACGATGGTGTTGAAACCATCGAAAAATATAAAAAAGCCATCCAATCGGAGACGCCCTTCGATTTGCTAGTCATGGATTTGACGATTCCCGGAGGCATGGGTGGAAACGAAGCGATTCAAATACTGCGCGAGATCGATCCTCAAGTGAAAGCCATCGTTTCCAGTGGGTATTCGGAGGACCCAATCATGGCGAATTTCAAGGATTACGGATTCAGCGGCGTCATCAGCAAGCCCTACCAAATCGAAGAAATGGGGAAAGTATTAAAACAGGTGCTGGGCGAGTGGTAGGTTCTTTTCAGAAAATAATTAAAACGAACCGGCTCATCAGGAGATTCGCCCTCCCCAGAAAATGACGGGGTGGATTAAGCGTGGGCAGGCACAGGAGCCTGCCCCTACAACATTGACAACCCTCAAACCCTAGCCCCTAAATCCTGCTTTACCCCCACGTGACGTTGTCGATGGAGAAAGTGCGGGTCAAATCGGGATGATAGGGCCTGATGCGAATTTGAAAACCATGCCGACCGCTTTCGGAACATGGAACCTCCACTTTGAATTGATAACATTTACTTCCGCCGAGGGGACCGGCAGATTCCATCGTGTAAATCGTTCCATCCTTCAAAACACCTTGAGAATCGAGCCTCCCGCAAATCACTTCAACCGTCACATTTTCGGGAGTCAACGGGCCTAAACAGGCTTTCGCATCGATCGTGAGTGAATCGCCTACATGAAGCCCACTGTTTGTAATCGACGACTCGACGTCCTGAATGGAAACCTGGCTCCACGTCTCTTTGATCTTATTGCGCCACGCCGCCAGTGCTTTCCCCCGTTTGCACGAATCCACAATCATTGCCTGACCGTTGGCATGAGCGGGATTGTAGAGTTTCTGAGTATATTCCTGGACCATCCGATGCGTATTGAATTGTCGGCCCAACGACTTCATGGAAGCTCTCATCATCTCGATCCAGTCTCGCGGAAGACCGGTTGAATCCCGGTTGTAAAATCGAGGGATTACTTCGTTTTCCAGGCAGTCGTATAGTGCGTTCCCTTCAACCTGATCCTGAAAATCCTTTTCGTTATCGCCATACTCTTCACCTCGGCCAATGGCCCATCCCGTATCGGGAGCGAATCCCTCGCACCACCACCCGTCTAAAATACTGACGTTCAGCCCACCGTTCGCCGCCGCTTTCATTCCACTGGTTCCAGAGGCTTCTTTGGGCCGTTGCGGCGTATTGAGCCACACATCGACACCCTGGACTAAATACCGGGCGACGTTGATGTCGTAATCCTCGAGGAAAACGATGTGCGTGTTATAGGGCTTTTCTCGTATGGTATGAATGATGTTTTTGATGATTTCTTTTCCGGGATTGTCCTGTGGATGGGCTTTCCCGGCGATGATAACTTGGATCGGACGTTCCGGATCCGAAATGAGTTTGATCAAACGATCGGGATCGCTGAATAACAGGTGTGCCCGCTTATACGACGCGAACCGCCGGGCAAAACCAATCGTCAACGCATGAGGATTGAGTACTTCGTCGGCTTTGTCGATAGAGGCGTTACGTCGTTTCAGCTGTTGTTTTAGACGTTTACGGGCGAAAAAGACAAGACGCTCACGCCGGCGTTGATGGGTTCGCCACAGTTCCACTCCCGGAATACGGTCGATACGATCCCAGATGTCGTAATTCCAAGGATTTTGCACGAAAGTGGGTCCCAAGTAGGAATCGAAAAGCTCTCCCATATCGTGGCTGAGCCACGAGCGAGGATGAATCCCGTTGGTGATATGTTTGATGGGGATTTCAGTTTCGGGTACGTGTGGCCATATCTTCTGCCACATTTTCCGTGATACCTGGCCATGCAATTCACTCACACCATTACGGAACGAAGCGAAACGCAATGCGAAAACAGTCATCCCGAATTGTTCTTTGGGATTGTTCTGTTCGACGCGTCCAAAATTGAGAAAATCTTCCCATGATATCCCCAGGCGGGCTACGAACGGTTCTAAATAGGCCTGAAGTAAGTTGGAGTCGAACTGTTCGTTACCGGCGGGAACGGGAGTGTGAGTCGTAAAAACGTTTGAATGCCGGACGCAAACTCTCGCTTCATCGAATGTGAGACCATCGTTTTCAATCATCTCACGGATGCGCTCCAAAACTAAAAAGGCGGAGTGACCTTCGTTGAGATGAAAAACGGTTGGCTTCATTCCCAGCTTGCGCAGGGCGCGTATACCTCCAATACCAAGCAGTATTTCCTGCCGGATGCGCATATCGCGGTCGCCGCCGTATAACTGGGTCGTGATTTCACGTCCCCAGGCTGAGTTGGCCTCGATATTCGTGTCGAGCAGGAACAGGTAGTTATTGCCAACTTGGACACGCCATATCTGAGCCGTGACTTGTTTCGAGTCCATATCCACTGCGATCGTCACTGGCTCGCCCTTTTTGTCCTTGACCAAAGTGACTGGCATGTTGTACCAGTCGTTATCGGGATACGATTCCCACTGCCAACCATCCGAATTCAAACGCTGACGGAAATAGCCCTGCTGGTAGAGCAATCCAATCCCGACCAAGGGAATTCCCATATCCGTCGACGATTTCAGATGATCGCCGGACAGAATCCCCAATCCGCCGGAATAGACCGGCAGCCCTTCGTCCAGGCCGTATTCGCAGGAGAAATAGGCCACCTGCATATCGCTGTAATCGTCGTTACTGCGAGCGAACCATTTCTTTCGTTTCAGATAATCCTGCAACTCCACCTGGACCCGTTCCATATTGGCGATGAAACTGTCGTCCTGGGCGAGTTCCTTGAAGCGGGCCTGCGGAACCCGGCTGAGCATCGCAATCGGGTTCTGATAAATCTCCTCCCACAATTCCGCATCAATCCGAATAAACAACCGTACGGCATCCCAATTCCAGGAAAACCAAAGATTCATGGCGATATCTTTGAGTGGCGCGAGTTCTTCCGGGAGGACGGGAGCGACATAGAATGGGCGAACATGCATAATTCTCTCCATATCATTTTCATTAGTATCGAATGGCAGAATACAATTCTACCCGATTGAATTTCCGATGTAAATCATAAGTCTCAAGTTTACATCAAGGAAAAAGCACTATAAGGAATGGGTAGAGATGAAACGGCAAAAAGTCGAAAACTGAGAATCAGACCACTACAGATCGATAATACTGAAAAAAAACATCAAGTATAGGGTGTGAGTTTCATTCTGCTTCCACTTTTTTTCGACTTGTCATTAGTGTTTTTTGCTGGAACGGCCATACCAATAACCGAAAAATCCTCCCAACGCGATCAGAATCATGGTAATGGGTTGAAGGTGATGGAGGTGAGAGAGATAGAACACCAGGCTTTGATCTTTGGCAAAAGGGAAAAAATTCCAGTCGCTCAGTAATCCCGCCACGAACGCGATAATTCCACAAAGGATGGGAATCCATACCGATTGTTTTCTGAGTAGATAGCCACAGCCTAAACCGGCAAACAAACCAGGGAGAATGATCGCGTAAAATCCCTGACGGAGAATCCATCCGAACAAATAATATCCAGCGACCGCGCCTCCGAACGCGCCAGCCAGTCCAAGCGCCCAATTCAGCGTATCGCTTATCGTACGTTCATCATCGGGTTCGTTCTGCAAAACGTCTTGAGTCTTGTCGATATGATTTTCGCCGTCCATCATTCACCCCGGAAGGTCTATCGGCTGGAATACTAGCGAAATTGGCGCAGCATGCGGATGTCGTTTTCATAGAAAAGACGGATGTCGTTGATTTGGAATTTCAGCATGGCCAGACGCTCAATCCCTAAGCCGAACGCGAAACCTGTGTATTTCTCGGAATCGTAACCGACCGCTTCGAAGACGGCGGGATTCACCATACCGCAGCCGAGCACCTCGATCCAGCCGGTTCCCTTGCAGATTCGGCAGTTGGGATCGTCTCCCTTGCAGACGAAACACTCGATGTCCACCTCGGCGCTGGGTTCGGTGAAGGGGAAATACGACGGACGGAAGCGCGTGCCGATGTCGGGGGAGAAGAGATGTTTCAACAGCATGTCCAGCGATCCCTTCAGGTCTCGAAAGGAGATATCCGTGTCCACCGCCAGCCCCTCGATCTGATGGAACATGGGGGAGTGGGTAATGTCGGAATCGCAGCGATATACCCGGCCCGGCGCGATCATACGAAGCGGCGGGGTGTGGGTTTCCATATAGTGGATCTGGACAGGCGAGGTATGGGTGCGCAGAACGTGACCGCTTTTCATGAAAAACGTGTCCTGCATATCCCGCGCGGGGTGATCGGTCGGGATGTTCAACGCCTCGAAGTTATAGAACTCGGATTCGACTTCCGGCCCCTCGGCGATGTCGTATCCCATGGAATAATAAAACTCCTCGATCTCATCGCACATCTGGGTAAGCGGATGAATCGCACCCTGACGATTCCACGTCCCGGCGAGGGTGATATCGACCGCGTCCTGCTCCAGTTGACGCTGCGCCTGATTGGATTTGAGATCGTTCAAGCGCGACTGATAGGCGTCTTCCAGCGCATCCGCGACCTCGTTGGCCAGCTGACCGATGACAGGGCGCTCTGCAGCGGAGAGTTTTCCCAAACCTCGCAGTACGGCTTTCACTTTGCCTTTTTTACCTAAATAGACCGTGCGCGTTTCATACAAGGCTTGTGGATCGCCCACCTTCCCAAACTCGGTCAGGCACTGCTGTTTGGCTTCTTCCAATTGGTTTCGCAAATCAGGTTGATCGGACATAATTTAGTTATCAGTTGTCAGCTAAGTAGGTAATGTAGGGGCAGGCCCCTGTGCCTGCCCGGTTAAGTCAAGTAGTGTGGGTTCAAAGCACACAGGCTGTGTCACAATAATTCTCGTTACCCATCCGACTTGTTTTTCTTGGACG
>CAZSIZ010000401.1:0-5313 GCA_964606645.1 uncultured bacterium
GTTTTTCTTGGGATCGTAATCGAGCTAACAGGGGACGTATAAATCCAAATCACCATCCAGGTCGTAATCGCCAAACGCACAACTCCCCCCCCAGCGTTCGTCATCCATTCCCATTTCGGGAGCGACGTCGGTGAAGGTTCCGTCATTGTTGTTGCGGTAGAGATGATTGGGGCCCCAGTTGGTGACATACAGATCGAGGTCGCCGTCGTTGTCGTAATCCGCCGCCGCACATCCGCATCCCCATTCCGTGCTTCCCAAGCCGGACGCTTGAGTGACGTCGGTGAAGGTCCAATTTCCGTCGTTCCGGTAAAATTTATTGGTGGGGCGCTCCTGGCCTTCTTTCAAATCGAGGTACGAGCCGTTGATCACGTACAGATCGAGGTCGCCGTCGTTGTCGTAGTCGAACAGACCGATTCCCGCGCCGTTGACTTCGATGATGTAATCTTTGTCTTTGACGCCCGATTCATGGACGAATGGTATCCCGGACTTGGAGGTGGCGTCTTGATAGATCGGGACGAAGGGGGGTTCATTAGAGAAAGAAAGGGATGCAGCGAATATTGAAATGGTGAGAATAATCGAGTCAACAATCGGTTGTTTGAAAAATCGAGATCGCATGGTTGAATTCATTACTTTCCTAGTCTGTCTGAGCCGGAACCAATTTTGCAGCGCAGGCTTCCAGCCTGCGCTATTTTACATAACGATGCAGGCTTCCAATCTGCACTATTTTACTTAATGATGCAGGCTAGAAGCCTGCGCTACAATTTAAGACCGTTTTGCGATCAATTTTAATGGGAAGGAACTAATCCTATGTGAGATAGTGCTTCTGAAATTTCGGGTTTGAAATCGTGTTTGATATTTTTATTTTGCCGAGCGATCTCGATGCGGTAAAGACGCTCGAAGATTTGTTCGGGGCGATCCATTAATTGAATAATCTTCACTTGGAGATCGGGTTGACGACGATTTCCCTCAAAGGCTAATTGCGCGAATCGGAGGGCGTTGTCTTTATCCCCGATTTCTAAATAGTGGTCGGACAATTCAATCAACGTTGGAACCGATTTCGGCCATCCGGTGCGGTTGGCTTCGATCACCTTTTGGCGGATCACCGTCAGTGTGTCGTTGAGATGTTTTGCCCGACGAACCCACGTGTCTCGATCTGTGGCGTTATTGACTTGGGCGATGGCCGCCTGGGCGGGGATTGTGACCAGGGGGGAGAGATTCGGGTCAGCGGCAATCGATCGATCGTAAAGTGAACTGGCTTCTTCTATTCGCCCTAGCCCAGCCAGACATTGAACCTTGGAAAACCAGGTTTTCGGATCGTTGAAACCGTCTGGGATGAGGGTGAACGTTCGGTTGGCTTTGTCTAACTCTCCACATTCGAGATACGAGCGGGCGAGTGAAGAGAGAACGGCGGAGGTTGCGTCTTTGACATTTTCCAAATAAGGGATGGCCTGTTTCGGATCGCTTTCGATATCGAGGTAATACGTGCCGATCAAGCCGAATAGCGAACGTTTGAGAGGGTCTTTTTCGGGTGTTCGTTTCAATAATTCGAGGGTTTGGGCTGGACGGCCTTGACGTAATTGGGCTTGTGACAGATTGAGTATGGCCGAATGCTTTTGACCGGGTGTCGCTTCATCGATCAGGCGGTGGAAGATTTTTTCTGCCCGGCAGGCTTGCAAAGTCGTCAGATGGTGCAGAGCCAGATTCTCTTTCGCCAGATAGGATTTCGGCATCGCAAAACACACGCCGATCAATAATTGCTGCGCTCTTCTAAAATCGCCTTTTTGATTTTCGGCAATGGTACGAAGCTGGGCGAAGTGATTCATGTCCCCGGTTCGCCAAAGATAATTCGCCTCTCCTTCGATCAATCCTCTTTTATCGATCTTTTTTTTGATTTTTGTGATTAACAAAACGGCGTCTTTATTTCGAAGCCGGGCGAGGCATCGAGCCAGACTTGTCAGGACTTTAATGTCGTAAGGTTTCACCGATAACAACTGAACATAGATGTTGGCCGCCTCTTTATTTTGTCGTAATTTTGCCAGACTCATTCCTAAATGAAAATTCGCATCGAACCAATACTCCGTTCGATCGGGCACTTTTTTCAAACAATCGATGGCCGATTGAGTTTTTCCCGATTCATAATAGGCTCTTCCTCGAGCGTAATTCAGAAAAGGATTTTCAGGAGCCAGGGATTGGAGTCGATCGATGAGTTCGAACACCTGCTCTTTTTTTTCAAACCGAAGATAGGCCTCGATCACCCGTTTCAATAATTCCCGATCGTCCGGATGGGTTTTCAAGACTTGTTCGCACACGGGCAGCGCCGCATCCCGATCGTTCATCAGGTTGAGCAGGTGAAGATATTTTTTTTGAATTACACCATTCGCTGGAGATGCTTCATAGACTTTCTGGTAAGCTTTTCGCGCTTCCAATCCAAGATTGAGATCAAAAGCGAGGTCGCCTAACAGTTCCAAGGCAACGATATCGTCCGGGTGCTTTTTCAGCCATTGCTTTGCCGATTCCCGGGCCGGTCCAAACCGAGTTAACGATTGACTGTATCGAATTCGGATGTGGGCGTGTTCGCGGATTTTTTCTGGGGGGAAGTTTAGTTGGGCCATCAAGTCGATCATTTCGCCCATCATTTTTTCGACTTGAGGATAATTATTTCGCTTGCCTTCTTCTTGGACTTGTTGGTTGAGTTTTTTTAAATGTTCCAAGCGAGCCGGATCGTTTAGAATTCGGGCGTCCTCGCTATGGAGAGGCAAAGCGGGGAATTGCGAAATGACAAGAATGCTGATAAATACGTAAACCTTGTAATACATGAGAGTTACCGTATTTTAGTTTGCTGGATTTATAGCCAATATTGATTTCATCTATATTAAAGTCTATCATAACTTGTTTATGAAGGAGAAGATAAATAGAATCAAAATAGTAAAATAATTGAAAAAAAGTGATAAATACACTTGACATGGGGTATAAATTTTTTTAGGATGGTAGAATCTTAAAAATGGGTTCTTGTTTTTGGGCCATTAAGTCTAAATGGTTCAATGACTTAAGGCCAAAAAAAACTTCGGAGGTAAGTACTATGAAGAAACTGCAGTACCTTTTACTCCTGGTTTTGGCCGCATCTCCAGTATTGTATGCGGATGTCATAACCTTCCAGGATGGAGTTTCTCCATCTGCGGGTTATGCCGGGACACAGGACGGACACATCATCTCATGGGATGATGGAGACCTTTCAGGAACTGGGCAAGGTCAGTTGCTCAGAAATGCCGACGGTTCAAACGCCGGCGCTGATGGAACACGTGATGCTGAAGAGAATCCTCAAAACATGGGTAATTTGGATCTCATGGAAGAAGGGGATAACGGCGGAGGAGCGAATGACAGTAAAGTGCTCCTGATTCAGTTCGATATAGGGGCTATTCCCGCTTCTCGCGCAGGCGATGTGAAAAGCGCGAAAATCGGTCTCTATTTCGATCAGCTCAGGAGTGGGAATGACAACCCTCGCCACAGTGTTTACGTGAACCCTGTTCTGAAGAAATGGGCTGAAGGTGTCGGAGCCGGTCCTGATTTACCGGACGACAACAACTATGACGGAACCGACACACCGGACAACTCAGGTGGAGTGACCTGGAACTCTACGGGATTTGAATTCTGGCAGGCGATGGGCGCGGAAGGTCCGGCAGATGTTGGTCCGACCGAAAGCACCACCCAGCTGAATCCTGGTGATGTGGGTCAATTTATCTGGTTCGATGTTACGGCAAGCGCAAAAGCGTGGATTGCCGATCCCGGTTCAAACAACGGGGTTAAAATCAGCCAGGAAGTCTTCCCTGACGCATTCCTCGCTCCCGACCTGGACGTTGGTGGAACGATGCTTTATTCCGCCGCTCCGGTTGAGAATCCGACAGTATTCCCGAATGCCCGCTTTGTCTTCCGGACAAGCGAAAATGCTGAAGCCTCTACACGACCGAAATTAGTGGTCGATATGGGTTCGGCAATCGGAAACGCCCCCTCAGTGAACGACAACAATCGTGTCGTTGGCATGAGTGGCGGTAACATCTTTATGAACGGCATCGTCCCAGGCGGATCCGCTGGTTCCAGCGTAAACTTGGGATTGCCTGCTGTTGGTGCTGGTACTCCGGGTGGTGGAACGGGCGCAGCCGGTCTGATCGCTGCAATCGGAACCGCCGATGGTGCGATCCTCGCTTATGGCGCTGGATCAGCTTCTGCGAACGGCCTGACAGCCACATTGAACGCCGATGGTTCCTACAGTTTGGCAACCGATGCTTCCTTCAGTGGAGCCTATGTTGTCGGTCTTGGTGTTGGACCTGATATCGTTCCAGTGGTTGCCGCTGAAGCCGTGGCAGTCGGTTCGCTCAATGGAACCTACACGGTTGCTTCGGGCGTTGCCCAACTCGTCCCGGCAGGTGCAGCGGTGGCGGTCGGTGATGCGGGTAGTATGGTTACCGTATCTGCCGATGTCACAACCTCGTCAACTGCAGCCAATATCGCAGTACTCGGTTTTGATGGCGCGGTTGCTGGTAACACGGTCAGTTATACCAACCCAGGCGGTCCTGCTCTGGAAGCGAATGTGGCCAAGAATATCGCTACATCCTTCGTATCCCAGACCGGTTCGGTGGTTCCAGGTTACCAGATTTTCAACGCCGGAAGTGCCGATGTAACCGTAACTATCGCAAACTTCATGGTTATCAAAGCCGGTCCGGTTGCTGCTTATGCTCCGGGAACGATGGATCTTCCTCTCACGACATTGGGAAGCAATCTGTTCGGCGCAGCGGGTTATGCTGATGCCGTAACCCAAGGCACGAAGGCTGAAATTGCGGCGTCTGGTGGTTTGACTGGTAACGCGTTCGCGAATGTAACCGTTCCAAAAGGCGAAGTCACAGTTTCGTGTGTTGCGTTTACCGCCAATGCCGAAGCAGGCTCCACAATCGTCGTGACGTTAGTCGACTTGGGCGGTGGATTCAACTTCGCATCCTTTGTGGATGGAACAGCGATCGAAACCCAAGCGGATATCAGCACGTCGGGTACGAACAGTATTGATGGCGCTGGCGCAATCGTCGTCGTTCAGTCCACAGGCGCAGACCTTACCGCTACCGGTTTGGCTGTGACTGCTTCTGTGAATGGTTCAGTCGATCCAGGTCTCCTGGGTATGTAATCAGCCATTCAACTGAGTTGTATTCAAGTCAACAATGAAAAGGGCAGGATCCATTTTGGGTCTTGCCCTTTCTTTATTAGTTGTCAGTTTTCAGTTTTCAGTTGTCAGTCTTCAGCTGAATTTTGTCTTGAAATTGAGGTACA
>CAZSIZ010000402.1:0-5296 GCA_964606645.1 uncultured bacterium
GGGTCAAACCAACCCGACTCTGGGTGGGTCAAAGGTACCCGGCTATTGACAAATATCATATATAATGAATATATGCAAGTATAATCTTGTTAAAAATCACTGATGTCCCAATGCTGAATAGTGAAAACGTAATAACATTCACGGTGAAACTGCCGATAAAGAAGGATGCCGGTTGAGAGTCCATTTCAGGGATAAAAAACACGAATTTTTGCTTTGAATCGGGAAATTCCTGTGCCGAAATCCGCGGATGGACCTCTCGTACCCCAGATTTACGGAACAGGGGGCGCGTTGACGTGACGAGACTCGATACCGGTTTGCACATGGTGTGACGGCATGAAGAACTACGCAAATGGCAAATCTACCGGACTTGACCAGACCGCTGCAGGCAAGATTCTCTCAGGATTTACGCCCGAGGATCTTTGCATGTCCGAGGCCGATCGGGTAGTTCTGCGGAGGTTGACCGAGAAGGTGGCAAGTATTGCCGCCAGTCCAGCAATGGAGGCTTCCCGGCAGCTTTGGAAGGAGATCAACGCCTTGGAAAGGACCAGGTCGGCTGTGTATTGCGACCCGGAAAACGGTTGGAATGAGATCATTACCGAAGCTGAGATGGAGTGCAGAGGGAACCTCGCTCGGCGGTGGGAAATGGATCTCCGCAAAGAGATTTTTTGGGGCGAAGAGATGGGTGACGACAAACCCGTCGAACCCTATTTCGACGTTCCCTACACTGTTTCTCCTGATGATTGGGGTGTGAAAGCTGAGTTCCATAGAACCGATGCTCGTGGTTCTTTTGTGTGGGATCATCCTATCAAGGATTACCGGACCGATCTCAGGAAGGTTCATTCTCCCCAGTTCGAAATCGATTGGGAAACCACCAACGGCTGCCTGGAACTGGCCCAAGACGTTCTTGGAGAAATCCTCACGGTTCGGCTCAAGGGCGTCTGGTGGTGGTCGTTGGGACTCACGCTGCCAGCAGCCATGATGCGAGGTCTGGAGAACCTCTTCATCGACTTGATCGAGCATCCCGATGAACTTCAAGAGCTTCTTTCGATCCTATCCCAGGGGCACCTGGATAAGCTCGACTACCTGGAAAAGCATAATCTGTTAAGCCTCAACAACGACGGAACATACGTCGGGTCGGGCGGATATGGATTCACCGATGAGCTTCCCCAGGATGATTTTGACGGGCATGCGCGTTGCGCCGACCTGTGGGGCTTCACCGAGAGTCAGGAGACGGTGAACGTCTCTCCCGAGATGTACGCGGAGTTCATCTTCCCGTATGAGAAACCGATCATGGACCGGTTTGGGCTGAACTGCTACGGATGCTGCGAACCCCTGCATTTGCGATGGCCCCAGGTCAAGCAGCATTCCAACCTCCGCCGCGTCTCATGCTCCCCCTGGACGGACTTGGAAAAGATGGCCGAATACCTCAAGGACAACTACGTGTTCTCCTTGAAGCCGAATCCGGCTGTTCTGGCGTCCCCGATAATCGACCACGAAGCCATCCGAAAGAGTTTGCGCGAAGCACTGACCATCACGCAAGGATGCATCATCGAGATCATCATGAAGGATAACCATACGATCGGCAACCGGCCCGAAAACATCGTCGAGTGGTGTCGAATTGCCAGGGAAGAGACGGAAAGGAGCAAAACATGAAACTCGGCCTGGAATCCTACAGCACGCGAAACTCCGGACGAGAACCTGTTGAAGTCCTGCATCTAGCGAGCGAATTGGGATTAGAAGGTGTTCTTTTCGAACTCTCGCCGTTCAACTCTTTTCGAGACTCGGAACTCCAGCGGATCCGAGGAACCGCCGAAGATCAGGGGCTTTTTGTTGAACTGGGAATGGGCTCTATCCTTGGATGGCATCCGATGGCCGAAAAAGGAAGAACGCTATTGGCGGACGCGGGCTACGACGTGGATGTCTCGGATGCGAAGGTCGTTATCCACCATCTCGAGATCGCACGGAATTTGGGTTCTCCCATCCTCAGGTGCGTTGCGGGCAACCTCCTCACCCGCGACGAAGGTCACGACATGTCCGCGATGGCGGATCAGGTGGTCGCCATTCTCAAGGAGGCGTGCAAGGTCGCCGAAGACATGGCAATCCAGATCGCGATGGAGAATCATGCCGATTTTACGGTACCGGAACTAATCTCGATTCTAGAGAGGGTTCATAGTCCGGCGTTGGGGTTTACGGTCGATAGTGCCAACTTGGCCTTCGATCTTGATGAACCGCTACGGCTGGCCCGCATCATGACTCCTTGGGCGCTAACGACTCACTTCAAGAACTACCGGATCGTGAGAACAAAGGACGGCTTGGCGCTGGAAAACTGTGCTTTGGGCGATGGAGATATCGATATCCTCGCGATTGCTCGGTTGCTTGCGGAACACAACCGCGAGATCAACGTCAACATCGAGATCCATTCACAATTCGCTCCGTTCAGGCTCGACATCCTAGACCCAACGTTCTTCCACAGGCATCCGCCGCCGCCTGGCGACGGGCTGGCCTGGTATCTCCAGAAATCATGGGAGAAAGAGATCCTCCGAACTCACCCTGCTGACCTGCCTGACGGAGATGCAGCCTGGGAACTGGAGTACGAGCACCTGAAGCGTTCCGTCGAGTGGGCAAGAGAAGCACTGAAATCCGTCTTGTCGGCATAGGACAGTCGACGCAAGAGGAATCATATCATGACACGAACCAGCGTGAAACCGGCCGAGAGGAAAGAGATTCGCATGGGCATGTTAGGATGCGGATTTATGGGGAAATGTCACACCAATGCCTACAAGACCATACCGTATATGTACCCAGCCGCCAATTTGCTTCCGCGCTTGCTGCTGCTGTGCGATAAGGATCAAAAGAAACTCGAGCACGCAGCCGCCCAGTACGGTTACGAAGAATGCTGCACTGATTATGACGAACTGGTCAATGACGACAGGATCGATGTGTTCGACAACTGCGGGCCGGATCCGATCCATCCCGAACCTTGTATCGCTGCGTTGAACAACGGGAAGCACGTGATATGCGAAAAGCCGATAGCCATCTCCGTCGACGACGCCAAGCGAATGCGCGATGCGGCCACCGCTTCCTCGGCAAAAGCAATGTGCACCTTCAACTACCGCTTCATGCCCGCGGTGCGACTAGCCAAAGACCTGATCGCCTCCGGTAAGATCGGCACCATCTATCAGATCCGTATCAGCTACCTGCAGATGGCTGGACACGATCCCTCTTTGGCGCCCGATGACGCCTGGTATTCCGCTTGGCCGCACTCGGGCGGTCTCCAGGGGATCGGCAGCCACGCGATCGACCTGTGCCGATTCCTCGTCGGCGAGATGAATAGCGTCTCTGCTTTGGTTCGCACCTTCAACCAAGACCGAGCCATCCCCTCTGCCGGGGTGCGGGATGCCGTTGCCGATGAAGGCACGGCCGCCGTCGTGGAATTTGAAAACGGCGCCATTGGCGTGATGGAGTCTTCCGTGGTCGCCACGGGTAGAAAGAACTTTCTCTGCTGGGAGATCAACGGATCAAAGGGGTCGCTGAAGTGGGACCTGGAACATCCGAACAGCCTGTTCGCTTGCCTCGACGACAGTCGTGATAACGCGTTGCTGGGCTTCAAGGAAATCTCGGTTACCGAAGACAGTCATCCTTACGTCGCTCCATGGTGGCCGTCCGGACACAATCTCGGCTGGGAGCACGGCCACATCATCGAGAAATTCCACTTCCTTGACTCGGTTGCCAACGGCAAGCCACTCAGTCCGTACACCGCGACCTTCGAGGACGGATACCGAGTGGCGGTCATCATCAATGCGATGAGAACGTCAAGTCAGCACGGCCAGAGAATCACGTTAGACTTTTGAACCGCTGGAGGAGACTAACACATGGATAAGATCGTAGCCGTGTTGTGCGTATTCGGACTCGGAATGTGTTTTTCGCTTTTGGGATCGGTCAGCGTAAAGCTGATGCCGAGGCTGAATATCGACCAGGGAAAATTCGGATCCTTGATTGCCGCGTTCATGGCCTCGTGCTTGGTAAGCTCATTGGTCCTTGGCGTGGTTACCGATAAGCTCGGTTACAAGCCCGTGGCGATTCTCGGTTTCCTCCTGACCGCAGTTTGCATTCTCCTATTGGCTCGAGGCCGGACCTATAAGTCGGTGTTCGTTTGCTGTGTCTTGCTGGGATTTGGCGCAATGGCTCTGAACACGGCGGGTAACACGCTGATTCCCGTCGTGCTGTACGGGGGGAAGAATCCAGCGGCTGCCAGCAACTTGGGCAATGTGTTCTTCGGTATCGGGCTTCTGTTGACACCCTTGTTGACGAGCTGGCTCTTTCGCATAACCTCGTACGAAAACGCCGTTTCAACGCTAGCTTTGATTGTAGTGGCGCCGGTGATCGTTGCGGTCGTAGCAACGTACCCCGAGAGTAATACGACCTTCGAGTTCGCAGGCGCTCTGGCGATTCTGACTGAACCGGCCGTACTGGTTGCTGCCCTTGCGCTGTTCTGCTATGCAGCCCTTGATACTTCGCTCTGCAACTGGCTACCGGCTTTCGGAAAGGAAGTGATCGGCCGGGCCGGCCAGGATACCGATGCCGACGTCGCCGACGCCTCCGCGCAACGGCTGATCTCGGTGTACGCCGTCGCCATGATCGTCGGACGGCTGGTCGCCAGTCAGATTCCGGCGATCACGGAGTACGGAGGCTGGTTTATCGCCGGGGCCTCGTTGGGCACCGCCTTGATCGTCCTGGTGATGACGGTCACCGAGAACGTCAGGCTGGCGTGGTTACTGGTGTTTGTGGCCGGTCTCGCCTCCGCACCCTTTTTCCCTACCATTGTGGGCATCACCTTTGCCAAATTCAGTCCCCAGGTCTATGGAAGTGTCTTCGGGATCATCTTTGCCGGAGCCCTGCTCGGCGGCGCGACCATTCCTAAGGCAATTGGAAACTTGTCGAAGGGATCGACGGTCCAGAAGAGTCTGAAACTCTTGATCCCCGCCTGCATAGCCCTCGTCATCTTGACGCTCGTCTTGGACAGGCTCTAAGGAGTGGAATTGTTCTGCTTCAGTTGGAAATGGAGTTTTCCCTCGTTTGAGTTAGAGTAGTCAAACGGAGGAAAAACTCATGAAGAAAACACGCAAGTATTACACCCCGGAAGAGAAAGTCGCCATTTTACGCCGCCATCTCATCGAACACATTCCCGTCTCGGATTTGTGGAATGACCCATGTAAGAACATCGCCTTATTATCTACAAAGCAAGGCTTAGGCATCATACTGCGCCTCCTGTGTTTGATGACAAGCGACCTTGAAA
>CAZSIZ010000403.1:0-5246 GCA_964606645.1 uncultured bacterium
GTATGGGTGACCTTCCCGAACCCAAACTCGTGCACAGATTCTTGTGAGGAGCCAAGAATATTTTCCACAAGACACAATAGATCGGGCTGCTCGCAGCGATCAAAATTCCCAGTGTCACCCAATACATAAGCATCATTCTCCCATTGTTGATATCAAACTCTCTACACTTTATTACGTCTATGATAACCGTTTGTTACAGATGAAACGACGGTGCGTCACATTCGTCTTCGCCGCGCGTAATAAAGAATAGAGACAATTATTCACGATCCGGTAAACAGTCAGACCTTGCAGACGAAACGGCAAGATATAGTATTTTATCTGCTAATTTTTATACAATATATTGTGGTCACTTCAAGTGTTTTCGACTTTTTGCCGTTTCGTTTTAGCTCCAACGCTTGATCGCAGTCCAGGAAGGGCGTCACACTATGCGTTACGGAGTAAGCCGATGAAAATCCTATTCGTAACTCCGGTCGTACCAACCGAAACCGACGGACGGCGGCCGTACAATTTCATCAAATATCTATCCAGTCGTCACGAAGTTCATCTCGTGGCCCTGAAGCCCCCCGAACAGAATCCCGGCGATATCCGGCGGCTTCAGGAAATGGGTGTACGGTCGGAAACCATCGACGTCCAGCCGTTTCGTTCAAGCGTCAATTGTTTGCTGGGTTTGGCGCTGGGAAAGCCGTTGCGCGTCTCGTGGTGCCGGTCGGACGAGGTACGGGTGGCGATCGAGCGAACGCTGGCGAGGAGTGATTTCGATCTCCTCCACTTCGACCGCATGAGAATGGGGCAGTACGTCAAGCAGATCGATATTCCCGCGATACTCGATTTCACCGATTCGCTGATGCTTTACCTGAAGCGCTCGCATTCCCAGCGCACGAAAATCAGCGAACGCCTCATCGACCGCTGGGAAACCGCCACGATCCCGCGCTTCGAGCGTTGGCTTCTGAAGCGGGTTCATGCCGCGATGGTCTGCTCGTCCATCGATGCCGACAAATACCGGGATTATCATCCAGGTTACACGATCGATGTCATCGAAAACGCCGTCGATTTAGACCAGTTCTCTCCTCGATCGCTCGACCCCGGCCATTCGCCCCGCTGCATCCTAACCGGCACGCTTTTTTATTTCGCCAATATCGACAGCGTCTTGTTTTACCGCAACGACATTCTGCCCGCCATTCGGGAACGGTTTCCCGATATGGAAAGCCGAATCATCGGCACACGCCCCACTCGCGCTATGCAGAAACTGGACGGCCGCGATGGGATCACCTTACTCGCCGATGTGCCCCGGATGGAGGATTATCTCGATCGGGACGATATCTATCTCTGTCCGTTGCGCGTAGCGGCTGGAGTGCGTAATAAACTGCTGGAAGCGATGGCCTGCGGGATGCCGATCATCACGACGGCCATCGGTGCGGAAGGATTAGACCTGCAAGACGGGAAGGAAGCACTGTTCGCCGAAACCCCTGAAGCGTTCACCGAGTGCATCCAGCACCTACTAGAGTCCCCCGGCTTACGCCAATCCCTGGGCGAAGCAGCAAGAAACTACGTCATAGAACGCCACTCCCTGGATCAAATCGGAAATAAACTGGAAGCCATCTACGAACGTATACTTTCGTAATAAAGCCAACAAATCGAATTCGTTCTCACAATCCAATATTTAAAATATTTTTCCGTGCGATCAAAAAATATCCGTCCATCCGTGATTCAAATACTACGATAGTCTGACTAGAAAACTTCGTTGAGGAGTTCTTGCAACCCAGTATAGCGGGCGCGGATGCGGTTGTTACGAATGGCGGTTTCGAGGGCGCGGGTGGTTCCGGTCAGCATGACTAAGCGCTTGCCCCGGCTGACGGCGGTGTAGAGCAGGTTGCGTTGGAGCATGGGGTAGTGATCGTTCACCAGGGGAACCACGACAGCGGGGTATTCACTGCCCTGCGACTTATGCACGGTCATGGCATAAGCCAGCGAAGTGTTTTCCAGTTCCTTCCAATCGTAATCCACATTCCGCCCCTCGAAATCGATCGTCACCCACCGTCCTTCAGGATCGATATCCACCGCGAACCCGATATCCCCATTGAAGACGTCTTTGGAGTAATCGTTTTTGGTCTGCATGATCTTGTCGCCGATGGAGAATGAGTAGAATGGCCCCTTGAATGGCGCGTCGGATGGATTGAGCCGTTCCTGAAGCAGCCCGTTCATCGTCTCGACGCCTGCCTCTTTCTTAATCATGGGGCAAAGCACTTGGATATCCTCCTTAGGATCGAAACCGAACTGTTTGGGAATGCGTTCGGTGACCAGTTCGAGGATCGTGTCGCGTGTGCTTTCGGTGCTGGAGCGCTGAACGAAAAAGAAATCCTGTCCGAGTTCCACCCCGCCGCCATCGAGTTCGGGCATTTTCCCCTCGTTGATTTTCTGGGCGTTAAGGGAGATCAGGCTGCCTTCCTGCTGCCGGAAGATATCGGTCAGGAAGACGGTTTTGAACCGCTTGCTTTCGATCAAGTCGTGAAGCACGAATCCCGGCCCCACCGCAGGCAGCTGATCGACGTCGCCCGCCAGCAGCAGGTGACAACTGGCCGGAAGCGCTTCAAGTAAAGCCGCCATCAGTTCGGTGTCGATCATGGAGGCCTCGTCCACGACCATCAGGTCAGTTGAGAGTTTCCGGTTGGTATTACGCTGAAAACTATTACTATCGGGTGTATATTCCAAAAGACGATGGATGGTGGACGCTTTGCGTTCCGTACTTTCCGCGAGGCGTTTGGCGGCGCGTCCCGTCGGAGCGGCCAGCCGAATTTTCCCTTTTCGCTTTTTCCAAAGCCGAATCACACTTCGGATGATGGTGGTTTTTCCTGTTCCCGGCCCGCCAGTGATAATCAGGATTTTATTCGTGAGCGAGGCGGAGATCGCCTCTTTCTGTGCGGCAGCAAGATCGACGTGGAGATCGTTTTCCACGTTTTTCATGTCTTTGGAGGAAGGGGCTTGAAGCGCCATGCGTGAGGTTGACTTTGACAGCAGGGCCAAGTTCATGGCGATGCTGTTTTCCGCATGATGCATGGCGCGCAGGTAGACCGGAATCGATAGTTCCGAGGTTTCATGACTTCGGACGAAAATTTCCCGCCGCTGGTCCAGTTCGGTGAGTGTATCGTGCCAGGATTCTTCGCTTTCGAGCGCAACCAAGCGGCGCACACGGGAGAGTAATTCGCGATGCGGCAGAAAGACGTGTCCGTCGGTTTTCGAGGCCAGCAGTGAGTAACGCACCGCCCCCATAATCCTCAACGGATCGGTTTCATCGTAGCCGATCTGACGCGCAATCGTATCGATTTCCGGCCATTTAGCTGATGGACCGAGATAGAGAAGAGCGTAGGGATCGTTTTTGATCTCCGACGACGCCGATACGCCCCACTGCGCGTACGCCTGCAACGCCAGCGATCGGCTCAAGCCCATCTTGATGAGGTTATCGACTGCTTTTTTAGGGGTGCGGGCCATAGCAAATACCTGAATTAAATCGTTCAACCATTGTTGCGGCAATTAAAAAAGAATCAATCCGATGGATGAATTCAAGAGATACATCTTCCGAAAATTCATAGAATGTGTGAAAATCTGATGAATCGAATAATATAAAAACATCACTTTCAAAAGAATGCGGGAGGAAAGCATGAAACTCGTTCGTTTTGGAGAATCCGGCTGCGAACAACCCGGCGTGCTGTCGGCGTCAGGTGATATCCTGGATGTCTCTTCGTTTGTCAAAGACTATGATGAATCGTTTTTTACGGATGACGGAATTCGGAAACTGGCCGAATGGCTTAAAAGCAATCAATCCGGTTTGCCTATCGTTTCGAGCACGTTTCGTCTGGGGTCGCCGGTTTCGCGTCCAAGCAAGATTCTTTGTATCGGATTGAATTATTCCGACCACGCCAAGGAATCCGGAATGGAAGTCCCGCCCGAACCGGTGGTCTTCTCGAAAGCATCCACAGCACTCAACGGGCCTTATGACACGATTGAAATCCCCCGAAATTCCCATAAAACCGACTGGGAAGTGGAACTGGCGTTCGTCATCGGCAAGCGGGCAAAGTATGTGGACGAGGCGGATGCCCTGTCCTATATTGCAGGATATGCGGCCATGAACGATGTGAGCGAGCGTGAGTTTCAGGCCGAACGTTGTGGCCAGTGGGTCAAGGGAAAGAGCCACGACACTTTTGCCCCGTTCGGCCCCCATCTCGTCACCCCGGACGAAGCCGGTGACGTGCAGAACCTGGCGCTTCAGCTCGATCTCAACGGGGAGCGGATGCAGACCGGCAACACGAACAAGATGGTTTACGGCGTACAATTCCTGGTTCACTATCTGAGCCAGTTTATGACCTTGCTGCCCGGAGACATTGTCAGCACGGGAACGCCGCCCGGCGTCGGGATGGGAAGAAATCCGCACGTCTTTCTCAAACCCGGCGATGTGGTTGAATTGAGCGTAGAAAATTTAGGAAAACAAAGGCTGGAAGTCGCCGCCGCTCAATAAGCTTCTTGAGTTTCATGGATACGCGAGCGAGAAGAAATAAGCGGCCAGTCATCCGGTTTTCTTTTTCACGCTTCCCCCCAAATGCCGTTGAGCGGTCAGCAGAACCGCCGCGCCCACCAGAATAACGCAGCCGAACATCCATTGTCCGATTGAGAAGAATTCGCCATAGATCACGTACGATCCTGCCGTGGTCAGGAAAGGTGTGAGCAGCAGACAGCCCGCGCTGATCGAGACGCCCAGGTGTTCGAGCGCGTAATAATAGCAGATATGCGCCAGGGCGATTCCGATAATTGCCGAAATCCCCAACAACACGATACGGTTGAACGGCATCTCAAAAACTTGCTGTGGATTTCCAAACAGCATCATCAGAACGATCAGACCGGCTGATGTATAGAGTGCGATCACGGGAAACGAATGCCAGGGTTTGAATCCTCGCATGGTATACCGAACCGACACACCATAGAGCGCCATAAAGAAGGCTTGCCCAAGCACGATCAGTAGGCCGATCCACGTTCCTTTCGCAGCCAGCGCCCCGCTGGCCAGGTTCATTCCGATGAAACCGAACAAGGCAAAAACAATACCAATCCAGAACAGCGGCGAACGCAGAAGCCTGCGTTCGTCCTGAAACAGGGCCATCGACATAACGAAACTGAAAAGCAAACCGATCCGGGCCAGGAACATCACTAGGCCCGGTTCCATGTAGTAGATCGTCCAGGCCCAAAAGGTTTGGGCGATC
>CAZSIZ010000404.1:0-5199 GCA_964606645.1 uncultured bacterium
GTCAGCCCCAGGCGAAGCAGTTCCGGGTCGCAGGCACGCACGCCGCTCATGGCGATAAAAGCGATTCTCATTGAAGCAACCCCCTCCACAACAAATCCCCCGCACCGGCGATCAGACAGAGAACGGGAATGAAAAAGAGATGCCGGAACGGTTTGTGAAGCGCCGAAAGAACACACACAAGCGGCATGGCGATCGATCCCGCCACAAGCGAATACGACGCGATCTGATAGGGATAATCGATCGAAAGAACGCTCAGCGTAACGGCAAAACTGAGATTCAGGAAGGCCGTCCCGAAGAATGAAATATGACCCAACCGCAGCATACGCCTCTGCCAGGAAAAGTATCCGCCCAGCCAGGTATCCTCATGAAAAAACAATCCTAACCCCGCGCCAAACGTCAATCCAATAAGAATCGAAATCCAAGCCGCCTGCACATTCAAATTCTCCATCATCAATCCTCTATAAACCGAGTCGTTCGTATCCGATTTCGATAGTTTATGACTGAAATAAAAGGATGTTAAGTCAAGGTCGATCGAAAGCGACATTTAAATAATAGGGATGGATTCGGATCGGTGGGATGGTGGCTCGAAAATCGTAATCCACCCTACAGACTGTGGGATTTATCCCCCAGTTCGCGTTAAAAAACGACAGAATCAGATTATACAAAGATTGTCAATATTTGTATAAAAGGATATAATGGGGGAAACGTATCCGAGGTATCTCAATTATGCACGTATCCCTTACAGAACGCCTTCGGGAGTTCGTAAAAGAGAAGGTTGAAAGCGGCTTTTACAATAATTCGAGTGAGGTGATTCGCGAAGCACTTCGGCTTATGGCGCAAGAAGACCAACTCCACAAAATCAAACTCGACCGGTTGAGAGAAGCCGTCCGTATTGGAGACGAACAGTTAGCCCGTGGAGAGTATAGCCCCCGCACCATTGACGATATTATCACGGACAACGAAGCCTCTGTAAGAAAGATCCGTTGATGATGCCTCAATACAGACTCCTTAAAGCCAGTGAAGCCGACCTGGAGGACATCTGGAAGTACACTTTTGAGACTTGGGGAATTCGGCAGGCGGGCAAATACCTTCGGCAACTTAAAAAACGGATCGAAGCACTTAGCCTTCATCCCGATATTGGCCGAAAACGCGATAGCATCTCCAAAGGGCTTCTATGCTTTCACGAAGGCCGCCATCTCATCATCTATCGTAAAGAGAAAAAGGGGATCGTCATCATCCGAGTACTTCACGATAGAATGGACGTTCCAGAAAGAATCAAGGAAACCGAAGAATAAAACCCTCTCAAGTGGGATGGTGGATCGAAAAGCGTGACCTACCCTACGGACTGGTTGAGTCTCCAAGGGTTATAAATTGCTTTTCTTATCCGTTATTTTCGTTATTATTTCCTGACCAATATTAATGATAGCTTCAATAATACTTGCTCCTGAAAGAAGGACAGCACTAATTAAAAACAGGATGAACGCCTCTATTTCCTGAAGAGCACTTTGGGAAACGACAAGCACGAATACCCCACCCAAGAATGAAAGGATAGCCACAAAGAAAAGTATGTATATCATGGTTTGCTCCTCGGTTGATAATTAATATTTCTTCGATATCTCAATAGATCAATAAATTAGGTATCACGGGGAAAGCCGAGTAGGTTAGGCTCAAAGCGCAAGCGTAGCCCACCATTCCTAAATCTTTCATTTCAACAATAATGGCGCAATTAACCCAATCAAGGATAGTCGCGGCAGAGGCGGAAACCCATGTAGTAGAACCGGCTGTCGGGGTTGAAACCGTTGCGGTAGGCCGAGCGGCAGCTGGCGGCGCTGTAGTACCAGTTGCCCCCACGCCAGACCCGGCGCATCCCCGTTGAAGGGCCTTGCGGGTTTATCTCGATGCTGCCCGTGTATTCCTCGTACCAGTCGCTGCACCATTCGCTGACGTTGCCGCTCATGTCGTAGAGGCCCCAGGCGTTCGGCAGAGTCATACCGACGGTCTTCGCCCCGAATGGATCGTTGTTGCCGTCGTACCACGCGAATCGGCCGATCAGCGAGTAGTCCGAATCGTTGCCCCAATAGAAGCGATTCTCCGTTTCCGCGCGGCAGGCGTATTCCCATTCGGCTTCGGTCGGGAGGCGGAAGGTTCCCAGACCAAGTTCGTTGAGATTTTCGATGAACGTCTGGCAGTCGAGCCAAGAAATTTTCTGGATCGGGTAGTCCTGGCCTTCGCTGGAATCGACCGGGGAGGAGGACGTGACCGCCATCCATTGGGCCTGGGTCAATTCGTGTTTGGCCATATAGAAACCTTGAGTAATGGAAACCTGATGCTGCCATTCGTCGTCGCTGCGGTCCAGTTCGTCTTCGGGGCTGCCCATGAAGAACGTTCCCGGCTGAATCCAGATCATCTCGAGCGGTTTGGCGTCCGCCGGCAGATTGGGCAACTCGATGACGATCGTTGGATCGGGGGCTTCGATCGGCGTCGGTGAGGGGGAGGCATTCACGGTCGGCGACGGAGTGAACGTCGGTGACGGTTCCTGAGTCGGCGTCGATGTCGGAGACGGAGTCGGGGTTGAGGTGGGCTGTGGTGTGCAGGTGGGAATCGGTTCCGTGGAACCGAAATCGAGCAGCGCGAATGATTGTCCGCCGGTCGTCGAATAAATCTCGTTGTCCACCAGCCAGCCGCATGTCTTGAGATCGTCCAGCGTGCCGAGTCCGCTGAACCGGAATTTAATAATGGAACCGAAACCGCCGTAGGGGATCGAGGTGTAGAGGTCTTGAGGATTGGGACTCTCGATCTCGATCCATTGTCCGAACGACGCGCCGGTCGCGTCGCTCACCGTCAAGGCCCAGTCTCCGCAGAGGCCGCCTTGCTCAAAGGGCACGAGTTCGGCAGTAAACGGAAATTGCGTATTCAGGTATAAACGGATATTACGGATGTAGCGGGGAACGAATTCGGCCCGCAGGTAGACGTCGGTTTTGTAATCGACGATCTCCCCGCCCACCAATCGAAGCGCGCCCTGGGTGAGATCGCCCATGTAATCCGTCGGGCGATAGGTTTCATTCAGCGAGGCGGTATACGTGTCGGAATGGCCGTCCAGAGTAACGGTGAACGACGGCTGGAACGAGGCAGTGTCACGTTTCAAAGTGCTCCAGCGCAGGGCGTATTGGCCTTTCAAGTCATCGGCGATCTGCTGAAATCGTTCACCGATCGCTTCCGGTGTTTCGGCGGTGTAGTACTCGCCTTGGGTCTGTTCGGAGACGGTTTTCAGATCGACCGCATCGAGCCGCTCACCGTATCCGATGGCGTAGAGTTTGATCTGCCTGGCGTTGGCGGCGCGGATAATGTCCGAAGGCATCAGTGCGCTGGATTCGTCGTTTCCATTGGAGAGGTAAACGATAAACCTTTGCTCGTCGCGAAGGTTTTCATTATCGAATTCCTCGATGGCCGCGTACAGCGTGTCCCAGCAGCGCGACAGACCGAAGAACCATTGGACGTGATCGCCGAGAATCGCGTCGATCCGGTCCTTCGAATAATCACGGTCGAAAGCGAATCCAGACACGCGTTCGGCGGGTTTGTCGCGATGATATTCATAGAGGCCCACCAAACTGTCGGGATTCAGGTCGTCGATTAAATCCTTGGCCGATTCTTCCATCGCTTCGATGGCGTCGGATTTTCCATCGCTGTCACTATCTCCGTTCGACGGCACATCACCCGTGTTGAGCGTGTAATCCATGACCAGGATGCATTTGAGTAATTTCCCTGTATGTCCCGTCATCGTCGCGCCCGATTCGCGGGCGTGGACCATCTCGCCGTTTTCCGTCTCCGTAAACTCGAAATGAGGGGTGTGGCCGATGAGTGCCTGCCCGTTTTCATCCCGCAGCGAGAACTTGAAATCCAGCAGGAACGGTGAAGAATCGTTCCTGGAAACGTTCGTGATTTTCAACTCGCTGACTGAGGGGACAGTCGGCGACGGAGTCGCGGATGGGGTGAACGTCTGGGTTGGAGTATACGTCGCCGTCGGGGTGAATGTCGGGGTAACGGTAAATGTCGCAGTTGCTGTCGGGGTAGCCGTGTCGTCCCTCAGCGGAGTCGAGGTCGGCGTTGGAGTCAGCGTCGGTGTCGGGGTAAAATAATCGGTGCCTTTAATACTGATGGTTTGGGGATCCTCTTCGTCTCCATCGAGAAAATCGGTGCTGTAGAATGTCCCCCGTTCGAGTGGGTACACATCGAAATTGTCCAGAAAAACCGTCAGGGGATCGGTTTCGCTTGTATTGACGATCTGAATCAGCGGCTGTAAGCCCGTCGAGGGCGGGGCGTAAAAGGTGGAGAGCCGCCGGTAACTATCAAGAAAATAGTCACCATTGTTGGGCGTATTGGTTGAGACGAAGAGGTGTGGGCCTTGATCGATACTCGCCAGGACAATCGAAGCATGTGCCCGGTCGGTTCGCACCGTACAACGGATAATGGCGGGCGAAGACGTTTCAATCGGTTTCAGAGAGATAATGATCCCCTGACCGGGACCGGCGATAACGATCGCGCCCCAGCCGTCGGTCGAGTCTTTGAACGTGTTTTCGAAGGGGATCAGGCCGAAGGTGATCGCAGCCTGGGGGTAGGCCCCGAATCCCGCTCCCATCACCGTGAGTTCGTTCTCATCGAGCGTGTATCCGGTAAACCCGTTTCGGATCGGCTCGTCCTCCGCCAGGGCCAAAGCGGGGATCAGGCACAGGATCGGAATGAGTGAAAAATAGAGGGCTAATCGTTTCATCGGCGCGTCCTTTGAATGCGTTTGTCGCTCGAAACCAGCGTTCATAATTATATCGGAAAACGGTTCATCCAGCCCGAAGCGTTTTTAGTCCCCTCTCTCCCTGGGAGAGAAGCGTATTTAAATCCTCTCTCCCTCTGGGAGAGGGCTAGGGTGAGGGTATAACATCACATCGCGCCAACAGGCGGACACGATGGCTTTAAGAGTGAGAGCGAGAATGTAGGGTGGGTCACGCTTTTCGACCCACCATTCCTCCCGTATCGATAATCCGAAACCCTGTCTGCTTCCGACAGAATCCAACGTGTCTATTATCGGCAAATATCCTGCGAAATAAAGATTTAGGTTATCTTTGATGTAATTCATCTGATTGCAAAGAACGGTTGGACGAAGCGGCTACGCCGCAGGAATCGTGAAGCCGAGGTGATCGAAACGAG
>CAZSIZ010000405.1:0-5186 GCA_964606645.1 uncultured bacterium
TGGGTGACCTTCCCGAACCCAAACTCGTGCACAGATTCTTGTGAGGAGCCAGTTTTTCTTTGTAAACAAATGTGAAAAATGTGGATAATATGGATAATATTGATAGGAATTATTAGTATTACATTGAATAAGTGTTAATGCAGGAGGCAATGCAAAAGTTCCATTCCCATCACCTGACAGAAATAAATATTTACCGGCACTTGTTCGAATACAGATATCAATATTTCCATCTTCATTGTAGTCTTTTAAACCGATATCACGTGCTACAACAGTATACTTTTCATTTGCTTGATAAGGAAGGTAAATATCTTCATAAATTTCTTCAATAAACTCTAAATCGTCTTGTCCCCATAGAATACCCACGTCCTTGATTCTTGCGAATACAATATCTTCGAATCCATCACGGTTTAAATCCGCTGTGTCGAAGTGTGTAGAATCATCGAGAGAATGATTGAACGTTCGTATTACCTCATGGAATTGAACACCAGTATCTTGCAGTAAGAAGTAGATCGAATTGTCGTTATCGTAATTAACTGCTATGTCTAACTTCGAATCGTTATTCCAATCGTGAATTAACAAATCAACAGGTTTGTCTGGTCGCCATCCAAGAGAATCCCAATATTTTTCCTTGTAGGATATCTCCACACCAGGATCGAAACCACCATCGGGATTCCCCAAAAACAACTCAATCGATTCATTGTAGGCAACAATGTCATCCAGACCATCGCCGTTCATATCGACCAAAATACTCTGCCCCATCGAATCGATTTCGTTACTCGATACGGTTAAAGGGTGAATTTCGGGTGTAAATTTCAGATTGACAGGGGCGGCATGAGAGAGGCTCTGTGAGATAAAGCCGACGAACAGGAAAAGAAACAGATACCAGTAAAATGCGTGTTGGATTCTATGATTGTTAGACTTCATCGTCTTTGAATGACTCTCTTTTCTGGAATATGTCATGTTGGATTGATTCCTGTTTTTCTATTTTGTTAAATCCAACTACTTTAGAAGGAACGGTGAGGCTCGATGCGCTTTTAGCACACCCTACTTAACTAAACCCTAAACCCTGGAAATCCTCTATTCGTAGGGGATTTCTTGTTTCCAGAAGAAGGATGAGATGATAAGGTCGAGGGCATCGATGACGCCGTCTTTATTGACATCGTTCTCCACTCCCTGATGCCACATATTGAGAAAAATCCGAAGGTCGTGTCCGTTGACCTGTCCGTCGGCGTTCAGGTCGATTTCTTCGACTGTCATGAGTTGGGTTTGGGTGAGATCGCTTGCGGGGGTCACGGTAATATAACTGATCGACGGATTGGATGTATTGCCTTGGAGGTCTTCCGCGACGATCGCCATCACGAATTCACTCGCTTCTTCCATCGGACCGAAAACGGATTCGGGGAAATCCATGATCGAAATGGCGTAACGGTCCCGGTCGTCATCATACCCCATCGTTAATTCGACCGTCGGGAGTGACGAACCGCTCACGGCAGGGGTGATTCGGATTCCGGCCGTGAGGTCGCTTCCAAAATCGTTTTCATCGACGATCCACGTCTCCACATCCAACCGGCTGCCCATCGGCAGGGACACGTTTCCTGGAGCCATTAAGATGACGGGCGCGATCGCGTCGGGAACGTCCTCGGCCATGAGATCGTTGGAAGCGGCGCTTCCGATTTGCCGGTTCATGAGAGCGGGGTTGGGTTCGCCGGGGATCGTCATTGGAATTTGAAGAACGACCGGGCCTTGTATCTCCAGGATTTGATTTCGGGCGACATCGTAGGCGTCTTGGATGGTCTGGCCTGAAATGATTCGGTCGAAGAAATAATCGGTGAAAGAGACGGGCTGGCCGATCCCGTCGAGTGTGCCAAAAATGGCAATGCTGACCGACGAATCGCCGGTGGACGCGATTCCAACGACGTTCTCGTTTCCAGCGGAAGCGTCGAGAATTGTTTGAACGATGGAGCCTGCCTGCTGGGTATCGACAATGATGACCGTCGGCGCTTGACGGTTGGCGGTTTGGAGC
Source organism: uncultured bacterium (assembly GCA_964606645.1). GTDB lineage: Bacteria > Hinthialibacterota > Hinthialibacteria > Hinthialibacterales > Hinthialibacteraceae > CAZSIZ01. Next base: position 2,024 of record CAZSIZ010000405.1, read on the forward strand.
GTTTCTCCAATTTGCTGGGCGTCGAGTGTTTGACCGGTTTCGTTCAGAATTATATTCCCCGAATCGTCAATCCCTCCAAGGATCAGCAGTGTTAAAGGATGAGTGGCGGGAACCGCCTGGATGCGCGTTAATATGCTTTCCGTCACTGCGGGAGCAATGACGGGGATTTCCAGTTCGTCTCCGTCTTCGGGAAACAGTCGGGATGAAATCACGAGACAGGTCTCTTCCGTGAAGCGGCGTCCAGGGACGAATTGCGTGTAAATCCGCCGAACGACACGGTCCATACTCTCTTCATGGGCCGGGGAAATTCCTTTGCCGGATACCAGGATCAAATTCCCGTACATTTCGGACAGGGCGTTATCGGAGAGGCTGAAGGGAACGATCCGTTTTCCGCTCGTTTCGGTCGCCATCGTACCGACAGGGATCACCAGGTCTTGGCTCATTGCTTTCAGGGGCACATCCGTTTCCCACCCGTGCTGTGCGGTAATGGTCCAGACGCCTTCAAGCATCGCTTGATTTTCAACGGAAAATTCGACGAGAAAGCGATGGTTGTCTCCGACTGGAACCTGCGCGTACAACGGTTCGGCGTTCCCTCGCTGAACGATCAAGTCGACGTTTGGGATGAGTTTTTGAGTCCATACACCGAAACGGTCGATCCCCCCCGCTCCGATACGACCTCCAATTCTGACCGTGCTTCCGACGGTCTCGTCGAGTTTGGAGTCGGTCACGAGGTAAATCGGAATGGTTTCCGAGGTGATTGGGATCGGCTCGGTCATTTTGAGGTCGGGATTCACCAACAGAAAGAGGTCATCGGTGGCTTTCGATATCGTCATCGGACCTAAATCACTATTCAGTGATTCGGCAACGATTTCCAGATGAATGAGTTGATTCCGGCTGACAGTTCCGACCGGTTCAAACGTTAAGTTACTACTTCCTGACAGCGTCAGCGATTGGGGATCGAAATCGGCTAATAAGTGGTTGGGAAGATGTTCGATTCTTAATCGCGCCTGTTTGAGGCGAAGGTCCATCGAATGGACAGCCACCGAAAAAGTTACCGGTTCTCCGTTGGTAATCCAAGCTTTGGGTTCGATACGAAGCGAAAGTTCGTCCGATCGTACCGAGGGATCGAATTTGTGAATCGGATTTCGATCGAGTTTCTGAAATCGATCCATCGTAACAAAAGGCATTGGCTCTTGCCTGGGTGCCGGGGCCGGTATGGGATGAAAGATCGGATCGGGAGTAAGGACCATAGATTGTGCGCGTTCGAAAATAAAAATATTCCACGGTCTCAGAAACGGGTCGCCGGGAAGGCCGAACTTCCACACCGGCCGCCGGTTGTTTTCCAGGCTGCTCGTTCGCGCGAGCTGAACGGCCCAACGTGTATTATCTTTCGGTGAAGCGGGCGCGTTGAGATCGCCCTCCAGATTGAATGAGGAGAAGGGGATGGCCATTTCCACAGTCACCCACCGATCGTTGAGACCGATGGCGGTTTCAATGGCCGAAGGATTCCAAGCGGCCGAATCGAATCCAGCCAGTCGATCGGTTGCGGCCGTGAGAGTAAACGGCGGTTGTTGTGAAGGATTCAGATCGACGGCCAATTGATAACCGAGCGGGGCTGTCTCGATCAGGTGAGGATCGTATTGTTTCATGTCATCGTAAATAGGTCCGAAATAGAGTTCGACCGATTCCGAGTCCGGACCAAATCCGCTGTCGTCGGCAGTGACCTGGCTGGGTTGAATTCCATCGCGGTCACGGTAAGACACCGCAACGTAAATCCGTTCGTCATCGTAGACCGCCTGGAAAAAGGTTCCTTCGGTGTCTAAATGGGGATGGATCGATTCAGAATCGATCCATCCGGACTGGGGGGAAGCCGCTTCGGCGTATTCATTCATGTCGATACGGCCGTCCAGGACCGGCGCGTTACTTCGGAGAAAATGAACGGTATATTTCCGCAAATCGACCGTATAAAAAGGAGGTTTATCCAATTTGATCGATTCCAGTGCATGATGTGCTTCTTCATTCCCCGCTCGATCGACGCCCCAAAACTCAAGCGTGTTATTTCTCCCTTCCGTGTCGATTATTGGATGGCCGTGAGTGGAGACGGTTTTCAAATCGTCACCATCGATCCGGTAATAGATATCGGAAATTCCACTTCCCAGTCGATCCGTCCCTACCAAATGAATCACAATATCTTTCGCGTGCCACTCTCCATCGTAATCGTGAGTGGTGAGTGGCGTTTCGTTATCCACTCCCACTTGACGCGCCATCACATCGATATCCATTTCCCCGTCGTTATCCGTTGCGATCGCTCTGATCCAGACGCGATCAATGACGGCTTGAGTCAATAAAGCCGTATCCACGGTCACCCGGTATGGAGGCGAATCGGCGATTCCGATATTCTGCCAGTTCAAACCGGTCAAACTGTATTGATAGAGAACCTGAGAGATGCTCCCGTCTTCGTCTTCCGCATCGGATTCCAGAGCGATCGTTCCCTTGATCCATGGATCGAATTCGCTGGTGATTACCACGGAAGGCGGTTGGTTTTCTATGGCCGCAAAGATGGCGTGGATCGTGTGATTGGCCTGGATAGTCTCGAAGGTGTATTCCGTCACTGGTCCAATCGGATTTCCGTCTACCCAAATTTCCTTAATGTGAAAATTCGGATTGGGGACAAAAGTAAATGTTTCGGTCGAAACCGCTTCAACGGAGACGGAGCCAGAAGGTTCGATTCTGCCGTTTTCGTTTGCGGTAGCGATGATGGTGTATTTATCAATTGCGAAGATGGCGCGGATCGTTTGATTGTCTTGGATATTCTCGAAGGTATATTCCTGCACTGGGCCAATCGGGTTTCCATCGACTATGACTTCCTCGACGTGGTAATTGGGGCTGGGGACAAAAGTAAACGTTTCGGTCGAGACGGCTTCCACGAAGAGTAGCCCTGGGGGATCGATTTTGCCGTTTTCGTTTGCTGTGGCGGTGATGGTGTATTTATCAATTGCGAAGATGGCGTGGATCGTGTGATTGGCTTGGATATTCTCGAAGGTGTATTGTTCCACTGGACCAACCGGATTTCCATCGACTAAGATTTCTTCGACGTGATAGTGCGGATCGGGAACGAGGACAAACGTTTCGCTAGAGACGGCTTCCACGATGACGGGACCAG
>CAZSIZ010000406.1:0-5118 GCA_964606645.1 uncultured bacterium
CGTTTCGATCACCTCGGCTTCACGATTCCTGCGGCGTAGCCGCTTCGTCCAATTGTTTTTAAAAATATTGACAAGGTCCAATTCTTTGTGTGATAATCAATTTTCTATATGAAATGAGGGCAAATTCCCGGTTCATCTGGGTACTCTCGTATTCGTATAGAAGAAGAAAAAATCTTGACATTTTCATAGGAGAGAAGAAAATGAATCACCGATCTTTTTATCTCCACACGCTTCTTACGCTCGTGCTTTTCTCGATCGGCTTCACGATTGGAAATGCCGCCGAAACACTAACCCCAGGAATCTACGCGCCGGAAGATTTATCCGCCGATCCCGAGCAGGTTACGTTGGTATCCACCGGGACCGATGATTACTTTGAGGATACGTTTCAAAAACAATCGGAGGAAACTTTCAATCTCGAAGTCTACGAACTCGATCCTGGATTGTACCGGTTCGTGAACGATCCCGCCGCCAAGACCGACCCAGTGGCAATGAACGCCGATAATAGTGGCTTGAATATCTCTTCCATGGTTTCCGATTCGGGCGCGGAAGGAATCTTGATTCGGGGGACCGGTCGTTATCCAGGCGAAACGGCGATCAGTTTTGGATTGATCAACGAGTATCCGGAAATATCCGTTGGAGCGGATGGAGAAATCGATATCGAAAAAACTGCGGGTGAAATTGGTTATCAATTCTATGCGGGACGCCGTTATTTCAACGTGGATGGCGTGATCGCCGCTTTCGAAAACGTCTCCATCGGGGATCACGCCAACAACAACGTCGGAGTGGTACATACTTACGCGGGCGGGCGAACTTTCATGAACGATGTCTGGATCTATAACGTCTACGACGGGATATTCTTCGACGATGCGGGAGACGGCTATTTCGTGAACTGTATTTTCCACCAGACCTACCAACCCTGGAACACCCTGCAGGAGGCCAACGACGCTGGCTATTTTACCGAAGATTGGAACTTGTTCATTCAATTCGACGGATCGCAGGGTACGCCTTATGCGGAAGGAGTGGGGTTGAGTGAAGAAGACTATCCGCAAACTTCCGGCATTGTCCTGGGGAACAACACGGCCAGCGGCTGGAACATTAACTTGTTTGAAACCGAAGGCGCCAGCCCGCAAAACGTCTATCTCAAGAATTGTACCATTGTACGGCATCAGATTCGGGATTCAAACCGCCTGTGGAGGCACAACGCCGGTGGTGGAGACGGCGCGTTCGTTTTGATTGAAGATTGTATGTTCTTAAGTGTGGATATCGATCCCCACATCCAGATCCGGATCGACACCGACGATCCCGACTTTCTGGGATATATGTTTAACACAAAATTTTGGAATTACGCTTCGGGAAGCACACAGTTGTCGGGTATCTCTCTGAATAACTGGAATATCGATCCCAACGATCCATTCTTTTTGGAAGACGCCACTATCGATCTCGATACTCCCGGCGGTCTGGATGTGACCGATGTAAAAGACTTATTCCGTATCGATGGACGGTTACTGACTACCTTTCTCGATGGCTCCGTTGAATTGACGCTCGCAAGCGATGGAGGACCGGTCGGCTACCGGCTTCCCGAAACCGCTCCTGTCGGCCCGCTTCCCGTCACGACGGGCCTCCCCGTTGGAATTGTGGATTGGTCCCTTTATTAACGTTTTTTATCGGAGGGACTTTTCATGATTAAGAAACAAGACTGTGCATTTACCTTAATCGAACTGCTCATCGTTGTGGCTATCATCGGGATTCTGGCTGCGATCGCCGTTCCGAATTTCATGAATGCAAGAGTCAAAGCCACTATCTCGGCAGTACAAGCGGATTTTCGCACGATCACTCAAGCCGCCGATATGTATCGGCTCGATTGGAACCGTTACCCGCCTGACGGAGCGTACGTGAACAACCAAACCGAGCGCCCCAATATCGGGTACCGCGCTCTCACCACACCGGTGGCGTATCTTCAAAGCCATGAACAGACTCGCGATCGCTTTGCCCGGAAAAATCATCAGTTCAAAGCCGGTCACGACTGGGATCAATTTTACGAAATGGGGTTTTCCGGCTGGCTCAGCGGACGGCAAGATTCCGAAATGAAACGAGACCGTTATTTTATCGAATCCGTAGGCCCGGATGGATTGGACAGCATTCAAGGAACCCGCACCTATCCCGCCCGCCCCAGTGAATTTACCGCCTATCATCCCAGCAATGGCTTGAAAAGCACGGGTGATCTCTACAAAGCCGGTGGCGCTGAAATCCCCGGTTGGCTTCCAGCGCCCCATTCTCCATGATCCCGTTCGATACGACTCGGTCTCCACCTGTTTGTTCCACTAATGACTTTGAATTATCTGTCGACAAGAAAACGTTTGACAGCGTTAACCGATCGTTATTTATTTCCCAACAAGAAAATCGTCACATGGAAATGATATTCTAGGCCCTGTCCGCACAATATCACCAAAACTTCTCAAACCATTGGAAGCGTCATACGAAAACACATTACCATAAGTATTCAATCCGTCCGGTCCGGCGCTGGAGACACGCCATTCCGCACATCTTCGCGAAGGCGATAATACGGTGGCTCCTCTAAACTTAATAGTACCCTGGGATTCTACGTAGTCGTATGTTGTATACCCTTCATTTTGATTTTCAACGACGCGAGCGCCGGGAGGTCCGTAAATGAAAGGATCTTGCGGGACGGTAGAAATATAGGCGATAGGCGTTGTGAGCGGATAAAAACGACGGGGCAATGGATTGATGATGCTCCCCGACGAATCCAACCAATACGGATAATGGTTGTTATCCATTCTATACATTTCAAGCGCCGTATCGAGTGCTTTCATATCGGATTGAGCATTGGCTATTTTGGCTCTTACTTGTGCGTTCAGAAAATTCGGAACGGCTATAGCGGCAAGTATTCCAATAATGGCAACGACGATGAGTAATTCAATCAATGTAAATCCTTTTTTCCTCATGATATTTTCACCTTGGGAATGGGCGTTCGATCGCTCCTTAGATAGAACGTGAAGTTGTTTTCAGTTAAGATAACTTTTCAATGTTTTCCATTTGTTGCCAACCTCTTACCGTCATTTATTCACTATGAAAGTACATTGATTGGATTGTACACCAATTCTAAATGTAGCGCAGGTCGAAAATCGCCGGTCTTCGATAATCAGGGGAAATCGATTAACGTAGTCGAACATGCGGAACGATTTGGTGTGAGATGGGATAAGCTCAAGGCTGTTGCTGGAGGGAAATTCTATGCTTGGGGTGCGTTTTTTCGGATTAATATGAGATCTTTCAAAATGAGAGGAATCGCGGCTTGAATCACGTTTATGATGGCCTCACCGATGACTATTGATTGGGAGGGTAGAACATGATATAACGTAAATGATGTCAAGCAGTTAACAGTGCTCCGATTAACGTTGACAGGTTCGGAAATCTCCAGATTTGTTTAAGTTTCTATCTTAAGAGAACGATGAACCACCGATTAAACACTTTCTATTCAACCTCATCATTTGCTTAACTCATTATTGGCAGGAAAAGAGTAAAATCATGCATAATCAATATCATCGATGGAATAAGTTTTGCAATCTCAGAATGCGGATTTTTTTTACTCTTATCCTAACCATAACAACAAATATATGTTTTGCGGCAACCTGGTTAGATGCGAGCAGTGTCGATGTAAAAACCGTTCTATGCACGGAGGACAATCAATTTTCCTGGTACAACGGACCGGGTGGACAGGAAGAATGGCTGCTTAATTTCGGCGCTGCCAATCGAACACGGCTCAAAGGTTATCAGGATATCACCGCTCTGAAATTCGATCTGACGACATTTATCGGACAAACGGTTGAAGAAGCGGAACTGCATGTAGCCAAGGCCGACACCCCTCCGATATTCGCCCTCGTTGCTTCAACCATCAACACCGATTGGAACGAAGGAAGCGGGTGGGGTTCCAACGCAAAAACGGGCGAATGCTGTTGGCGGTGGCGAAAAAAACCGGCCGATCCCAACCATCCTTCCCCCGACTCTGAATGGACATTCCTTCACAGTGATTTTTCCACCGCCGCGTTTGGGAATTTCGGTTCTTTGGTATCTTATGGCTACAAAACCAGTGAAACTTTCGATTCTTACACTACAGGCAGACAAACATGGCTGAGAATGAAACTCGATCCCCGTCTGGTTCACGCGCTGATGCTCGACCAGTACGGTTTAGCGGTCACCGATCCTCGCGGTTATAACTATACGAATCCTCGTATCTACTCCAAAGATCAAGGCCGGGCGCTTTCTCCCCGCCTGTTGTTTCGTCTATCCACCGACCGGGATACCCAACCGCCAAACCCCATTTCTTCAATCCAAGTAGAAAACGGGCCGTTGGATGGACAAGCCGTTTTATCCTTCATGTCTCCCTCCGAACCGGGTGCAGATCAGGCATTCGGTTATACTGTGCGATATTCAACCACCCATGACTTCGAGACAGCCACCGATATTGCGCGCTGGCGAATTCCCCGACCGGCTGCTCCCAATACCCAGCAACGAATTCCACTTGATAATTTACTTCCAGGAACGGCTTATCATTTCTTCGTCCAAACCTACGACAGCGTTGGTAACCGTGGACCGATAACGCATTTTCAATACACGCTTCCCAATGAACGCCCCATCCCTACATTGCCCAATGGTGATATCAAACTCTCTAATCCCGATTCCCAAAGCATACGAACCGTTCCCCAAGTCCTTCGATATTGGGCCTGTTCGGAAATCATCAAGGTCAATCCTGAAACTGGAAACCGAATGGAAGACGCTTACAACAATATCGGCGATGATCGCTATAAAAAATCAAATGTCGTCTGGGATGCAGATAGCAATACGATCTCTCTATCCGCATCAAAAAATGAGATCGTGGGATGCCAATTGATCCTGGAACGTCTTGGTGTCACGCTCTCGAATATCCTGGTATCCGTTCGTTCTCTGGTCGGACCGGAGGAGAAGGAAATCGCTTCAAATCCTAACATTGAAACCTTTCTTCTCCACTATGTGAAAGATAATAACCATTGGTATCCCGACGCGGCCATCCCCCCAGGGCAATCGCATGAAATTATGTAAAAATATCAACATTATCAATACATA
>CAZSIZ010000407.1:0-5095 GCA_964606645.1 uncultured bacterium
TATTTAGATCCCTGGTCCCAATTGTCCATCGCCTTCTTGACCAGCATGGTGTTGATAGTTGTCCCGGGTTGAGGTACTGGCGGCAGAAGGCGTTCCATGGTGGTGTTATCGATAAACTGACCGAAATCGAGCATTTTCTGCAATTGTGTTCCAGACAAGTTTCCCGAAACGTCCAGCACCTGCGCCCGGCGGATCAGTTTCGTCCCGCTTGGATCCAGGCCGTAAGAAATTTCCTGGAGGATCAAACTGCCCGAACTTTCGACGGCGCTGACGAAATGGAGGATATCGCTGGGAATCAAGCCGATGTCTTCGTCAACACAGGAGCGGTCACCGGCGTCGTCGCAGCCCAGAGGATCGGGTCTTGGGCGGGCGTTATTGATCGAAGTTTTCGCTCCGTTCGGATAATCGCCGTCCACCCCGTCCAGCACTTCCTCGTCGATATAGCCGTCGCCGTCGTCATCCACACCCGCGCCGGGAATATCGGGATAGTCTTCCGTGTCCAGGTCTCGATGGATTCCGGCGAATCGGAAACGCGGTCCCGTGGTAACGGGTTTGACCGAGTCGGGCGTGAGGTAGGAAGACCGCAGTTCCGACGCGATGAAATCCAGCGCCGACCGCCCGGTCTCATTCACTTCCATTTTGGAGATCGTCATCTCACGGGCAACCAGGACGGCACGGAACGTCTGCGCCGCCATCGCGGCCAGCAGGGTCATCACGGCGATGGAGATCATCAGTTCCACCAGCGTGAAACCGCTTCGTGTGACGATGATGTCTGAGTTCGTTCGTCTGCTCATCGTTTCTATTCCTTCGGTTGAAATGGGCGTTGATATCCCACAAATTCGTTTCGTATTTACCGGTCCGCGTAAACCAATGATGAAACACCACGCGGCTGGCCGCTCATAATCGCAAACGATTCGGATGGATTCTTCAGGTTGATGAATCCGATCAGCGTATAGTCGTATAAGTAAGTGTCTTCATCAATCGCTCCATCGAAGTCGTTATCGATCCCGTCCATTTTCTCTTCGTCGATCCCCCATGAAACCGCGCCGTAAGAGACACGCTGACGCCGCGTGCGGCGGGGGTCTTCAACGCCCAGGGGAAGTTTGTTGCTGGGATCGACCCGTTTCAAATCCTCATCGTTATCGACGCCGTCCCCCCCCCAGGTGATCTTGATTTCGACCCGCCGCCAGTTGGGCAGAATCGGCGCGATGCAATCCTCATCGATCAAGCCGTCCTGCGAGGGTTTCATCGAATAACTCCGCAGGTAGGAAAGTCCTTTGCGGCCAGTCGATTTGAGGGGAAAATCGAAATCCAACCCGTCGGGTAATTCTTCATCGATGCGGCCATCGCCGTCGTCGTCGATACCGTTGCCCATGTCGGGAATGCCGTCTCCGTTAATATCTTCAAAACCGTAGCGTCCGTTATCGGGAATACGCCCGACGCTGATCTGCCAACCGTACCGCTCGTAAGGCTGGGGAAACTGGGCGGGACTGAACGGAAACGCGGCGAGACGGCAATCCTCGTCGATCATCCCGTCGCCGTCGTTGTCTTTGCCATCCCAGATTTCTTCATCGATGCCTTCGTCGATGCGGCCGTCGTCGTTGTTGTCTATCCCGTCCGCGACTCGAATTCCGCCCCTCTTGTCCGGGTCGAATTCACCGTCGCCGTCATTGTCCATTCCATCACCCGCCAGGAGCGGCATCATGAACTGCGTCCCCAGGATGCGCACGGAAGCCAGCCGCACGTCTTCGTCGATCAAACCGTTGCGGTCGTCGTCGATCCCGTTGGGAAGTTCTTCATCGATGCCCGGTTCGGGATCGTAGTGGTAGTCGCCGTCGGCGGCTTTCTGTGCGAACCGGCGCAGGGTCGAATTGGACGAGGTCGAACCACTGTCGCCGTCGTCGTCGACGATCCCGTCACCGTCGTCATCCAGCCCGTTGGACACCATTCCCGAATATTTGTAGCGCATCGCGTCGAGTTCGGGCAATCCGTCGAAATCCACGTCGGGTTGACGGTTATGATTCAGATCGAAGGGATTTCTGACGTTCATCCCCCGATCCATCTTATAGGTGTCGTTGTTCGTGTCGTCGTCGTAGGCGTTTCCTGGGATGGGAATCACCACGTTGGCTGCACCGGGCAGAATGGGATAGTTGATGGGATCCATCTTCAATCCCTCGAATATCTGCTGGGCCAGTAACGTGGCGATCGTCGTGTCTTCGGCGCGCTGGCTGGCCTGGATGCCGTAAGGGAAAATCTTCACGATGGACAGAAGCCCCATCGCGAGAATCGCGGCGGCGATGATCACTTCGATCAGGGAGAACGCCGCGTCGTTTCGGCGACTTCCGGATTGGGTTACGTATCGAGCGTCGGTCATGATTTACTCTCCGTGAGATTTACTCCATCTCGTCGATCGGCCACGGGTTCATAATGGCGAAATCGTACATGCGGGTTTTTCCCGTTAGCCGTATCACTTCAATCGTTTGAACTTTATACCGCTCTTTCATATCGGGTGATTCCGAATCGGCGGCAAGAGAACTCGCGTTAAACTTGATACCAGTATAATCCGAAGTATCTCCGTTCACGATGTACACTTCACCAGGCCGCGTCACGTGAACGATCGGGGCGATTTGGTTGTAATTCGTCGACTCTTCCTCGCCATCGAAATAGACATTGCCGATCGCGCCCCGTGGGTTGAATTCGATGTAGAAGATTTCCGAATTGCCGTCGATACCGGGATACTGGCCATCCACATCCGCAATCGCGACTGAATCGGGGAAATAGGTGGGGTCGACCCCTGGCAGTGGATAGGCGTTATCGGGAGGGGTTCCCGTTCGGTCGATTCCCCACGCTTTTCCTGAGAAGGGGTACTCTTCCAGCCGCTTGCCTTCGATCCAGACCGACGCCCGCCGGGTTCGGATCCCGGTGAGTTCGTTGTCGGAGAATCCTTCCAGCGTTCCCGCGTCGATCGCCACCCGCCGTGTCTGCCGCATGGCGATAGCGCTCTGCCGGGCCTGACGCAAGTTGGCATTCAGGATGCGGACGCCCGCATCGATTCGGCTGCGTTTAATTTCCGAGACGTAAGCCGCCGCCCCCGCCCCGACCAAAATGCCGATGATCCCGATGACCATCATCATCTCTATCAAAGAGAAACCGGCTTGCTTTTTACGCAATATATGGGAATGAGTCAATTTATCTTTCATAATCTCAAACCTTTATCCAAAAAAAGACAATCTGTGAAACAGGTCCTTTTTAACAAAATCTCTTACACCCGATACTATATCATAAAACCTTGATTATAGCGGTATTTCCTTAGATTGATACCAGTCGAAACCGCATTCCAACAAATGAGATAGAAAAACCTTATTGCTAATGCGATCGATTCCAACCGTCCTTAGTCATGGTTCCTATCCATCCCCCATTAACAATCAAGAGAATGATAAAAACGATAAAGTGTTTTTTCTTCAATGTTCAACTGAGTGATTCAATAGAAGATGAAACGGTAAAAAGTCAAAAACTAAAAAAAGACTACAACATATCGACAATTCTAAAAACTTACATACAACATATTGTGTGTGTCTCGTCCTGCTTTCACTTTTTACCGACCTGTCATAGAAGAGTGTTCCCTCATTCCGTTTTTAATCTGTAAAACATCGATTAATTAATTCGATCTCCAAATAAAACGACTGAAATCTCAAATCCGAAATAATACCTCATTGACCAACCACTCTTCCACTATCTAACATCCTCTATTGTCAAGACATAAAAACAATCAAACCCTTATCCACTCATAACTATATCACGCGATTTTAAAACCATCAATTTAAAGTAACAATTTTTTCCTCTAATTTCAAAATAAATGAAATATTCGGCTGCGAACGGGATAAAAAGTAAGTTTATCTCTATATTCGGGAAGACATTATATGCTAAGGTACTCATTATCCATTTTTAAGCAAAGGAGAATCCAATGAGCGTGAGGTTAACCGCATTCATCGCAATGGCCTCGATTGTGCTGGCGGCAGTCGCTTTCGCAGCCCCGGCGAGAGGTTTTCTGCTGAAAGACGGGTATTCGATCGTCTTCCTGGGCGACAGCATCACCCAGGCAGGCGCAGCACCGGAAGGATACGTCTCGCTGTTCAAGATGTTCTGCGACGTCAACGGCCACGAGGTCAAAGTTATCAACGCCGGGATCAGCGGTCACAAATCGACGGATATGCTCGCCCGGCTTCAGAAGGATGTTCTATCACACAATCCCACCTGGGTAAGCATCTCCTGCGGCGTGAACGACGTCTGGCATCAGTTCAAGCCCGAACCGACAGGCGTGAAACTTCCCGACTACAAAAAGAACATGACCGAGATCGTCGACCGCTGCCAAAAGACGGGCGCGAAAGTGCTTCTGCTGACCGCCACTCCCATTCACGAAAATCTGGATAGCAAGGAAAACAAGGTGCTTCGCGATTACAACGCTTTCCTGCGTCAGCTGGCGAAAGAGAAAAAACTGATTCTCTGCGACCTGAACCAGACCTTCGAGACCTGGTACAAGAAAAAAATGAACGACAAACTGCTGATGACGACCGACGGCGTCCACATGAAATCCAGAGGTAACCGTGTCATGGCGGCGGAAATCGCTCTCGCGCTGGGAGCCAGATGGCAGGAAATCCGAATCGCGAAGAAACGCTGGGAATTGGTAAACAACATGTAAGCACGTAAGGGGGATATCATGACCGAACGAACGACGACACGAAGAAATTTTCTGAAATCAACGGCGGCCAGTGGAATGGCCTTCCCGTTCATCAACACACTGGCCACACCCGACGCCAATGCCGCGAAGAAGAAACGCAACGTCATTTTCATCTTCATCGACGACATGCGCTTCGATTCCATGAGCTGCATGAACCATCCGTTTCTGAAAACGCCCAACCTGGATAAAATGGCGTCGAACGGGGTACTCTTCAACCACGCTTACGTCACGACATCGCTCTGTTCGCCCAGCCGCGCCACGATTCTCAGCGGCCAATACGCGCACACGCACGGGGTGATGAACAATTCCACCCTGCTGCCCCAGGGCACGCCCACCTTCCCGGTCGAGCTTCAGAAA
>CAZSIZ010000408.1:0-5091 GCA_964606645.1 uncultured bacterium
ACGGTCCGCCGAAACTGTTGGAGTACGCCAGAATTCCCGCACAAGCAATGACGAGCAAGGCAACCCAAATCAACCGGCATGATTTCTCTTCTTCACAGTTTCCCACGGGAACCGAAGTCTCGACAGCGTCGCTGCGAATCCGCCTTTTTCTCTTCTTCCTCCCCATCGATTCCCCTTCTCGATACCAAAAGCCCCTAAATCCTAGCCCCTAAACCCTGCTTTGTATCGGATTAAGTAAACACAACCCTATCGATAGCGGCTTTGGTCCAGAGAACGGCCTGCCAATCGTCTTTCTTAATTTGTTCGGGGTTTTTCGAGCGTTTGCTTTTTCTCATTCCCGACTCGATTCCCCAGAAGCCTGTGTACCCCGCATCTTTCGATATCTTGAGCAGCCGCCCGAGGTCGTATTGCGGGTGCGTTCCATCGGGCTGCCAGCCGGCTTTGACGGAAACCCCTTTCGCGTAGGGCATGGCCAGGCGGACGGTTTCGTAGAGGTCCGTTTTTTCCGTGGGGGCGTAGTTGCCGTAATCGGGCAGTATGCCGAAATGGGAACTGTTCACTTTTTTCATGAGTGCCGGGAGCCATTGCGGATGCGAGGAGAGTCCGCCATGGTTTTCGATCGTGACGTTGATCTTGAATTCCTTCGCGTAGTCGATCAGCGCACTGAACGATTCCGCCGCCCGTTCGATTGCATCGGGATCCGCTTCGGGAGTTTTAGCCCCGCCGCGCGCGTTACACCGAATGGCGTGACAGCCGAGAACGGCTGCGATATCCACCCATTTGCGATGGTTAACGGCCGCCTGCATTCGCACTTTCTTGTCCTTGGAGACCATGTCGCCTTCGCCGTCGACCATGATGAGCACATTCTTAACACCGTGTTTGTCCGCTTCCTGATTGAGTTTCCTTAAATAGCTTTCAACCGGATTCTCAAAGAACTGGTTGACGTATTCGATTCCGTCGATCCCGAAATCCTCGCGGCAGATTCGCGCGACATCGGGAAGTTTCCATATCCCGGCACGGAAACTCTGCACGATCGACCACGTAGCCAGCGAGACCGCGTTTTTCTTCGGGTGCGGATAAGCCGATACCGATTGGACGCCTACCGTTGAAAGCGTACTCAATCCGATTCCCGCCACTGCCGAACGTTGAATAAATTGCCGTCTGTTGAAAGCGTTCATTTCTCTATCTCCTTGTGTGTGATTTTTCCGTAGAGATTTACTTAGCCTAATCGATTTGAATTCTAATACAGAATAACCGCCCTGTCATTGGATGAGTAGAGTGATAGCGCCGGAACCTGTAACAGAAAGCCGTCTCTTCGCGTTATACTGAAAGAACGTCTATCAAACTTGAATGAGGTGATCCCATGGCCACAATTGTCAGTCACACACCGAGCGGAAAAAAGTTTGTCTTGCTGGGAACAGGTTTCGGCGCGTTTCAGAGCAGTCGTCCTGGTATTCTCTTTGGAAATTTGGCTCCCGCGAATAATCAGGGTGAATACACGATGGCGGCGGTTTGTACGAAGGAAGGAAAAATCCTGTGGTGCGAATCGAGCGAGTTGCAAGTCGTCGAAGTCGACGGACAAAATCCTTCCGAGTTGCTCTCCTCATAATCTGCAATTATGACTTAGCTGATAACTGACAACCCTGTTTGGTTCCGGCTCTACCGGGTTAGGATACCTTTGATTTCATTCTCCACGATCTTATAGTATTCATGCCGATTAACGATCTGTATTAAGAAAACTGTGGAGGACATTGAACCATGAAAACCATAAGCCGAATGACATTTGTATTACTCGTATTGGTGGGTATAGCCGTAACGCTCAACGCTTCGGAAACCGCCAAAGTTCCAAAAGAAATGAACGGAATGCCGTTGGTCTTTTCGGACGATTTCTCCAAAGGCGCGGACCGCTGGGAAGCGACCGATCCCTCCACCTGGAAGGTGATCGAGGATCACGGCGTGAAGGTGTACGCGCAGACGAAGAGAACGAACAACTACAAACCGCCCGTCCGCTCGCCCTATCACCGCTCACTGGTCAAAAATCTAAACGTGTCGGATTTCACCATCGAGACGAAAATGAAATCCACGACGGGCACTTACGGGCATCGCGATATGTGTCTGTTCTTCGGTTACCGGGACCCATCGCATTTCTACTACGTCCACATCGCCCCCGCCCCCAAAACGGACCCCCACGCCAATTCGATCTTCATCGTGAATGGGGAACCCCGTAAGTCCATCGCGACCAAACGCAACAACGGCAATGCCTGGAAGGACGACACCTATCACACCGTGCGCCTTGTACGCAATTCTAAAACAGGATTGATTCAAGTCTTCTTCGACGATCTGTCCAAACCCATTATGGAAGCCAAGGACACGACGTTTAAATCGGGCCGCATCGGGGTCGGAACGTTCGACGATACCGGAAACATCGCTAAAATTCATGTTTGGGGAAAAAAAGAAAAATAGTCGAATAGTGGCGGATTTGAACGTTATCCACTACCTTGACTGATGGGCGGGATTAGTACTCTTATCAGTATAATCAATCGCAAAACGGTCACAAAATAATAATTCTAAATTCAACTGACAACTGATTAACCTTCTTGCGCGATTTTCGTCAATTGCTTCTGAACGCTTTTCGGAGTGGCGGAATGGAATTCATGGCAAGCCTTCCCCGCTTCTTTGGCGTAGTTCGTCGCCTGAACGATCCCAGGATCGGAAACGGCCTTGGCCGTGAGTGTCATGATGAGGTCGGCACGGTCGACGATTTCCGTAATCTCCCCTTCCGAGGTTTCGGACAGGCTGGCGTAGTATTCACCTTTGCCGCCCAGTTCTTCGACGATCTGAAGGTAGTCCGCCTCGTTTTTGGATTTTCCGCCGAGAAGCAAAATCTGCTCGCCGCCGAATACCTGCTGGGCCGAGCCGCCGCCTGACTCTTCCTGATCCAATTCACCCAGGATATCAAGGTCGAGCTCCACATCCTCTTCGGCGGCGTCCTCAACGTCGCCTTCTTCTCCCTCTTCCGATATTTCAAGGCCTTCCAGCGCGGATAAATCGAGATCTTCACCTAATCCCGTGTCGTCTAAACCGAGAGCGCTTAGATCGAGTTCCTCTTCGCCTATTTCAGATTCTTCATCGGTTTCTTCACCGACTTCTTCTTCCGCCGCTTCTTCCTCTTCTTCGAGTCCCAGTGAATCCAAATCGATGTCGCCCAGTTCTTCGGTGCCGATTTCTTCTTCGTCAGTCTCCAGCAGGGCGTCGAGGTCCATATCGGTGGCTTCGCCCACGTCGTCTAAACCTTCGAGCAGATCGTCGGAGAGTTCGGCAGCGGTTTCTTCATCCAGTTCGGCAGAGGTTTCATCGGTGGCTGCTTCCTCTGTTTCTTCCAATCCGATGTCTGATAAATCGACTTCGTCCAGCATGGAATCATCGAGACCGGTATCATCTTCGGCCAAAACATCCAGGTCGACCTCCTCCTGAGTCTGGGCTTCCTGAGCGGCGATGGCAGCCATGATTTCGTCGTCGTGTTCGTCTTCACCTTCCGATTCATCAAGTTCGGTTTCGTGGATCGGTTCCAATTCCTCCGTTTCGATATCTTCGACGGAGATGGGTTCATCTTCAATGATGGATTCTTCTTCAGGTTCCTCTTCCGGCTCCGGTTCGGGAGGCGTTTCAAGCAACGGGGCGGGCGGTGGAGCCTGCTCCAATATCGTAATTTTGGCTTGAAGGGCTTCGATGTATTCCCGAAGTTCAGCAACGTCATCGGCAAGCTGACTTGGGGCGGCCTCTTCCGAAGCGCTGGATTCCACCCATTGGGGAAGCGGCACCTTCGTGCGGGAGTTGGTCATCATCGTCAGTCCCGTTTCCTTACCCGCGAAAACAATGGTTCCACTATCCAGCAGATTGAGGTCTGGGATCAATTCGATCGACTCACTGTAAATCCTGGACAGGGCGCTTTGAAGGCTTTCCGGTGAGATGACAATCGGCTCGCCTGTTTCCTTCAAAGGCAGTTCGGATGGCTGCAGCGAGTAGCGGGGACCGTGGAGGATACGCACGCCACACCGTTTCCCAACAACAACGACTTTGTCCTGGGTGGTGAGATTGGCGTCCGTAACCAATTCGACAGGTTCGTTGAAGACGCTTTCGCACGCCCGTTTCAGTGAGGCGAGAGAGATTTCCACTCCACCTAAGGTGATGGACAAACCAGCCGGGGCCAGGGGTTCGGGAGAGAGAGCCAACTCGTCGGTTTCGACGAGTTCTCCGGCTTCTTCCTCCAATTCTTCCTCTTCCGCATATTCTCCCTCAGTGTCGAAACCCGGTGTCCATAGATGCTGTTCTTTTATTTCTTCGATCAGTTCTTCGACTTGTTCGATACTTTCGGTCTCGTTCGGTTCCTGAACGAGTTCCTCTTCGTCCAGTTCCTCTTCGAGAATGGTGGGCGCTTCGATTTCGATTTCTTCTTCACCGGCGGTCACATCGAAATCGACGTCTTCCAATTCGTCGTCAAGAACGGCCGGTTCAACGGTTTCGATATCGTCATCGAAATTGAAATTAAGATCGTCGAGGGTATGGTCGACGATTTCGGTTTCGTCATCGCTTTGGAGGGTTGCGAGTAAAGAATCGACATCTTCGGTGACATTTTCGTTGTCGAATATTTCATCCGGGATTTCAAAATCTTCATCCGCTTCCCGTTCGGCTGAACGATCGCCAAAAGAAATTTCTTCCACTTCTTCCCCGCTGATGTCGGAGAGGAGATCGTCTAAGTCAATATCGTCTTCCGTGGAATTATCGATCGCTTCATCCACTGCATCGAGCGTATCGGTCATTTCGGCTAATTCTTCTTCGATGGTTTCTTCATCGATCAGTCCATCATCCAGAAACGACAAATCGTCATCCGCATCACCACCGGCAAACGACTCGAGGCCTTCGTCCATTGGAGGGGCTTCGGAAATCACCGCCGGTTCGGCGGGGGGTGATTCACCACTGAAACGTTCGGCCAACGACACCGCTAAACTTCGCGCACTCAAGCGCTGGTCACGCAAAAGCGCCCAGAGTACGTGGGCATACATTCGTCCGGGTTCGAGAAATTCGAAGGCG
>CAZSIZ010000409.1:0-5084 GCA_964606645.1 uncultured bacterium
TCGTTTCGATCACCTTGGCTTCACGATTCCTGCGGCGTAGCCGCTTCGTCCAATGTAATTATGGACGGAAACGCGTTCAATGGACCGACGGATAAAGTCGCCAACCCTTGGAAAATCGGTGGGTACTTTGGCACTGGAATAAGTTGCCAAATAACAAATGTTGACTTTATCAACAATACCGTTGACAAATGTTCAACACCGATCAATCTCCAAGATGCCGATATCACCGATATTCTGGTTGACAGCAACACCTTCACAAGCACGGACGGATGCATCTATGTCTGGGGACATTATAGCGGTTCTGCTCTGACGGGCATACTGTCAACTTTCGTGTTTACCAATAATGAAGTTGACGCTACGAACAGCTACGGCGTCGCTTTTGGTGGAGCATCTCTTGCTGATAACGCCGCGTATGCCGCTGCTAATTTCGGCGCTGGCAATACGGTCAGTAACAACAACTTCATCGGTATAACTACCCTTACCTACGGATATGGCGCGGTAAGCTGTGGCATTAACGGCTATACGCTTAACGCCCAAAACAACTGGTGGGGTTCATACGCTGGTGCAGGAGCAACCGATGGCGGATCTCGTGACGGCAGTATTACATCACCTGAAAACAACGGTGTGGTAGACGCTTCCAGTCCAACGCTTGGTCAGTACAGTGTTGATACCAATACCGATGGCCAAAATAATGACGTTGACACCGACGATGACGGTGATGGCGCTGACGACGGCATAGAGACTGCCTTAGGCTTTGACGAACTTGGCAGTGGCTCAACCCCGCCTGTGGCAGATCCACTTTATGTTGATCTTGCTTTCACTGGTGCTCTCTATTCAGAAACGAGTACAGGATCAGGCAAATTCGTCGGCTACAACGCCTTCGCAACCGTCCAAGCAGCCATTGACGCAGCCCCGTAAGCAAATACCCCAAAGTCTACCGAGGTGGTAAACTATGAAAAGACTTAAGGTGGTATTGACAGTCATCGCACTGGTAAGCCTCTTTACTACCAGCAGAGCCAGCCCGGCTGATACAAACATTTATGTCGGAGCTGGAACATACGATGAACAACTGAACATCGCCAAGCAGGTGCGGATAATTGGCGCAAATTCAACAACAACGATCCTGCAGCCATCAGCCGCTCCTCAAGCAGGTGTCTATGACATCAAATTCGGTCTAGGATCAAGCGGGAGTTCTATTGAAGGATTTACGCTTGATTTTAACGGAGCCGACGACACTCGCAGCGATCCTGATACGGGAATCGTAATCAGCGACCTTAATGGCCCAGCTGTTACGGGTATTATTATCCGCAACAACATTATTTATACCGGTCATGGAGATACTGCGATTAAAACCGGCAAAAATGCTGATGTCGGAGGGCTGTTGATAGATAACAATACTATCATCGGCGATGCAGACGGCTTAGGAGAAGCTATCTACATTAATCCGCATATAGGCGCTAATCCAGTGTCTATCCTCAGCAACTTAATTCAAGGAGCCCTGTTCGCAGGGATTTCCATTGAGTCAAGCGGAGTAACGGTTCAGGGCAACACCATCACTGATACAGCTTCAGGCGGTGTTAGTTCTGGTATTAGAGTCATTGACCTGGCAGGAGGACAGTCTTACGGAAACATTCTGTTAGACAATAATACTGTCAGTAATATGGCTCATGGCGTTAGTATTGGCACATCAGTTGATGTGGGTTCGCTGTTGAATGTAACATTACAAAACAGCAATCTTACCAACAACACCATTGGCGTCCAAGCGCGTTTCGGCGCGGTTCTAGCAGTTAATACAAACATTATTACTGGCAATGGTGATAATGCGGTTGACGACTCTGGAACTTCAACTTGGAATGGCAATGACTGGGGAGACTTTGAAGCTAACTCGGGATATTATACGCAATACAACATCCCGGGAACGGCTGGGGCGGTTGACGCTAATCCAGTAGGAAAACTGGTAGCAACGCCTGCTCCTACAGATACACCAGTGCCTCCAACACCGGAACCGACAGATACACCAAAGCCGGAACCGACAGATACGCCGGTACCTCCACCTCCGACGAATACACCAGTGCCTCCGGAACCGACAGACACACCGATTCCTCCAACGCCAATGCCGACGAATACACCAACGCCGGTGCCAAGAACTATAACCTTTGGCGATCAAGAGTTTTATGTTGGAGAAAGCGGCGAAACAACAGTGTTGATTGAAGGAGACGGCCAAAATTTAACGATGTATCTCTATCTTCCTGAAGGAGCGACTCATTCTTATGTTCCTTCTGGATCAAAGCCAGGGACTTTCAGCGTTAAAAATCTGCCATTTGAGTTTACTGTTACTATTCTCACGGATGCTCCTGGAGATTGTGATGTAACAGTGTCTATAGACGGCGGACCTTCTGTTACTAAAATTTTGGCTGTAATTCCTGTACCTCCAACAGCTACGCCAGAACCAGTTGTCGTGCCGGATACGCCGACGCCGGAACCAGCACCTGACACTCCGACACCGGAGCCTGCACCGCCGGATACTCCGGCGCCACAACCACATGACGAGCCGGATACGCCGCCGCCGGACCCAGCGCCTCCTTCGCCGGATCAAGAACCTGATCATCTGACTGCGGCGCCGACACCTTTGCCTGAACCAGACCCAGCGACTGCGGAGCCGACTACTGTGCCGGAACCAGACACACCGACACCGGAGCCGACAGAAGTGCCGAAACCAGACACACCGACACCGGAGCCGACGCCGACAGTAACGCCGGTGCCGAATCAACCGCCATCTTTAAGTGTTCTGAATCTAGGCCATGACTTATCTAATATTCCACTTAATAGCGAACTGACGATAAGAATTAAAGCTCAAGATCCAGAAAAAGAGGCAGTGGTTGAAATCACTGTTGGAGAAACAGATGCGGTAGTAGATAGCTCTGGTTTTGGAATAATCGGTCTATCTATGTTGACCTTGAAACTTGATACAAGCAATTCTGGGTTAACTGAATTTGAAGTATCTGCTTCTGACGGCAAAGACACAACAACGGAGTTTGTCAGCTATCGGGTTATTGACCCAACAAAACCGACGGATACTCCAATCCCGGAACCAACAGATACTCCTGTGCCTGTTCCGACAGACACGCCAGTTCCTGTAATTCCGGATACGCCGACTCCGGCGCCTCCAACGCCAGTGCCGACAAGTACGCCGGTACCAGTTCCCCAACCTCAAAATGTCACAGCGAGCATTGTTGAAACGCGAGCTAACGAAGTTGATATTGATGTAACATGGAGTGGTGGAACAAGTAAGTTCTCCGTTCACACTTACAAAAACTTCAACTTCCAAAACATCGTTGAGGTTTCGGGAAGTCAAATTTCATTCACACTATCTTACAAAGACAACGACTTATTCAAGTTTTTCGTCTTTGGTGTGGATGATGAAGGAAAAACTGGCCAGCCTGGAATTTCAAATGGTGTGGTTATTACAGCCAAACCGATTGAAATCCAACCGCCAGTTCAACCGCAGGGAGTTGTCGCGACATTTGATGAAGCTAGCCGCAAACTCACGCTTGGCTGGGAACCAAACGAAAATGTTCGCCACATGATACACGCGTATCAAAATAGCGACTTCCAACCGCTCTTTAGCGGAATTATCCCAAAAAGTAACGGCGCCATCTTTGATATACCGCTTTCGAAAGAAGGAGAATTTACCTTTTTCGTGCGTGGCATCAACATTCTTGGCGACGCCAGCAAGTGGACGCGTTCAAATTCTGTCAGCGTCAATTCGCCCCTGCCGAAAGCTCCGACAAGCGTTATTGTCAAAGTAGTTGAACGTAGATTGACTGAGGTGGATGTAAGCCTGAAATGGACTTCTGAATCTGAAACTAACAACAGATTCTCAATCCAGGGCTATCAAAACCTCATATTCCAGCCTAATCTGTCGCCAGAAGTGGCTGGAGATGCGCGTTCAATGACATTTACACTGAATTACAACGATGGAGACTTCTTACAATTCTTCGTTGCCGGTGTAAATGATCTTGGCAGCAGCGCTTACACAGAATCTAACGGCTTGTTCATTTCTGACCAGCCGGTTACGATTCTGCCGCCCATCGCGCCTCAAGCTGTTACGAGTGAGCAGATTGACCAGTTCCATGTTAAAGTTAGTTGGACAGGTGATAACGCAAGTTATAAGATAAACACCTGGAAAAACCAAACTGACACCAGTTTTGGAACATTTGTCGCAAAATTCAGCGGTATTATTCCTGGCTCCAGCCAAGAAATAACGTTTGAATTGGATTCAAAAGACGAAGGTGAATTTGTTTTCTATGTAGCCAGCTTAAACAAGCTCGGTGAGCAAAGCGAGTGGGTTACTACTGTTCTATCAGTCATAGCTCCACCGCCTCCGGTTACGGTCAGTGTCCATGATTTTCTCGGTTCAACCGTAGATATCAGCGGAGCTGCTGATTATGACTTGAGAAACGATCGCGCTCTATTCCTTGCTTGGTATTTAGATCCATTGCAAGTTTCTGATGAAGGCGTCACCAACTATCATGTATATGATAATGGCGTTTACATCGGAAACACAGGTAGTGGAGATATTACCACGTTTGAATGGCGGCGCGGCAACCATTCGGTAGCGCCTACTTTCCGTGATGGTCCTGATTATGGAGAGCATCAGTTCTCTATCTTTGGCATCAGACCGGGACAGTTGCCGATTGGGCCTTTCCACGGAAAACCAGTAATGCTCGTACCAACCGTTATTGTAACCGATGATCTTAATTCGTTTGACGACATGTCAAAAGGCGAAGATATAGACAATATCGGCAACAATGAATTGGTTATACGATGCGCGCTGGACGAGTCAACGTTGTTTGACCGGCAAGGAAATCCAATTGATTCAGCAACCATCATTGATTTCGCTGTTTATGTGGAAATTGATGGCGGGAAACGCGAATACATTGGACGAACCGGCAGCAGCGATGGCAACTTCCTTTGGAAGGTTTGGGAAGAAGGATTGATATACACCGAACCTTTCAAGAGCGGTCCGCAAGATGGAGCTTCCTATAAGTTCTCGGCTTACGTAATTACAAGCGAGTTCTACA
>CAZSIZ010000410.1:0-5069 GCA_964606645.1 uncultured bacterium
ATTTCGTGCTGATTCTCACGGCTCAGAACCGTCCCGAGAAAACGGTTGTCCGGGTATTTCAGGCAGAGGTTTTCGATGCTGGAGAGATCGGCCCGGCCTACGCTGTCACCCGCCAGACACAAATGGGGATTCAGCAATTTCTTGACGCCGATCATTAACGAAAGCGGCAAGTTCCGATCCGAGGCGAAGGGAAGAATGCATCGGTCGAGTATGCGTGTTGAAGTGGATTCGCTGGGATACATGAATTCGGGAGGCAGCGAAACCGCCAGATAACGCGGATGGATCCGGTCCGCCCAGTCATCGAGGAACGTGCGGATCGCGCTCATACTTTTTTCGTCCAACGACGAACTGACGTCGTATCCCTGCTCGCGCAGCATCGATGAGGCCGCATCCCAATTGACCAGCAAGGGATCGACCCGCAGCGCGGCTTGAAAACGGGGATGATCGTTGCCGGTTTCTTCCCAGAATTTCCGTTCGGTTTCATCGAAGGGATCGTTCGTCATGACGGCATACGAGACGTTCGCGGTTTGAAAAACGGTTTCGATAAAATCATCGATCCTTTGTTCGGCATAAAACGCGCGGACTTTCTCCAAATCCTTCTCGGCTGGATCAAGTCCGATTCTCTCCATACAAGTAATAATTCCACGACAGGCTTCCGAAATTGGCGCCCGGCGGATAAAGAGATGCTCCCAGACATAATCCGCCTGCTCTTTTTTTGTCATTTTCCAGAAGTCGTCGAACCACATCGGTTCGGTTCGAAGCACTTCGGCAACCAGATAGTGATAGGTCAGCAGTTCGTCGATACCCCACAGCAATAACGGACCAAAAGATGGCGGATAGATGTGGGTATGCATATCCGCCACCGGCGTTTCGCCGATGATTTTCTCAACCTTTTTTCTTAAATCACTCATCGCCAGATACATCAAACAAACCTCCACGAATTCGATATCGAGCGGTTCTCGAAAATGCCACCGTACCTTCTGTTTTGAGAATCCCCAAACAGGATGGATCGCTTAAAACAAAGGCATGCACATTCTTAAACCAGTTTCAATGAATGGGATATATTCTAATATCAAAGGTCAAATATGTAATGGATTCAGAAAGTTCACTGACCGTCGAGGATTCGGTATGTTCTTCAGACAAAAAAAATTGGAGTCTGAAAAGGTGAGTTCAGACTCCGAGAAATAAAACTGGGGAGGAAAACTATGGAAATAGGGGAGGGATGATAAGTAATACTCCTATTATTGTAATATTGGTAAACTTTCTCAATTTCTTCAGCCGAGCCATCGGATTTCAGGATCGGTGTTGCGCTGGTTCAGGCGGACCGGGCATCCCCGTGTCTCCAGAAATTGCTGAAAACGCTGCATACGGTCGTTGGCGCGGTTTTCGGTTTCGCCACCACGTCTTTGCATGGTTGAGTCGGATCGATTGCTTCTTTGGTTTGAACGTTGGTCGAACATCATATTCACCTCAATTATTCAAAGTACCCATGTTTCGTACACGATCAGGTAAAAAGTTAGACCTTGCAGACGAAACGGTATGATATCGTGTTTCATCAGCCATTCTTTATACTAAATTTTGTGGTCACTGAAAATGTTTTCAACTTTTTGCCGTTTCGTTTTGGTATTCGATTTTGTTTTCCGGCCGGTTATCTATATATACGAGCGAGAGGGGTGTTTTGTTTTAAATTATTTTATTTTTTTTCGTAAGGAAATCAGAGGCAGCTAATTTTTGACGTAAAAACACTGAATTAAGGGGATTTTTTCGTGAGAAAATCTTTTGAAGTTATTTCTAAGATGAATCTAAATTTGCGTTTTCAGGAAATACGTTCGCCCATAAAAATCTTGAGCGGACAGCGTATTCGCGGAGCAGGGGGTCGATATGTCTACTCCACCTGGGATATTTTTGAAAACGTCCGACAGTCATCAAATGTTCCCGTGACGCCGTCCATGGGAACCAGAAGGTTCCATCACTGCTCGTGCTGAAATTCTTCATTTGGCTGAAAGATTCTTCCGGATTCGTCCGATCAAGTTGCTCCCATCGTTCGACGAAACGAACTGCCGGTTGTTTTCCGATTTCCCATTGAAGAACGTCATCCATCGAACAGGTCTGCAACATGGCTCGGATAGGGAAGCACCATTTGGGTTGAACGAAATAGGTCAAAATAAAGACTCCCAGCAAACCGGCGAACAGGCCTCTTGAAATCCACACCATCCGGCTGGAGAACGAATTCAATTGTGCCCCGATCACCGGGCGTCCAACAATCAGCGATGTGAAAACCGAGAGAACGAGACATTCCCAGGCGAACGGCAGGAAACCTAAAAAACCGATGACCGGCATCTCGAAATATCGGATCGAGGGTAGTACGGGAACTGTGTACAGCCATTTGGCCCCGGCCCAGTAGTTCCAGAATTCCCACAGCAGCCCACACCAAGCCCCCGCACCGAACATCAGCCATACCGCCCGGCGGCATCCGGCAGCCCATAGACGAAGCAAAGAATAGCCTCCCGCCCAATACGCGAGCGGCTCCAGCATAAACACATATCCCATCCATACGAATCCGAACAGGTAATGCCGAACCTCGCGAACGGGAACCAGCAACGGAAGCGTCACGAAACAAACGCCGAATCCAAACCACAGGCAGACGGTCCACCGGCTTGGATGCTTCGTGAAGTCGAGAGTTTCTTGTGCAGGCCAAAAGGTGAGAAACGCTTCGTACGTCTGCAAGATCGCTGGCACAATCGTCGCGAAGGCCAGGACATAGCAGAGGTAGCGGTGAATGATATTGTCGGGAACGCCAATATAGACCCAGTTTTCCAGATAACAATTGTAAAACTCGAAAACCAACCACCAGAACGCCGAGAGAAGCGACAGAAAAACAAAAACCTTGGGTTTATCCGCAAGAAATGAGATTCCACGGCGGTGCTTGATCAGCCCGTCCAGCAGCAGGATGTATCCCCACCAGACGATGAGGGTGAAGTGCGAGTAGACCGGTTCGACTTTGAAGATCAACAGAATTTCAGAGAGCAGAATGATGAGCAATCCGGCCCAGGTCCACCAGGGGGCACGCGCAAGAGGAGCGTCCCACTCCAGTAGATCGTCGGGAGGTACGGTTCCTTTAGGCGGTGGGACTGGAAAGAACATTGGTTTATGCCACTAATTCTTTTCGTGAGGGGGAACTGGTGGCTAGGTCCATGATTTTTTCCTGGGTGGCTTCGGAGCGGGTCAGTTCACCGACGAGCTGGCCCGTGCTCATGACCAGAATCCGGTCGGCCATGCCCAGCACTTCTGGCAGTTCCGACGAGATCATCAGGATCGCGGCTCCCCGACGCAGCAGTTCATTCATGAGCAGGTAGATTTCACGCTTGGCCCCGACATCGATCCCGCGCGTGGGTTCGTCGAAGATGAAGAGTTTCGAGTTTGCCAGCAGCCATTTGGCCAGCACGACTTTCTGCTGGTTACCGCCGGACAGGTTGCGCACCTCGGTTTCGCACGACGGTGCTTTGACCGTCAGTTCTTTCATTTTTTCATTGACGACAGCGCGTTCTTTCGCGCCTTGGATGAAAAACATGCGGCAGAACTCGCGCAGGGTGGGCAGAGAGATGTTTTCTCGCACGCGCATTCCCAGGACCAGGCCTTGGTTTTTACGGTCTTCGGTCAGAAAGCAGATTCCCGAATCGATGGCGTGACGCGGCGAGGTGATTCGCGTTTCGTTTTCCTCCAGGAAGAGCTGTCCGCGTTCGGGCCGGTCCGCGCCGAAGATCATTCGCGCCACCTCGGTTCGTCCGGCACCGACCAGGCCGGTCAACGCCACGATTTCACCCTGACGTATATTGAAGGAAACGTCCTTCACGAAATCACGGCTCAGTGCTTCCACGCGAAGGATTTCTTCTCCCGGCTGGAAAACCTCTTTGGGGAACTCATCTGTGATCTTTCGGCCTACCATCCGTTCGATGATCCCCTCGCGGTCGATGTCGCCGATCGGACAGGTTCCAACGCATTCGCCATCGCGCATGACGGTCAGCCGGTCGCAGATTTCGAAGATTTCCTCCAGGCGGTGGGAGATATAGATGATGCTGATGCCTTTTGCCCTGAGCGTTTTAATCAGGGCGAACAGGTTTTTCAGTTCGTGAAGGGTCAAGGTGGCCGAGGGTTCGTCCATGGCGATGATCTTGGCGTCGACGGATAGCGCTTTGGCGATTTCGACCATCTGCTGCTGGGCGATGGAGAGTTGATTTACTGGAAGGTTTACGTCGAAGGAGATGCCCAGGCTTTCGAGAATCCGTTCCGCTTCGCGCCGTTCGTCACCGAACTTGACGAATCCGAAGCGTGACGGCTCGCGTCCGAGAAAGATATTTTCCGCCGCACCCAGTTGAGGCACGAGGTTGAATTCCTGGTAGATGATGGAGACGCCCAGGGCCTGGGCCTGGTGGGGGGTTTGGATGTCCACTTTTTCGCCCCGGATGAAAATCTCTCCGGCGTTCATGTTTTCGGCTCCGGCCAGGATTTTCATGAGGGTGGACTTGCCCGCCCCGTTCTCGCCGACCAGCGCGTGGACTTCGCCTTCGGCTACGTCCAGGCCCACATCCTTAAGCGCCTGCACACCGGGATAGGTTTTATGGATTCCCTTCATTGTCAGGATCGGCGGCGTTGACTCGGTCATAGAAAAACACTCCATTAATTTGAAACGTAAAAACAACTGATTAAGTTTATTCAATACTTTCTTAAGGACGATAATCGAAATGGATGATTTGGGGTTCACGGTCCTTGTCAAAATGGCAGCGGACCGCATCTCTCACACAATTTTGGATTTGAGAGAGGTCATCCGCCTGAGTAAATATGGGTTCGCTCAGAGCGCGTGCGGAGCATCCCCCATCCGGATTGTTTTCGACAATAAAAGTAATTTCGCGCTTCGCCATCATTATCCCGTTCCTCAAGTATTTATCATCATTCTATCGGAGTATTCGCTCCTTGTCGAGAAAAAGGTCTTGGAGGGGATGGATTTGATTGCATGATCGAGTAGGGTAAGGCAGGAAAGATCAATCCTGCCTTATCCCTCTCACAGAACC
>CAZSIZ010000411.1:0-5067 GCA_964606645.1 uncultured bacterium
AATTGGGATTGAAACCCGCCCCCGTCAGCAATCAGATCATGCAGCGCGACCGTCACGCGGAATATCTCTCGGCCATCGCCATCACCGGCGCGACGCTGGAGAAGATCGCCACCGAAATCCGTGGACTGCAAAAAACCGAAGTTCACGAAGTCGAAGAACCATTCCCCGCCGGGCAGAAAGGCTCGTCCTCGATGCCTCATAAGAAGAATCCCAACCTCTGCGAGCGGATTTCCGGGCTGGCCCGTCTGCTGCGGGGCTACGCCATGACCGGCTTCGAAAACGTCACCCTCTGGCACGAGCGGGATATCTCGCATTCGTCCGTCGAGCGCATCACGCTGGCCGACGCGTCCATTCTTCTGGATTACATGCTGAACCGAATGAATTGGATTTGCAGCCAGTTGACCGTCTTTCCCGAACGAATGAAGAAAAACCTTGCATCGTCCAACGGATTGGTATTCTCACAAAAAGTGCTGCTTCTGCTGACGCGGAAAGGGATGTCGCGGGAAGACGCCTATCAGATCGTGCAAACCTGCGCCATGAAGGTATGGGATACCGAAACGAGCCTGCTGGACGAATTGAAACGGGATGAAAAACTGAAAGAAACCGTCTCGGAAGACGAATTGGAATCCTGCTTCTCCGTGGATGAATTGCGGGATAACGTCGATCGGGTTTTTGACCGGCTGGGATTGTAGGCCAGAGAGGGTTTAGGGGCTAATCAGTGGGCATGGGCAGGTACAAGACCTGCCCCTACATTTTTATTCAACCACGTCAAACAAAATGGGCACTTGCCGACTTCCGATGCTCCTCTAGCGCCTCATAATCGGAAAGGCCGAACAAGTACCCACTTCTAAATTCTATTTTACTTCAATCTCGTACAAATTCAATCTATTTCATAAATGTTATATTGCGACTCTATAATGAAAAAAACAGGATGGCTGTTGATTGGCTGTCAAACCGAATGATCCGAGGTGCAACGATGAACGACCGTCAACCGTATTTCCAATTTATGTCCTGTTCGACTCACGATTGTACTCAATCGGCATTGACGGGAGAACGCGTTTGCCTTAAGCACCTGAACGATGTGGATGCTTTCATTCAGAACGTTCTCTCCATCGCCCAAAAAGAACGGGCGCTGGCGGGATGGGTGCTGGAGGGGCTGGATTTGTCCGGAATGGACTTGAGCGGGATCGATCTATCCAACGCCTGCCTGGCCCGCTGCCGTTTGGATGGAACGAATCTATCCAGCACGAACCTTTTTCAGGCCAATTTGGAGCAGGCGTCGCTGAGGAACGCGAATCTTTCGGAAGCCAACCTCGAATTCGCGATTCTCGGACGAGCGGATTTAACCGGGGCGAATTTGGACCGTGCGAACCTGCAACGCTCGAACCTCGTGGGGACGGTGGCGGTTGGCGCCTCGTGCCGCCATGCGAAGTTTTTTTATTCCCGACCGGGAAACGCGGATTTTTCCGAAGTGGATTTCACCGGGGCGGATATCACCCGTGCCATTTTCCGCCGAGCGAAACTCGTAAATGCGAATTTGTCCGGGGCGATCGGTCAAGCCAATTTCGAAAACGCCGATCTTCGGGGGGCAGCACGTTAGACGTCGATGATATTCAATTGGGTGATAAAATCCTAATCCGGCAGAGCCGGAATCAATGAGGGATTCGTATTATTGATACTCTTTTGCAATATCACCCTCACCCTAATCCTCTCCCAGAGGGAGAGGGGACTTGGTCGCTCAACCTTATTTGTGACTGTTTTGTGATCGATATGACTGATACCTTACTCTTGTAGGAGTTTGTTTATGCGGATTGTGGTTGCTCCGAATGCGTTTAAGGAATGTTTGTCCGCTCCGGCAGTGGCTCAGGCGATGGCCGATGGGGTTCGCGCGGCGTTTCCCGAAGCCGAAATCGTGCAAGTGCCTCTTTCGGACGGGGGGGATGGAGCCACGGAAGCACTGCTCGCCAGCCGGTCGGGAACGAGAGTCGATATCACGGCGATGGACCCGTTGATGAGGCCGGTTTCCGTCACCTACGGTCTGATCGACGAAGGCCGGACCGCCGTGATGGAAATGGCGGCGGTTTCGGGATTGTGGCGGCTTTCCGAAGACGAGAAGAATCCCTTGGACACGACAACCTACGGCACGGGAGAAATGATCCGTGACGCCCTGGATCGTGAGGTGGAGACGATCGTCGTGGGGATCGGCGGCAGCGCCACCACCGATGCGGGGATCGGGATGGCGGCGGCTCTGGGATACCGTTTGCTCGACAGTGATGGAAACGAACTGGAGCAGGTCGGGGCGTCGATGCAGTCTCTTGAACGGATCGACGGCTCAGAGATTCACCCCCGCTTGAAACGAACCAAAATTCTGATCGCGTCGGATGTGACCAATCCCTTGCTGGGTCCGGAGGGAGCCGCGCCGGTATACGGGCCTCAAAAAGGGGCCACTCCGGAAATGATTCCTCAATTGGAAGACGGTTTGCGAACCGTGGCGACTTGCTGGGAAAGCGATCTGAATGTCACGATCGGAGCCATGCCGGGCGGGGGAGCGGCGGGAGGTCTTGGAGCCGGACTCAAGGCGTTCTGCGATGCCGAACTGCGGTCCGGATTCGATTTGATCGCCGACTACGCCCAGTTGAACGAGGCGATGGAAGGGGCCTCGCTTGTTATCACGGGTGAAGGCCGAATCGACGCCTCGACCCGTTTCGGGAAAGTGCCTGCCGGGGTGGGGCGGCGCGCGTTGGAGCGGGGGATTCCAGCCGTCGTCATTGCGGGAAGCCTGGACGACCGTATTGTGTCTCTGGCAGAACAGGGTATTATTTCGATGTTCTCGATTTGTCCGGGGCCGGTGACTTTGGAAGAAGCCATGGACCGGGCGGCGGACTATTTACGGCAAACAGCGGAACAGGTTGTACGATTGTGGCGATGCCATCATTGAATATACTCGTCATGGGGGCTGGGGAGGTCGGAAAAGGACTGGCCCGGCGTTTGACCATGCAGGGACACCAAGTGCGTCTCATCGACGACGATTCCGGTGTCCTCGGCGAACTGGAGACCCAACTCGATGTGATGGTCGTGGAAGGCAACGGCGCCAGCGCCTCGATTTTATTAGAGGCGGGAATCGAGGATTCGGAACTGTTCGTCGGTGTCAGCGATAACGACGAGGCGAACATGATCGCCTGCGCGCTGGCTAAGCAGTTCGGCGTTCAGACGACTATTGCCCGTGTACGCAGTGAAGAATATATCATTCCTAACCGGGAACATTACGCTCAAGCCATGAACATCGATCTCATCATCAATCCTGATGAGGTCGCCTCACAGCAGTTATACGATCTGCTGCAAAATCCAGTCGCCTCGAAAGTCGCCGATTTCGCCGGGGGACGTTTGAAACTGATCGGTTTACGGGTGGGGAAAGACGCACCGATCTGCTACCACACCCTGAGCGAACTGCCGGAACTTGGTTTTTCCGGCGCTCTGCTCGTCGCCACGCTGGTTCGACAGGATGAAGTGGAGATCCCGCGCGGCGACACGAGGGTTCTACCCGGCGACCGGATTTACGTTATCTGCGCACTGTCCGAACTCGACAAAGTCAACGAGATGGGCGGCGTGAAGGATCGCCATCTCGACCGGGTGGTGCTGGTGGGAGCCAGCCGGGTTTCGTATTTCCTTGCCGAACGGCTGCGGGAAGCCGAGGCGCGCTGCATTCTGATCGAACAGGACGCCCAGCGCTGCGAACAATTCGCCACCGAATTGGAAGCCACGACGGTTTTGAATGGAGACGGTACGGATATCAAAATTCTGAACGAAGCGGGTGTCGATACGACGGACGGCTTCGTTTCCTGCTCGCAGGATGATGAAACCAATATCCTATCGGCGCTTCTTGCCAAGGAAGAAGGGGCCAAACGGGTAATTACCTTAATCAGGAAACCGCAGTACATCCCCCTCCTCAGTCATATCAAACCGATCGATGTCGCAGTCAATCCACGGCTGGTGACGATCAACGACATCATGCGCTACGTGCGGCAGCGGAAGAACTTATCCATGGCCACGATGGCGGGCGAAAAGGCGGAAGCGATCGAGGTGGAAGTTTCCCCCGAATCGCCGCTGGTGGGGCGCAAACTGAAGGAAGGCGTGATGCCCCGCGAGGTGCTGCTCGGCGCGATCGTGCGCGGGGACGAGGTAATCATCCCCAGCGGTGATGACGAGCTTCAAGCCGGAGACCGGGCCGTCGTTATCGCGCTCAAGGAATCGATCTCCAAAGTGGACGATCTTCTCTCCCGCAACGGTGAGGGGACGGGGCTTCAGAAATTTTTCAAATCCATCACCAAAGCCGTGACGCCGTGATTATTCGTTAAGTTGTTTTTAAGACTCCTCTTCTTGGTATTTCCCCATATTAGTCATTCAAATCATTGACTGAAGCATCATTTCTTTACAAAATTGTGTTTTTTATATAAATTTTAAAAAAATTGTTGACATGTTCTTATCTCCATGATAGGATCGGTCCATTCAAATGAAATGAGTTTTAATTCTCAATCCATGTTGGAAACCCCCGATAAATTATAAAATTTCAGGTTTATTATGGTGTAACAGTTGAGATAAGTCGTTCTCGGCTGAACATCATATATTATAACAAACAAAGGAGAGAAAAAATGAGTAAAACAAGAAGTATCTGGATGAAACTGGGAGTAGGATCTTTCGTGTTCATGATGGCTGGGATTATGATCGTCCCGTTGGCCAGTGCGCAGAATTCACCCATCGTGATTGAACCGGGAAGCGTTGTCACTTCCAAAGCTTGGGTTCATCATTTATGGGGGCACTGGAATACGACGGAGCTACCGATTGCCGTGCCGGGAAATGTAACTGCGGTTGCAACGCACGATGGTGGGATGAAATCGACAACGACATCCACTGTTGAAACCCCAAACGATTTTGAATTCTCATTTACCGGTACGATGAATAACTTATTGCCTTGGAGTGGATATTCGAATTCTAATTATACGATTATTTTCACCATTTGGACGAAGCGGCTACGCCGCAGGAATCGTGAAGCCGAGGTGATCGAAACGA
>CAZSIZ010000412.1:0-5048 GCA_964606645.1 uncultured bacterium
TGAACTGAGCGAAATAATTGCAGGACCAAGCGGGTCTCTCCCCTTTATAATAACTCCAGCTCGTATAGATAATCGACATTCGGGGAATCGGAACGGCATACTGATCGGGATCGAAGTTGGAATTGTCGATGTTGAACAACGGTTCAAGTTTTCGGCTTTCTTTGACGTTGATCGAAAAAGACTTGCAGACGTACATCATCGGATCGATGGTTAATATCGCCGTTAGATCGTCGAGCGAAAGTTTGGCGTTATTCGATAAATATCGTAGATGAGCGAGCATCTCGACTGGCATCGAGGCCGGTTGGAAGATCAATGCGATCGGTTCACTGCCATTCCAGCGCAATTTGATCGCATTGAAATCATCGGGCAGTCCCATCTCTTTCGCTTTGGGATACCAGAGATTCGGCAGGTAATGCCAATAAGCCACCGGTTTGGGAAGCACGAGCTGCAAAACCCTATTCTCATCCATCGGCCCCGGATGGAGGGTGAAGGGGAATTCAAGACCGGGCTGCAAGTCGAGTTGAAGCAAAACCTTCCCATCTTGCGAGCGCTGGGGACGAGGGCGTTCGAGGAATTTCGTGTTGGAATTGGTGCATCGTTGCGTGCCGCTCATTTTCGTGCCATCCAGAATCGCATCCCACGTTATCTGAGAGAAACTTCTCAGAATCGGATTGGTGTTTTTCCGGTAGAAGGGATCGCGCCGGGGCAGGGCGTAAACTTTTTCGATTTCGGCTTTGAGCGGTTCGGATAGTTCCTGCCAGTACAATCGTTGGCACTGTAACTGAACGCTGCCTTTCATCTGGTGCATCCGGGCGGCGTTCTTCAGGTAGTAACCGATGATCTGCTCTTTCGACGGACGGGTTTCTCCCCAGACCGGCGGTGGATCAATCCGGCTGATTTCAATCACGATAAGACTGAGAATAAAAAGGGTTCGAATCATACGGTTACCGTTTCGTTTGCAAGATCGTTTGCCATCAAACGACGCTTAATCCAGAGCGAATCGGCGGATTAAGCGGTCGGCTGGATGGCTTTGTTTGGCCAATTTTCTTCAACCGTAAACGATTGGCCAAGCGCTCTAAAATGGCTGAATTCCTGCTTCCGCAGTTTACCTCGAATCTCTTCAAATGTCGATCTTGTAAAACGTCAGTCCTTGCAGACGAAACGGCAAGGTATTGCATTTCATCAGCCATTCTTTCTACAATATCTTGTGGATATAAAAAACGTTTATGAATTATTGCCGTTTCGTTTAGAACGACATCTTCAGCATATAGCCTTTCTCCACAATGAGTACATACTTCAGCGGAGACTTTCATAGAAACCGTATTATCTCCACCTCTCAGCAGTTTTTCTACTTGCTTATTTTCTAAATCACCACCACAGATAGGACACTTTTCAAATGGTTTCATTTTTTTGCTCTCGCTCGAGCCTTTTGTAAAATTCAATATTTTAAGTTTTCCCTCACCCTAACCTCTCCCAGAGGGCGAGGGGATTTAAGGACCTTTCATTTTGCAAGAGGCTTACTCACAAACAATTATCGCATTCCAATTATTTTTATGATAGGCTAAACGGGGTTTCGCTCCGCTTCAATCCTTACCCCGGCGGACGGCCGCGTAGCTACGAACTGATTGAAAATACGGATGAAGGGTAGGGTTGGTATCGCTTCAGTTCTATAATTGATCATATTACCGCGCTTTTCAAGAATCGAAAAGCGAGACAACTGCCGCGACGGACGGACGTTTCCGTTTTTTGCGGTTCCGGCGATCGAAATGACGGATGGAGTGATTCAACCAAAACGACGGGGGAGTCGATGATGGCCTTTTTCTCTTCGAACTCCATCGATGTGCTCGAACCATCGGTGGCGGGGCGGTTTTATCCCGCCGATCCCACTGAACTGTCGAACGACGTCAACCGGTATATCGGTGATGCGGACATTCAGCCAACCGATGAGCGGGTACTGGCCGTTCTTTCGCCTCACGCGGGGTATGTTTTTTCCGGTCCGGTGGCGGGTTATTCGTTCCGATTCGTTCAGAATCAATCCCCCGATACCGTTCTGGTCATTGGAATCTGCCATCAAGGCGTGGAAGGCGGCTGTGTATTCTCAGGTCTTGGTATCAAAACGCCTCTCGGCCAACTTGATGTCGATACCGATCTGGTGAACGCTCTGCTCGACGAAGGGAAGCCGATCCACGCCGACGCCCGGCCCTTCATGTCCGAACATTCCGTGGAAGTCAACCTGCCTTTCATTCAGACAGCCTTTCCCGATGCGAAAGTGGCCGCCATGCTGGTCAGCCACTCTGAGCCGGACCTTTGCAAATCGCTTGGTGAAACCATCGCCCGCGTTATTCAGCAGGATTCCGGTAAATCCGTCCTCATCGTCGTCTCCTCGGATATGAGCCATTACCCGGTTTACGATATCGCCAACCGGGTGGATCAGGAAATGCTCGACAGCCTGGAAACGATGGATACGGGAAAAATCCTCCCGGCGATGAACGCTCATCTTCGGAAACCGGAACCGGAATTGCATTGCGTTATGTGCGGGGGAGGAGCGATGTTGACCGCCGTCGAAACGGCGCTTGCTTTGGGTTCGGGCCGGGCGAAAACGTTGCACTACCAAAACAGTGGTGATAGCGGATACGGCGAAAAAGACCGGGTTGTCGGATACGGTTCGTTCGCCATTTTTACACCCTGAAAGGAACGACTGGAAGCCTCATGGACGACCTGACTGTCGACGAGCGAAAAGCACTGCTGGCCATCGCCCGGCAAAGCATCGTCGCTACCCTGAACCATCGATCGTACACACCGCAATCGTCTTCAGCGGTATTGGAAACGCAGTGCGGTGTCTTCGTTACGTTGAAAAATAGCAAAGAACTTCGGGGCTGCCTGGGGCGCTTCGATGCCGGGGGGCATCCTCTCTACGAACTGGTATCGATCATGGCCGCCGAGTCGGCCGTCCATGATACCCGCTTCAATTCTGTCGAATTGGATGAGTGTTCTTCGATCGACATTCAGATCTCCGTGTTGACGCCGCTAGAAAAAGTTGAGGAGATCGGCGAAATCGAAATTGGGAAACATGGCTTGCAGATCAAGGGAAAAGGCTCCAAGGGATATTACCGGTCGGGAACGCTGCTTCCCCAAGTTGCCACCGAGCAGGGGTGGGATGTGAACGCTTTCCTGGAAGCGACATGCGTTAAGGCCGGACTCAGTCCCAACGATTGGGAAACTCCCGATACCGAGATTTTCAAATATGGCGCCATCGTTTTTGGCGACCTGGATTTCGGTCCGCCACCTTACGAGATTGATGAGTAGATGCCCGTGACCGAGATCATCGAACTTCATCCCAAGATTCAAGAATTCAACCGGCGCTGCGCCGAGAGGGAAATCCGGCTGGCCCCCGAATACGGTGATCGGGCTGTCTACCAGGGACATATCTACTTTGTGGCCGCGGTATCCGGCGACACCTTGGCGTTGCTGGACGATTTGGCTGGCGCGCCTTTGTGTGACGAACGAATTGTTTACGCCGAGGGCTGGGAAAACGATCCCGCCTGCCTCTTTCTTCCTTCCCTGGAGAACTTGCTTCTCATCGTCCGTCAATTATCATCGGTTTATCCAAGCATGACGCCCGGTGTGCAGGATGGCCGTGAAATGTGGCGCGTTCTTCACACTGGCGCGCCTCCGTTCGTCACGGAAACATTACTTGAGGCCTTACTCGATCTGGCCATTCATCTGCTGAAACACAACTGATAACTGACTTAAGATAAAGGGGATTCAATTCCGTGGAAGATCGTAAGCGTGTTTTTGTGTATGGATCGGGCGGTCATGCGAAAGTGGTGGCCGATATCCTGATTCGGGGCGGAACCGAGGTGGTGGCGATTCTGGACGACGACGAATCGCGTGTCGGGATTCACATTCTGGATTGTCCCGTCGTGAGAGCGGATGTGGCGCTTGATATGCTGTGCAATCAAGGTGTGGAAGGCGGAATTATTGCTATCGGCGACAATCGCATCCGCGAAGAGAAAGCCGAACTTATCCGCCATAAGGGCTACCGGCTTGAGAGCGCCGTTCATCCTTCCGCCGTCATTGCTTCGGATGTTCAACTCGGAGAGGGTACTGTGGTCATGGCGGGAGCCGTCGTTAATCCCGGTTCGACTATCGGGGAGAATTGCATCCTTAACACCGGCTGCACGGTGGACCACGATTGCAGCATCGGCCCGCACGTTCATCTTTCGCCTGGCGTGCATCTGGGCGGCTGTGTCACGATCGGCGAGCGTACGCATATCGGGATCGGTGCGTCGGTGCTTAACAATCTCACCATCGGTGCGAACACGATCGTCGGCGGAGGGGCGGCGGTTATTCGCGATCTCCCCGATGGTGTTACGGCGGTCGGTGTGCCCGCCAAGATCGTTTAAAGCTGATATGTGTAATGTAGGGTAGGCTCAAAGCGAAGCGAGCTTCACCATTTCTTCTGATATGAGACAAAAAATATTGTGTCGATATTGGCATTAGAGGGGTGGACTTGGCATTCAATGGGAACGTAAGGGGATTCAGTCATGAAAAAATCGACTCGTCGCAGTTTTCTTCAAACATCCACTTTTACAGTTGCTACGGCACTTTCAACACGCCGCGTTATCGGGGCGAACGACCGTATTCAAACTGGATTCATCGGTTTGGGAGGGAGAGGGAGTTGGCTGCAGCGTTTGACCCTTCGGCATATCGAAGAGAAAAATGATGCTGAAATCGTGGCGCTCTGCGATGTCTATGCGAAACGGCTCAACGAAGCTCGCGAGCGGTCTCCCGAAGCGAAAACCTATCGAACCCACCAGGAATTGCTGGACCGAAACGATCTCGATGCGGTTTTTATTGCGACCCCGGATCACTGGCATGCGCCGATCACCATGTCGGCGATGGATAAAGGCCTCGATGTGTATTGCGAAAAGCCGATGACGCTCTCTTGGGATGAAGCCAAAGAGGTCGCGAAAAAAGCGAAAGATCTGAAACGAGTTTTACAAATTGGCGTCCAGGCTCTGTCGTGGAGTAAATGGCACAAAGCA
>CAZSIZ010000413.1:0-5043 GCA_964606645.1 uncultured bacterium
GCAGCAACCGCCGCTTGGGCTTATCGGCACTCTTGATCCAGCAGAAATCTCCATCAACTGTTTCGATCACTGCGGCCACAGGTATTTTCAGCACGTTCGTGTGTTGCTCCATGATCACTTCAACCTCGGCACTCATTCCGGGTTTCAATCCATCCTCCGAGGGAAGTTCAACAACCGTGTCATATTTAACGACATTGCCTGTCCACCATCCCGCTGGCCTTGTAACAGGGGCCACCGATAACACTTTGCCTTCAAACGTCATTTCTGGAAGCGTGATCCTGGCCGTTAAGCCCGGTTTGACGCGGTCAATGATGGATTCGTGAATCCCGACCGTCACTTGCATTTTTGACAGATCGGGCATCAACAGCAGCACTTGATCTTTACGCACCGTAACGCCTTCTGCGACGTCGGGAGTATCCTTCCAGGCTGCGGCTGAAGGGTGAATTACTAAGCCGTCCCTTTCGGCTTTAATGACACAATCACCGAGTTCTTTTATGGCAAGATCGCGGCGCCCCTCATCCATCGCAAGCCCAGCCCTGTCCGATTCCAGTTTTGATTTGGATGCAGTCAAGTTTCCGTTTAGAGTTGCCAATTCCATTTTCTTGGTGTATTTCTCCAGAACATGAATTTGTGTTTCTATGACTTTGAGTTCCAGTTCGGCTTGCGTGACAGAGAAAGAATTCCCCTCCACTTCTAATTCAGTTACATAGCCGCTCTTAAACATCTTTTCAGAATGAGCCAGCATCTTTTGAGAAGTCTTCAGATTTGTTTTGGCAATTTTCAAATTCTTCTGCAACGATTCGTACTGAGATCGATAGCTGCCTTCCAGATAGGCAGGGAGTGAGATTTTCGCTTTCTCCACTTCGGCTTTGGATCGTTCGAGTGTGGCTCTCGCAGTATGAGCAGCGCTTGTTTGCAGACTGATGGCATCCTCAATACGTTTGGTATCCAGGCGAAGCAATTCGTCGCCTGCCTTCACTTCCATTCCGCCCTCAATCACCCAAATAACGGTGTTCCAGCCTCGTACTTTGCATTTGATTTCCGTATTGTTGGAACTCTCTAATGTTCCTTGTTCGGTGACAGAGACAAGCAGATCTCCACGCGTGATCACATGAGTCAGTTTGTGACTTGTGTCCGACTGAGACATCGTACCGGGGATAAACATCACAGCAAAAATTACAGCAACCGAGACAATTACCAGGAAACCCCATTTCCAGCGTCTTGTGCTTCGAATACTATTTGGAGAACTCTGAAGGGTTGTGTGGGATTGAGGTCTATCAGGTGTCATGATTCGTCTCCATTGTCATCTCCCCGTGTTGGAGATCCGGTTCCTGCAGCAGGTGGTCCGTCAATTCAATCCATTCATTAGGTACAATTGGTGGCAACACTCCCTTTTCTGTGCTCGACTCGTTATTATCAGAAACGAATTCCAGACTGGAGGCTAATTGATCAGGTTCAATCCAACTTCCATCTGGATTCAGTTTCATGACCCCAATTTCTCGAGCCAACCGCAACCGCGCGGCGTAGTAGTTAAGCCATACGCTCAAGAAATTGTTCTGTGTATTACGTAAGGACGAGAGCGCAAACAGAAGATTGTTTGCAGCGGTGGGGCCGAATTGAGATGGACGCTGCCCGGGCTGTGGAGGTCGAACTGGCGCATAAAGTGCGGCCCGCGTCATATCAACACGACGAATGGCAATGGTGACAGCACGTCGTTGAATTTCCAGATTCCTGCGAAGTTGCTCATTCTGTCGAAGATGTCCTCGGAGTCCCAAGTGGTGCGAGTCGCGTGATTGGATGAAGTCACGGCGACTCCGTTGATAATCGATCAACGACTGACGATAGGTGTTCCGTTCCAGTAAGCGAGTGAAGGGGGCGTCAAATTGCAATCCCATCTGTAGTTTTCCCGTATCACCGTTAAAACTGAAAGGATTGTTCCGCGATGTTCGAATATCGCCGCTCGCTGTGAGATTCAAGACAGATTGCAGAGCGTCGGCTCTTAACTGAATCAATCGCCAACTATCCACCAGCGCGGCTCGAGCATTCATAAAATCCAATCGGTTATTCAGAGCGATTCCGTAGGCATCACTGGAGGTCAATTTGATTGTTTCAACGGTTACTGCTTCGAGACGAGCACGTGCTTGAACCAGGATGGAACCTTGAACAAGACGAATGAGTTCACCAAACCATACGACACTTTTACGAACTGTGGCATCCTTGTTTTTTTCATTGAGTTCATCTCTCAGATTATTCAGTTTGACGGTGGCTTCTTCAGACTGCTTGCGTAAATCCATTAATCCTGTGTGAAGTTGTTCTCGATCATGTTGAAACAGTTTCCTTTCAACGTTTGGTATTGACTGCACACGAATTGGCACAGCCTCTTCCATACGAGCAAGATCAACTTTCACATGATCCAATTGGGTTTGAATTGGCACCATAAGGTTAATGGCATCCGCCAGAATTTGATTAATGGTATCAATGCCCACGTCGTTCGGCAATAATCCAATCCGATCCTGCAAATCAGCAATCGAGTCTTGGATCGCAGTTGCCTCACGAGTGACGAGTTGGAACCGACCGATCAGACTATCATCCAGTTTGATTGGCAGATCAGGCGGCAAACCAAGTGTTCCAGTTTTGTAACGATCAAGAGAGAGTTTAAAATTATTGCGAGTTTGCAGCAGGTTGGAGCGTTCGGTTTCAATGCTCTGTCTAAATTGGTCAACTTGCACCAGGTCAATCACACCGCCATCCAGATGAGCTTCCAACTGCGCTAACGTTCTGAGTTGAAGACTGAGGGTGTCTTCGGTATTGCGGATTTGCTGAAGTTGTTGCAGGAGACCGATATATCCACCAACGCCACCCTGACCAGAAAATCCTGCAATGAATGTACCTTTGCCGCCCCGCTGTGGTCCGGTAACTCCGATTTCTCCAATGGCGACTTGGGTATAAAATCCCTGACGGTATTGTTGGTAAGCGCGCATGTTCGCAAGTAAGTTGCGCTCGGCAAATGTTAGTTGCTCTAATGCAACATCCCGTCCTGCGCCGCGTAGCAGCGGCTGAATGATTGAGAAATTCGCCAGCGAAGAGGCTAGATTTGTGTTGGTGCCATCGAACTCAAACATAAACGAGTTTGCGAATCCAACCAAAAGTTCACCCGCGTTGGCTAAGCGTCGTTGTGCCTGAATTCTTGGGCCTAGCGTCAGTTGATTGTTATCCGATGATAGCCCGTAGTTGGCGTCAAAACCGCCAAAGAATTGAGTATCCAAACGAAAACGTTCTGCGGTGACATCCAATGCAGATAGATAAAGCGTTTCTCGTTGGCTCTGATGGGACGGCGAGTGAACGTAGGCCAGTTGGAGCGCGGAATCAATGTCCAGTTTGACCGAGCCATCTTCGTCCACTTCAACATAGTCGGCGAGTTTTTCGCACCATGTCGAATTCTCCAACTCCTGCCGTTGACCATTATTATTCCAATACTCCCAGCCTTTCTTTCCATCAACCTGGAGCATGTACTGGTGGGAGGCAGGATCATCAGGCGGCATCGGAGGCAGATCAGGATCATAAGGATCAAAGTATCGACTGCGAGAATCAATTTCAATACTATAATCATCCGCTTGCCATCGCGGATCACCGTTTCGCTCAGCGATAACATTATACGCATCTTGATCGGCTTGAAGTCGATAATAGGCACGCGAACACCCGCTGATAGCGCTAACAGCGAATACTAGCAAAATCGATACTCCCCACCCAGAAAAAGTATGGAGAAAAACTCGTCGTGATAGGGTTTCGTTCATTCGGGCAAGGCTAGCCCCCTGCCTCGTGCTTGCGTCTCTTTCGAACGTGAGTCGTCTGCCATGATGGAGCCTGAAACAGGCTTGAATAATTTTAGGTATCACAAGATAGAGCTTTCCATATCACATTTGAGTTGTTAAGAAACAGATGAGGAACCTCGGCTTGGCGTTAATATTAGCGAACAACGACCTCAATCTTAGCCGCAATTCTACCTCAAACGTTTTGAGTCGCATCCCCAATACTGGTCGTTCAGTGTGTCATCATAAAGTAAGGGCAGCAAGGTTATCGAAGTTACCCCCACGATTTATAAAAGTTGCATCTCAATTGCCGGATGTACCATTATTTTTCAGGCGAAAACAATTCCTAAGTCGAGCGCCAATTTCTATGTGATCGAATTTTTCAACTCGATACAAAATAGGAGATTCGCAGTTAACAGTTACACAAGGCACCGGTAGGTGGCCTGCCGCTTGCACACGTTGCCTTGTAGATTTAATTGGTAAATTGAGATCGGGGATCGTTTATACTGGAGTTCTTTAAGTTCATGAAGCCAATCGGATTTCGTTCTGCAATTTCTGACGAGCCAACGCCAAGTCATAATGAGTTTGCAGATTCATCCAAACTTCAGCGGACGTCTCTAAATAGTTACCGAGGCGAACAGCGGTGTCAGGAGTGATGGAGCGTTTCCCCGATAGGATCTGGCTAATGCACCCTGTCGATACAATCAATTTTTTCGCAAATTGAATATCGAACAAACCAAGTTGCTGGACTTTGATGACTTAAAAAGCCTGTTCGGGAAAAGCCTGCGATCGGTGCATGAGCAACGAGTTCAATTTGGATACGATCATGAAAGATGATATTCCCCGCGAGATTGATGACAAAATGGATCGTGCCTTGGACTCGTTTCAAGGATATTTATCCGATCATCCATGCTATCGAAAACGGTTTTCCGATTGGATCGGTCAATGGTTCCACGGATGGAATCTGGCATGGTCAAGCGGTGTCAGTGTCCTGATTCTATCGGCGATTATCCTATCCTTGTTCGTCAATCAATCACCCACATGGGCCGATGTCACTCAAAAATTTAAGTCGATATCGTTTTTCCATGCGACGGTTCATATTCGGCATATTGAAACAGATCGAGCATTTGAATATGAATTTTGGATGGGCCGTGGTGGAAATTTCCGCTTGCACTATGGAACAAATAGATAGGGGTTTTTGTGTCGCGAGCCGACATGAAAACCCTATTGGATG
>CAZSIZ010000414.1:0-5041 GCA_964606645.1 uncultured bacterium
ATCCGACCCGCATAACCCCGCCCGCCTGACACGAACGAGCAATTCCCCATCGCCCGGCTTGGGAGGGGAGGCTTCTCCAACGGAAAAGGTAAGAGGCGCACTCAAAAACGCGGCTTGCATGGTCTGGGGTCTCCTGACTGGAAAGTAGATTAATTTTTATGGATGATTAGATTTTAGTGTGAATGGGGAGTGGCGAGAAGCAGTGAGGAATGC
The DNA here is from genome assembly GCA_964606645.1 of uncultured bacterium. GTDB lineage: Bacteria > Hinthialibacterota > Hinthialibacteria > Hinthialibacterales > Hinthialibacteraceae > CAZSIZ01. The sequence goes on from CAZSIZ010000414.1 coordinate 214, forward strand.
ATGGAAATCCTTATATATTAATGAGTGGATGGGGAGGGGGAATCAGTTACTGCCAAGTGTGGTGCATGGGGAGGGTGAAGACGTGTTCGGCGACTTGATTGACGGTGATGGGGTCGTGGCCGGCGAAGAGAGAATGGGCGACGAAGGAATTGCGCGCCATCGATAACGCCAGCTCGGAATGTCCGGCGATTTCCAGAATGTCCTCTCTCAGAAAAACGTCGGAGAGACGGTGCGCTTCACGCAGAAGCCCCCTCACGAGATCGTAACGCTTCATGGTCCTGACTCCTTCCTCGTAACCTCACGCTACTATCCTCGGTTTGTTTCCCTAATATCTTTAACGTTTTGTTGGGAAAAATAATTCATACAATCGACGTTCGTTTTCAATTTTGGATGAATGGTTTAATTTGATAAGGGCAGGGTTTAGGGGATAGGGTTTAGGGTTTGTTGGTTTAATGAGGCCTCGGATAATCGATGGGCTGTTGCTTTTTCAACCTCACCCTGACCCGGAAAGAGCCGGAATTAAATTGTTTTGTGAGCCTGCGCCGTTAAGTAATGATGCAGGCTGGAAACCTGTGCCTATGCAGGCTGGAAGCCTGCGCTACAAAGTTGCTTGATTTATATGACCGTTTTGCGATCAATTTTCCCGATAAGAGACGAACCTTCTCCCAGTGGGAGAGGGGAAAGTTAGAGGGAAGGAAGTTTGACTAGATTGTCGAGGATCATTTTGAAGTATTGAACGCGTTTCTGCTTGGCGTGATTGCTCTGACTGGTGAAATCGATATCCCCATGCCCGTCACAAAGAAAACGGACGAAAGAACGGTAGGCTCCCTTATCCAGGTGGGCGTATTCCTTGGGCGTAAATTCATCGAGGTCGATGTCCACGATCCAACCCCAAAGTTCTCCGGTTCGGTCGTCAATGTTCCGCTCAACAATGCTGAGGTGTTTTTGTTGATCGAGAAGTTCGGGCAAATAATCCCGCCGTGGTTCCGGTTCGTCGTCTTTACGCTTTCGTTTTAATATTTCTTCCAATTGGTCGCCGTATTCGCGAACGTCTCCGATCTGCTTGGCGGTGACCACGATTAAGCCTGGCGAGTACGTTTCTTTCGATGATGAGGCCAACGATTTGATTAAGATATCCAAATGAGCCATGTATTGCTGGGACGCGAACGAGCGGGCGTGAGGATTTTTCCCGTAAAACATGACCTTATTCGGGAACTTGGTTCCTAGATTGTGAATCGAGAGGTGGTCTGTGGTAATCGCATCGATGATGATATGGCGGAAATGGGGAGCCAAATCTTTGCGGGATAACAGGTTGCATATATTTGAATGATCCTGTGAGTTAAACGGGATGCCCTCGGAAAACTGCCAGTGATAGAAAAACGATTCGAGTTTCTCGATACGTTTGATCGAAAGGTTTAAATCGCCCTGCTGGATTTCTTGCTCAAATGATGAAAGGAACTTCTGGGATGAAGCAATATCATTTTCGAAACTTTTCAGAATCGTCGTCAGGATATGGGCCTTGAGTAAGCGCAGCAGTGAAGGATTGCTTGAGGGGGAACGGCTGACATTGACCCGTTGGACTTCTTCCCTACACGATTTCAACCAGTGATCCCAGCCATCCATTCCCTTCAGCATGAAAAGCAGTTCACCCTCTTCATTGTTCACGGCCATACCGTTGGAATGAAGACCGAGTATCTCTTCCCCCGCCTTGGTCATCATCCGCCTGAATCGCAGGACGCCGAGTTGGTACTGGGCTTTCCCGGATTTCGCATGAAGGCCTTGTTCTTTGAGGTGCTGAGCGGCTTCTGCATCCGATAAGGAGGCGACGTCCTGGAAGATTCTTTTGACTTGTGCGGTGGCGCAGTTGGTGATCTCGTCCGATCGCTTCAGGATTTTTTCAATCCGTTCATGGATTAATTTTTCATCGACGGCTTGCCCGGCGGCGTAGCAATTGCATGATTCCTTGAAAAACAACGCATCGTCAGTAGAGAGCCACAATTTAGCTTTCTGGAATGCCAGGGTAACGATTCGCTTGCCCCAGACACGTTCGTCCGTCCCTGGACTCCATCCCCATTTGTAGTATGGTGCTTCACTTTTTTCGGACGCACTTTTACCGAGTCCAAGATCGGTCAGGAGTTGTTCGCGAACAGACCCGTCCGATTTCTTGTAGAAATGAATCACACCCCAAGTAAGCACCAGAATGATTATGAGACCCAGGCTTCCAATAATCATGGGACAAATAACCTTTTCTCCTATATCAATTATCATATCTCCGATAAGACCGATATGCCACGTCTTGAACCGTAAAATATCCGATTATCGGTCGTGAGATTGGCTGTTTCGGATGGGGATAGGACCCTGAAACAAAGAGGGCTACAGTAAGTTCGTACGCTGAAATCGGATGAATCGGGAGAATCGATCATGACGAAACATATTGGAATCGTCGCTTGCAGCGCGGAAGGAGCGGCGTTATGTTACCGGACGATTTGCGCGGAAGCACCCGCTCTGATGGGGGAGCACCGTCATCCGGAAATCACGATGCACACCTATCCCCTGTCGGAGTACATGGTGTCTATCCGGGCGGGTGATTGGGAATCGGTGGGGCGGTTGATGCGCTCATCCGCGAGGATTGTGGAGCAGGCGGGAGCGGATATCGCGATCTGTCCCGATAACACGATCCACGAAGCGTTCGAGTATGTCGTTCGTGAATCCCCGATCCCCTGGCTGCACATCGCCAAAGCCGTCGGTGAAGAAGCTCGTCGCCGGGGCGTTTCCAAAGCCGGAATCACTGGCACGAAATATCTCATGACGGGGCCGGTCTATCCGAAAGCGCTTCAGGAATTCGGTATCGCCAGTGAAATTCCCGGCGAGAACGACCGCGAGCGGATCGATGAGATTATTTTCAAGGAACTGGTGAATGGGGTATTTCCCGAATCGTCCCGGTTGTTTTTCAACACGGTGATCGAGAGATTCAAACAACGGGGGTGTGACGCGACGGTGTTGGGGTGTACGGAGATTCCTTTGATTGTGGATCCGGATGATTGTCCGCTTCCGGTGCTGGATTCAACCCGCCTTTTGGCTGGAGCCGCTCTGAATTATGCCCTTGAAGAATAAATAAAGCGGGTAACCGAGTCGGCAGAATTCCAGCCGGTTTCTCTTAACGGTGCAGGGTGGAAGCCTGCGCTACAACATTAAAGAATTTCAAGCAATTCGATTTCAAAAGTCAGGGATTCTCCAGCGAGGGGATGGTTTCCGTCGAGCGTGACCGCATCTTCACTGATATCCGTTAAGGTTACGTTGAAGGCTTGTCCGTCCTCACCGGCAACCTGGAGAACCATGCCGGGTTCGAGTTCGACGTCAGTGGGTATTTCTGATCGGTCAACGGAGACAACCTGTTTCTCATCGTATTGGCCATAGGCTTCATCAGGTGCAAGAGAGACCGATGTGGTATCCTTGACGCTCAAACCGATGACCGCCTTTTCGAAGCCGGGAAGTATCATTCCTTCGCCGAGGGTGAATTCCATCGGTTCGCGGTCCTGAGTCGTGTCGAAAACAGTCCCGTCTTCCAGAGTGCCCTTGTAGTTAACCCGGACTTTATCGCCTTCTTTTACTTGTGTCATAATTCTGCCTTTCGATTGGAGTTGAATCTTACATAATAGCGTTTCCTTAAGAAAAAACACGGTTTCTGAAAGAATGCGGTGAATGATTTATCCGCATGAATCCAATCTTCACTCAAAACGGGCGTTTGCTCGATATTGGATGGTCTAGCAAAACGATAGTGGATTCCGGTGACCATTCGATCGTCGTTCACTCACTGGAACCTTATGGGGATACCGTGTAGGATAAGTTTTTCGGAACCGATTTATAATTTTTGATACTCAAACGTATTTTTGAAGAGGAGAGAGTCACGATGATTCGTACCGTCCGATTCGTAGTTCTTTCAATTGTTTTCTGCGCTGTAACGAACGTTTTCGCTGGGGAAAAAGATCCGGTCCGACTGTTGGTCTTTAGCGCCGGGGGCTATCACGCCTACGGGCAATGTTCGGGAATTTTCTTCGATTATCTGAGAAAAGAGGGGGGATTCCTGCCTGAGTATTCGGAGAATCCGGAATCGTTGAAGTACGGAAACTTGAAGCAATTCGATGTTCTGATGGTTTTTGCATGCGAATACTATAAAGCGGGCGATCACAACGTTCCCACTCCCGATTTCGTACCGGAAAGTCTGACCCGCTTTGTCGATAACGGCGGCGGACTGATTTGCGTTCATAGCGGGATCGCCACGTTTTCGGACTGGAAAGGTTTTATCAACCTGACCGGCGGTGTGTGGGATTGGGAAAAGTCCGCTCACGACGCTTATGGGCCGCTGAAAAGCACGGTCGTATCCAAGCATCCCATTTTAGAAGGCATCCCGCCTACGTTTGAATTTACCGATGAGTTCTATCACACCCTCACATTACTTCCCACGATTGAAACACTGATCGAAAGCACCCATGAAAAAGACGGCAAACAAGTCACTGAACCTCTCGCATGGATCGCTCTGGATACCGACAAGAAACGCTCCGTTTCTATCCTGCACGGCCACGACACCGTCTCATGGAACCATCCTGTTTTTCAGCACCTTATGAAACAAACCGTCGAATGGGCCGCCCGCCGACGGTGAATCTTTCAACGCTTTGTTGTCTATCACTTAGTATCGTCTTCATCTCTTGCAGACCGATGCTTGTTTATGTTTTAATACAAACAAGGATTGACTCCATCGGATTAGGATTTAGGAGGGATGGTGGGCTACGCTGCCAGGCTGTGTCACAATAATTCTCGTTACCCATCC
>CAZSIZ010000415.1:0-5038 GCA_964606645.1 uncultured bacterium
CGTTTCGATCACCTCGGCTTCACGATTCCTGCGGCGTAGCCGCTTCGTCCAATAATAGATTTGTTAACCGAGTTGACAATGAAACGTTGTTAGAAAACGTCCCAGTGATCAACGGTAACAGAACCGCCTATTTGAAAAGTCTGGTAATAACGCGTTGTAAAACTATTCGGGCCTTCCGGTGGAGAATAAATGATCATCTCGCCAAAAGCGTTGTTGGCCCCGCGTGAGATAACAATGTTACCTGCGGGATCGAATTTGGCATCCCGGATGGGATCCTCACCCGCAGCAAATGTGTCAATTTCCGAACCATCATCCATACTTAAGATATAAACCTCACCGTCAATTCCGTTCCCCGAAGCCGCAAGCCATCGCCGGCTTTCATCCAAATCTATTGAGGGCCGGTCCACGATGGCTTCCCATTCGCTTCGCATGAATTGCGTCCCGTCCGATCTGAACCCATACAGGTCACCGACCGAAGTCGTTACGTAGATATTTTCATCCGAATCGGCAATGAGGCTGAATGGCCTACCAGCGGCAGGGGGATCGTAGTTTAAATCGGGATCGAGAAATACTTCAGGCGGGGTTGTCCAGGGAAGCGCGGCGTCATCGGGTATGTTGTATCTCAGGATGCTGCCGGGCGTCATATCAGGCATACTATGGTCGACAGTATAAATGATCCGGTCCGCCCCCGTGCCCAGGATAAGCATGTCCGAAATGGTTCCATTCGTCGTCGGCGTTTTGCGAGGCTGGATATCGCTGCCATCTTTGGGTGGGGTATAATCAGCGTGTAAAAAGATTTGAAATCCCTCATCGGTAAACTCAGGATTCGCAATGGTGTTCCACATCGTTCGATTCACGAACGTATTGGTATAAACCCTGCCATCCGGACCGAAATTGAGAGCAATGGGGGCGTCGTCGTTGCTTGCAAAGACGAATGACATGTTCAGTTCCGGAAAAGCCGTATCCAGTGAACCTCCCCACCAACTTCCATCCGCAGACATGAAGTAGATGCCTTTAAAGACGTTCAATGAATCGATGACACGCGTTCGATTGACACTGTTGCGGCGTCCCTGGATGATATAAATGCGTCCGAAATTCGGTTGGGATTGGTCTTTCCCAATAAGAACGCCGCGAGGACGGTGAAACACGTTTTGGGGATCGGATGGATTGATACGCTCCCAACTGGAATGGCCGTCATCCATAGCGGTGACTTCAAATGTATAGATCCCGTCGGTGAGAGCCAGTTCCGCATCGTCAAGACCGTCCCAGATGACTTCATTCATCCCTTGGGTAGTAGGACCGCTTATGGTTCGAACCACGGCGTTATCCGAAACTCGTATGATTCGCAGTTCAACGCCGTTGTCCGCAGATTCATTGAGTAGATATCGTATCCCGCCCGTGTCGGGGGCGAAAGATAACTGGCTGGCAAAAACGTTCGCGTCAACAGGCGTTGGCAAAAATGCGGCAAAACCTAAAGACAATGAAAGCAGTAGGTTGAAACACCGTAACATGATCGTGTATCCTTTCCTCGTGATTTTCCTTTTGTACAACGTATCGCTCGGATTAAGGAATTTGGAAATTAGCCAATTGAGAGATTTCCTCGGCGCTCATCGCTTCTCTGGCATTGGGTGGGAATGTCAGCAATGTATCCGCCGTCTCGATTGCTAAGTCGCTGTCCGTTGTCTGGATGGCAAAGTGGACATAAGTAACCGTGCTGTTAGCAGGGATGGTCACATCCGTCCAAGCATAGCGATAGTCTTCAGAACGTTGGAAAACCTCATCGATACCATCGACCGAACCGTTTGAATTCCACACATGGCCGACAAAAGGATCGCCTCCATCGTTATCGCCGGTAATAAGGTATAAATCTCCGGTTTCCAAGTCCGTATCACCGTCGGATGTTGCGACGATATAGGTATGGTCATCCGATCCGAGATTGCCGAATACGGCGATCTCCGCCGTGACTGGTTGATCGGTGGTGTTCGTGATGATTTCCAGCCAGCGCCCATACGCCTCGTCCGGGGAAACAAAGAGTTTCCTTTGGACCGCGAGAGGCCCCATGGTTTGAACTTCCCAGACGTACTCACTCTCATTCGAATCGGGATCGTATTCTTTAATCAGGGCGATATAGGGCCGGAACACACCATTCGCTCGGACAGCCAGAAAATAGCAGCCGTCATAGGCGTCACTGCTTCCGTCTTCCAACGCACCGCAACGAACCCCCGCATCATATTTTAATCCTTCACCGTTTGTCAAATCGCCGCTTTGATTCCCATCCTCGTTATCAAATGGAGGGGGTAAAGTCTGGCTGCCCGCGCTTACACTCAACAAGAGAATCGACAGAACGATCCAAAACCATTGGTATCCCTTGTGTTTCATAATAAACACCTCCCGAATTTTGTAGGTAAAGAGAAATGACCGGCTTGGATGAAAGATACATGAAGAAGACTACGCGAGATGAATGAAATTGCTCACAGCATTTTCATCATTGATTGACCAGCGTAACACAAATATTCCTACCATGCAAGATTTTTTTTATTCCTAAAAGACGAAACGACAACAAGCCGAAAACGGGTAATTATACAACAAAATATGGTGTGAATTTCGTCCAGTTTTTACTTTTTAGCGACTCGTCTTCAATGATAAATAAAGAAATCTTTTACCCTAAGTCATTCATATTCAGAATGATAATCACTAATCGAAAAAAATCATTATAATTGATTGACACTTTCTCCTAATTGTCCTAGTCTATCTAGTACAATGATTATCACGATTGATTATAACGATCCAAAAGCCACTTATCTGCAAATCGTCGAATCGGTGCGGCGGGCCATCGCCACCGGGGCGTTGAAACCGGGTGACCGGCTGCCCACCATTCGCGAAGCAGCGGTGCAGGTGCGCGTGAACCGTAATACCGTCAGCCGGGCGTACCTGGAATTGGAACACCTGGGGCTGACCCGCTCGCGGCAAGGGTCGGGCTGCTACGTCACCGACTCGGGGCCGAACCTGGAGCGCAAAGAACGGATGCGGATTCTTACACGCATGGCTGACCAGCTGGCGCTTGAAGCCTATCACTACAAAGTGCCGATCGACGACGTCATCGAATTGCTGCGTCAAAGCGCAGGGAAGTTAGGCTAGTCGTCCGACCGACCTATTTTGACGGGTAGCAAAAACGTGTAGGGGCAGGCCCCTGTGCCTGACCAAGTCAATCCAACCCGAAACGTGCGGCGGCTGAAACCGTTCTGCCTAAGGAGAGACCAAACCATGAATGATTACGCCATCACCACCAACGAACTGGGCCACCGGTTCGGCCGTCAATGGGCGGTACAAGACCTGGACTTGAACGTTCCCAAAGGGTCGGTGTTCGGGTTTCTTGGGCCGAACGGGGCGGGCAAATCCACCACCATCAATATGCTGATGGGGCTGTTGCCTCCAACGTCTGGAACCATCTCCGTTCTGGGGATGAACCCGGCGAAAAACGATGTCACGCTACGTCGCAGGGTGGGTTACGTGCCGGAAATCTACGGGTTCTATGAGTGGATGAGCGTCATCGAGATTGTCAACCTCGTCGCGGCCTATCACTCCGAATGGAACTGGACGCTCTCTTCATCACTGATGACCGAGTTCAAACTGGACGGAAACGCTAAAGTCAACAGTCTTTCCAAAGGAATGAAAGCCAAGTTGGCGCTGCTTCTGGCGCTGGCGTTCGAGCCGGAAATGCTGATTCTGGACGAACCCACCGGCGGACTCGATCCGGCGGCCCGGCGTAATTTCATCGAGACGATTCTAGGGCATTATCAGGAACAGGGAAAAACCATCCTGGTGTCGTCTCACTTGCTCAATGAGTTTTCCGGTCTGCTGGACGAGGTCGCTTTCATCAAAGCGGGGAAAGTGGAACTGGTCTCCAAACTGGACGAACTTCACAAGAGGATGAAACGGGCGCGGCTCGTTTTCGATGAAGGGGTACCGAGTGGTTTAACCATTCCCGATTCCCTCAACCTGCGGGTGAACGGCCGGGAAGCGGTTGTCACCTGTCAGCATTTCGACTCTCTTAAGACGCCGGACGAACTGAAAAAAACCGGAGCGTCCAACGTCATCATCGAAGACTTGTCTCTGGAAGACATTTTCGTAGACCTGGTGGGATCATGACTATCAACCAATTCGCCATTTTCCGAAAAGACTTCAAAATAATAGGCCAGCATACACTGGCCGCGTTAGGGTTTCAGTTTTTTCTGATCGCCCTGATGTCCACGATCACGCGATTCAGTACCGACCAGTTTTTGCCCTCTTTTCAAAACATGTCGATGGATCAGTGGTTTCCGAAACTGCAAATCGCCATCACAAGCCTTGTCGCATTGGTCGCCGCCGCTTACTGGTCCGTCGAAGAGAGGGCCGAAGGGAACGACATCTTTCTAAAACGGCTGCCCGTTTCCCGCCCCCAGCTTTGGTGTGAGAAAACCGTCGCAGGACTCAGCATTATTGTTTTCTTGATTGCGATCCAATATGCCATCAACATCATTATATACAATTTATTCGGGATTATGATTTGGCATTGGGACGATCCTGTTTTTTCTCTGCTATGTACTCACGCTTTTCTGGCTTATCCGGTCGGACTTTTTCTTTCGTGTTTCATTCGCCAATCCATCGGAGTGATCGTCGGCGGTATCGTGATTCTACTGGCGCTTCTTTGGGGCGCGGCAATCCCGACGTTAATCATTCTCGGCTTGGCCGGATTCGTTTACTTCATCTATTCATATCGATATCAACTCGAAAGAGTGTCCGAATTCGACCGCCGGTTTTGGGTGCTGCTCGTCATGCAGTTGCGGGAGATGGGATGGTTCATTATTCTTAGCATCCCACTGATTCTCGCTACGGTATTCTTCGCTGTCCACTTCGATCAATCTCCAGTCTTTCGCTTTTCTCTATGCACCGCTGCCGTGTTATTTTCGATGGCCATCGGTGTTTCAACCTATCATTCCAGTGAACAGGGCAATCGCATGAAATTGTAGAAGAGTTATCCAGATAAAACTTTGAGAAG
>CAZSIZ010000416.1:0-5003 GCA_964606645.1 uncultured bacterium
CTCTTCTACAATTTCATGCGATTGCCCTGCCCCCAAGGTGAAGGTTCGGGATCATACAAGGTTGTTCGCAGTGGGAACAGTAGCAGCCTCGCCTATCAATGTCGCTCGGCGAAGCGCAGTAAGGCCTATCCTAACATGAGGAACAGAAGATATGGCGTTCGTGTGTCCATGACTCTGCCCGGCCTGAGTCCAAGTCCAACAAAAACTCCAACTCCGACACCAACTCCAATTTCAAGTATTGACAGTGGAGGCAAAACCATTACTGTCAACTTGCCCGGTTTGCCTTCCGGATCAAAATCGTTGGAATTAGTGCTAATCCCAGCGGGAACATTTATAATGGGATCACCCCTGGATGAACGTGGCCGAAATGAACGGGATTGGCCGCCGCATCAAGTAACAATCACGAATGACTTCTATCTCGGTAAACACGAAATTACCCAGGCGCAGTGGCAGGCCGTAATGGGAAGCAATCCCTCCTATTATTATGGAAACAACAACCCGGTTGATAACGTCAGTTGGTATGATTGTCAGGAGTTTATTGCAATACTCAATCAAATGGGACTAGGAACGTTTCGCATGCCAACTGAAGCGGAATGGGAATACGCTTGCCGGGCGGGAAGCACGACACGTTTTTTCTTCGGGGATGCATTGGGGTGCGCCGATGAGGAAATAATCTATTGTGAATTGATGGATCAGTACATGTGGTGGGGAGGAAACAGTTATTACGGCAGAAATGTGCATGGGACAAAGGAAGTGAGATTAAATGGGACAAAGGAAGTGGGATTAAAACTTCCAAATCCCTGGGGTCTGTTTGATATGCATGGGAATCTCAGAGAACATTGCTCGGATTGGTATCAAGATCCTTATGCACGAGGCGAAACAGTTGACCCAATAGGAAAAGAAACGGGAACACATAGGATTCAACGCGGCGGGAACGGGAACGACACAACCAAGAACTGCCGCTCCGCGTTGCGTGCCAATATTAACCCTTATCAGACCGGGGGTCTTCGTGTGGCCAAGACTCCATAGCCCTTTATGGTGTGACACTTTTACCTGCCGTAGGCACGGCGGGCTTCTCACCAATTCCTTTCGTGGATTCTTTTTGGTATACTATTTCCTCACTGCTGAAACCGATGGAATGAACCGTGAACGAATTGAATCCTGATTTGACACTTGTCGTACCTTGCTATAAGGATGGCCTTCATTTCGAAGAAAGCCTATGGCAGATCGAGCAGACGCTCGCCCAAACCCGTTACCGCTGGGAGACGATCCTGATCGACGACTGCAGCCCAGACGGGAGCGCGTTCGCCGTGGAACAGGCCGCCGAGAAACGGGAGAATGCCCGCGTCGTCCTCCACTCGGCCAACGTCGGCCGGGGGGGAACCGTTGCGGAAGGTATTCGTATGGCGCGGGGGAAATGGGTCGGCTTCATCGACGTCGATCTGGAGGTTCACTGCCGGTATATCCCCTCCATGCTGCTGGCGCTGGAGAGCGGATTTGACGTGGCGTCCGCTTACCGGATTTACGAGATCAAATGGAGCCTGCACCTGCTCATACGCCATATTCTGAGCATGGGATACCGACGCCTGGTGCGTTTCATGCTGAAGCTTCCCTACCGCGACACGGAGACCGGCTTCAAGTTTTTCCAACGCGACAAGATTCTCCCCATTCTGGATTCGGTGGAAAGCACGTCCTGGTTCTGGGATACGGAGATCATGGCCCAGTGCCACTACCATCACTTAAACGTGGCCGAAATCCCCGCCCTTTTTATCCGCCGATGGGATAAGCAATCGACGGTACGGCCTCTGTCAGACAGCATCCGGTATTTCCGCGAACTGTGGCGCTTCCGAAAACGAATCCGCGAGGCTCCCTCCCGTGACTAGCCCACTCTACCGGTATCCATTGCTGTACGAAATGAGTCTTCGCATCCTGTACCGCTCTCACTATCGGGAACGAATCGAAGCGGTCGCGGATGAAATTCCCGATGGGTCCATGGTAACGGATGTATGCGCGGGCGATTGCGCGTTGCACCGATACGCGCTTCGGGAACGAGATGTGGCCTATCTGGCATGTGATGTCAACGAGCGGTTCGTGACGTGGACGGAACGGAAGGGGATCGAGTCCCGGCTATTGGATGTGCTTGAAGAAGAAATTCCCCCGGCGGATTGCGTGGTGATGATGGGATCGCTCTATCAGTTTATTCCTCATGAAAAAATCATCTTGCAGAAATTGATTCACGCGGCCCGGCGAAAGGCAATCATAACCGAGCCGGTTCGTAATTTAGCGCAGAGCCGATCGTTCGTTCTTCGGGGCGCGGCGCGGTTTCTCACGGGGCTGGGGGGGCATTCGTTTCGGGAACGGTTCACTGAAGATACGCTTCGAACGTGTCTGACTCGTGAAGGATTTCGTTCATTTCAAACGATTGCCGGGGGGCGTGAAATCATCGCCTGCCTGGAGAAGGATTAACCTTAAATTTAACAACCATCAGCCACAGGAGTTTTTCAAAATGGAAATCATGTCAAGCGAAGTGAGTAACGGGTCGACCGTAGACACTCCCTGGTGGCAGCCAGTCTTGTTCGCTGCCCTGGCTGGCGGGATGGCCTGGGGCATCCGGGGGCAATACGGACACGAGACCGGTGCTATGATTGCCGGTTTACTGGTCAGCCTGACGCTGGTGTTTCTTCTCTGTCCAGGCGTCTCTTTGCGGGATGCCGCGCGCGCGGTGGCCTGGGGCACGGTGGCGATGGGCTTCGGGGGTTCCATGACCTACGGACAGACCATTGGATTAACACACGATTCAGCGCTGACCAACCATTGGGAAGCATTACGCTGGGGGATGTTCGGCCTATCGATCAAGGGGGGGCTTTGGATCGGTTTCGCCGGGGTTTTTCTTGGTATGGGATTGGGCGGGATTCGTTATCGATCCCGTGAACTGCTGCTGCTCATGCTTGCTCTGGCCACCGCTTACTTTCTCGGCGTGTTCCTACTGAACTCGCCCTTCGATCCGTCCAATAAGATGCTTCCAGCGATTTATTTCTCCGATCACTGGCATTGGGAACCGAACGCGGTTCTGAAACCGCGCCACGAGTGCTGGGGCGGGCTTCTGCTCGCGCTCACTGTTGTGATTGCTTACACTGGTTGGCGGCGTAAGGATCGTCTCGCGCCCCGGCTCGCTTTGTGGGGTATTTTGGGCGGGGCGATCGGTTTTCCGCTCGGTCAAAGCCTTCAGGCTTTTCATGCGTGGAATCCTGAGTTTTTCCGTGAGGGCTTTTGGCTTCGGCTCGATCCCTTCATGAATTGGTGGAACATGATGGAAACCACCTACGGCGCCGTTATGGGAGGCATGCTGGGGCTGGGTTTATGGCTCAACCGAAAGCGAATCCAATTCACTGTCGACACCGGTTCTGCTTACATTCCGCCCGTCGTGGAATGGCTCTTACTCGCCGTTCACCTGTCGCTGCTTGTTGCTGTTGAATTCACGTCGATCTCAGCCGTCGATGCGCTTTACGACATCGGGATCATTATGGGGATCATTCCCATCGTGGCGATAGCTGGCGGGCGCTGGTGGCCTTGTCTGATGGTGTATCCGGTTATTCTGCTGCCTATCGCGGGAAAAACCGTTCGCCAGCTCGTTTACAATGAAGCGGCGATCGATCCGGCGATCGGGTGGATCATCTACTTGGTTGTGCCGCTGCTTCTTACTACGGCGATCGCACTCTGGTTTGTGCGTCAGGCATCAACCCGGACCGGGTCTGATTTCACACGCTTCGGACTGCTGTTCAGTGCATGGTTGTATTTCCTGTTGAATTACGCTTTTTTCCGTTTCCCCTGGCCCTGGGCCGAGTGGACCGGACGCACCCCGAATGGGATCATCTTTACGGTCTGCGTTCTCGGTCTGACAGCGGCGGCCCTGCTGGCAAGGCGTCACGACCGTCAATCTATTCCTGAATCAAGTGAAACCTCATGACCGTTGCGTTCTTTGGCACTCCTGTTTTATGACTTGAACGATCCATACCCCATATTGCGCTTATTGGATTTCTGTTTTACTTGTTTCGATCTGTATGATGATTGTGTTAAGGCGTTGACAGCGCTGGGCAAATATATTTAAATCCATTTTCAATAATACATTCAATTGAACTCGCAGCACTCTGCGATGAGAAAGGATCGTGACCATGAGTACCCATGATGACCTTCAAGCCGCTTTTGCGGGTGAAAGCCAAGCCAATCGACGCTACCTCGCTTTTGCTCAGAAAGCCGACCAGGATGGTTTTCCACAAGTCGCCAAACTGTTTCGAGCCGCCGCCGATGCCGAAACGATCCATGCCCATTCGCACTTAAGAGCATTGGATGGAATCAAAAGTACGGCGGAAAACCTCGATGCCGCCGTCGAGGGAGAACGTTACGAATACCAGGAAATGTATCCGGGCTTCCTTGAAACCGCGCAACAAGAGGAAAACAAACGCGCTCAGGTTGGTTTCAAGAATGCCCTCGCCGCCGAAGAAGTACACTACAACTTATACAAGAAGGCTTCTGAAGCGGTTCAAGCAGGAAAAGACCTTGAGTCAATGTCGATTTATCTTTGCCCGGTATGCGGGAATATCGAACTGGGAGAAGCGCCCGAAAATTGTTCGATCTGCAATGTCCCTGGAGCTAAATTCATCCTCGTCGATTAATCGCGGTTGCCTGTCAGCAATATCGTCTCTATCACAAAGGAACATGCCCTGCCGGGATCACCACCCAAGACCCCAAACTGCGCGCGCGTTTTCAAATTGAAGAATCCGTTAAACGCTTTGTCAATTTTTATGGTGCCCTTAAAGAAGAACTTTAAAATTTCGCTCGAATTAACGGCCGGGAAAACGTTCACGATTTAGACGGAACCGACATCTTCACCATCAGCAATGAAGTCTCTCAAAATACGGATATCCAACATGCCTGATATAAAAAAAAGTGGCTCCTCACAAGAATCTGTGCACGAGTTTGGGTTCGGGAAGGTCACCCATACA
>CAZSIZ010000417.1:0-5000 GCA_964606645.1 uncultured bacterium
GCAAGAAGAGCGGGATGTTCTCGAACCGCAGGAGATTCAATCCATTCTGGTCGTCCCCATCTTCGTGGAAGGAGAATGGTGGGGATTCATCGGTTTTGATGAATGCACGTGCGAACGGGAATGGAAAGCCTCCGAGGTCGAACTTCTCCGAATCGCAGCGGATACGATTGGTTTGGCCTTCGAGCGCGACCGGGCTGAAATGGAATTAAAAAATGCCCACAAAGAGTTGGAAGCGCGAGTGATAGAACGAACCGCCGAACTGGTGTCGGCCAATATCGGTATGGAAAAGGAGATCACCGAGCGTAAACGAATTGAAGATCAGATAAAGCGCCTGAACTTTCTGCAGGACGATTTGCTCGGCCCCGGCACGCTCAATCATAAACTCAAGCGTATTACGGATTGGATGATAGAAATTTATAACGCCGATTTCGCCCGTATTTGGCTCATAAAACCAGGAGACCGGTGTGAGTCCGGTTGTTTTCACGCAAAGGCTAAGGAAGGACCGCACGTTTGCCGCAATCGAGATCACTGCCTTCATCTCGTATCCAGTTCGGGGCGATACACACATCTCGACGGAGAGGTGCATCAGCGAGTGCCGTTCGGTTGCTATCAGATCGGACATATCGCTTCCGGAAAAGAAGCCGGATTCCTATCCAACGATGTCACGCATAACTCACGCGTACACAACCACGATTGGGCCAGAGAACTCGGCTTGGTCTCGTCAGCGAGTTTCCGGATCCACACGGTGGATGAGAAACCGATCGGTGTTCTAGCGTTTTTCAGTAAATCCACCATTTCTTCCGATGAGGAGGCTTCCTTAAGAATTGTTGCCGACGCTGCCTCCCAGGTGGTCAATACGGCTATCGCCGAAGACGCGATGCGGGAGAGTGAAGCGTTGCTCAAAGCCACGATTGAATCGACTGAAGACGGCATTCTCGTGGTGGATCGAAACGACAAAGTAATCCTCTCAAATCAACGAATGTTCCAACTGTGGAGGTTTCCGAATGAACTTGTTAGAACAAGGGACGATAAAAAACTGCTTGAATATGCATCGGAACAGTTGAAGGATCCTCCATCGTTTCGAACCAAAGTTCAACATTTATACCAGACAGAAGAAAAGCATCTCGACAACCTCGATTTCAAAGATGGACGTGTATTCGAACGTTATACCACCCCTCTGATTCAGGATCGGAAGATCACGGGAAGAGTCTGGAACTTCAGGGATATTACCGAGCGTAAAAAAGTGGAGGAGGCACTGGAAAAAAAATCTTCGCAATTGATGAAGACCAATACACTCTTGAAAAATGAAATCGATAAACGAAACGAAAGTGAAGAGAACCTGCGCCGCTCCGAAAAGTCATTACAGACGATCCTGGATTCCATGCCCGTGAGCGTCGTTATCATCGATAAAGAAAAAAAGATACGACATATCAATGGGGAGGTCTTGAAATTAACCGGTTATGAGAATCAAGAAGAAATACTGGGTGTGTTGTGTTCGGTTTTATTCAGCTTGTCCGATGATTTCCAATGTCCAATTCTGAATTTAGGCCAGCCTTTCGAAAAATCGAAGCAGATAATTAAAACCAAAGATGGAAGAGAGATTCCTGTCTTAAAAAGTGTTGTTCCCGTTGTTATCGATAACGAAGAGATGTTGTTGGAAACGATTGTGGATATCACTAAGCAAGAGCAGGTTGAAGAAGAAATCCGCCACTTGAACGATGAACTCGAACGGCGTGTGGAAGACCGTACCGCGCAGCTCAAAACCGCCAACAAGGAACTCGAATCGTTTTCCTATTCCGTCTCGCACGACCTTCGCGCACCGCTGCGGGCCATTTCCGGTTTCGCACAAATACTCGAACAGGACTACTTCAATCTATTCGATGAGGATGGGCGGCATTGCCTCCAACGCATCAGCGCAGGTAGCAACCGAATGTCACAGTTAATCGACGCCCTATTGATCCTTTCCCAATCGACGCAAACCGCAATCAATAAGCAATCCGTCGATTTGAGCCAAATCGCTCGTGAAATCGAAAAGGAATGCAAAGCCAGAAATCCCGATCGTCAAGCCGATTTCACGATCGCTTCGGACATGATCGTTGACGGGGACGAAAACTTACTCCGCCAAGTGCTGGATAACCTGATCGGCAACGCCTGGAAATTTACGGCCAAACGCGATAAGGCAATCATCGAAATCGGTACGATTGAACGCGAAGGCAAAACAGCGTATTTCGTCCGCGACAACGGCACCGGATTCAATATGGAATACGTGGATAAGTTATACGGCGCCTTCCAGCGCCTCCATGCGCCTGATGAATACGAGGGAACCGGCATCGGCCTGGCAACGGTCCAACGCATCATCCACCGCCACGCAGGCGAGGTCTGGGCTGAAGGAAAAGTAGACCATGGCGCAACGTTCTACTTTTCGCTTTGATCGCTCGAAAGTGAAACAAGAGCTGTGAACCTTCGAACGAATTACCCCGAACGCGCAGCAAGTTTTGGACAACTTGATCGGAAATACCTGGAAATTCACTAGCAAACGCAGCCATTCTATTATAGAATTTAATTCGATTGAAAAAATGAAAAAACAGTGTTTTTTATGCACAACGTTTTACTTCACGATTTAATCTTAAAGGATAAAGAACGATGAATAGAATGATTTTGTTGGTGGAAGATAATCCCGATGATGTCGATTTGACCATTCGCGCATTCAAAAAAAATGATTTGAAGAATGAAATTGTCGTAAAGAAAGATGGAGCCGAGGCGCTCGATTACCTCTTCGCAACCGGGGCGTATGCCGATCGAGATGCCAGCGTGATGCCCGATGTCATTCTCTTGGACTTAAAATTGCCGAAAGTCAACGGACTTGAAGTCCTGAAAAGCATTCGATCCGACGAGCGTACCAAATATCTCCCGGTGGTTGTTCTTACCTCTTCACGGGAACAAAAAGATATTATCGACAGTTACGATATGGGAGCGAATAGCTATATTCGTAAACCAGTCGATTTCAACCAGTTTATTGAAGCCATCAAACAACTGGGATTTTACTGGCTGGATTTGAACGAATACCCAAAACGATGAACGTCTCCCTTCGCCTTTTACTCGTCGAGGATTCCGAAGACGACGCGGATTTGTTGATTCGTGAGTTGCGCCGGGGTGGTTACGATCCCATTTTCGAACGAGTCGAAACCTCCGCCGCGATGCAGACCGCACTTCACGAACGGCCGTGGGACCTCATCCTTGCCGACTATACCTTACCCACATTCACCGCTCCCGACGCACTAGACATCCTGAAAGAAAGTGGACTTGATCTCCCGTTTGTCGTTGTCTCTGGAACCATCGGCGAAGAAACAGCCGTCGAAATCCTGATTGCCGGTGCTCACGACTTCGTTTTAAAAGACAACCTGAACCGTTTGATTCCAGCCATTAAACGGGAATTGCGCGAAGCGGAAATCCGGCGGGAACGCATTCGCATCGAAAAAGAAAATAAGATTCTGGTCGAACAACTTCGCAATTGCGTTCTGGACGGGATCGTTACGATCGATCCAGACACGATCGTAACGAATATCAATCACTCCGCCCAGGAAATTCTCGAAATTCAATCGGACCAGGCAATCGGAAAAGAGTTGAAAGAGATATGCCGCTCCGGCCGCGAAGCGATCGCCGCCATCGCCGGGAAATCAATCGCGTCCAGCCAGTTTATTCGGGAAAATCAAATTACCGGACGCACAAAAGGGAAAAAATGGACGTACATCATCGGAGTGACGCCATTAAAGGATCATAGCGCGATCCTGGTGATTCGCGATATCACCCGATTGCGTTCTCTGGAATCTGAAGTATTGAAGAAATATTCCTTCAATAATATCATCGGCAAATCCCCCGCCATCGTCAAAATTTTCGATATGATCGACCACCTGGCGAATACGGACACGACCGTCCTCATCCAGGGACCGAGTGGCAGCGGGAAGGAATTGATCGCGGCGGCTCTCCATTACTCCGGAGCGAGAAAAGACAATCCGTTCATTAAAGTGAATTGCACGGCTTTGCCGGACACACTCTTGGAAAGCGAACTCTTCGGTCATGTCAAAGGCGCGTTTACCGGCGCGATCCGGGATAAGGTTGGCCGGTTTGAACTCGCCAACAACGGAACGATTTTTCTTGACGAAATTGGGGATATTTCCCCGATGCTTCAACAACGGCTGCTGCGTGTCCTCCAGGAACGCGAAATCGAGCGGGTTGGCGGGACGAAAACAATTAAGATCGATGTGCGGATTCTGGCGGCCACCAATAAGGATTTAGCACAATTGGTTTCCAGTGGTGAGTTCCGTGATGATTTATATTACCGCTTGAATGTCGTTCCAATCACGCTTCCCTCTCTTCAGCAGAGGAAAGAAGATATCTCTCTTCTCATTCAGCACTTCATCAACCAATTTGAGGACCATCTCAATATCGTGGTGAAAGGTATCGATCCGGAAGCGATGGACCTCCTCTTAAACTATCCTTGGCCTGGGAACGTGCGCCAACTTGAGAATGCGCTGGAACATGCCGTTGTTCTCGCGTGGGATGGCTATATTCATCTTGAAAACCTCCCGCCGGAACTGGTCAGTTTCAACTTTGAAAACAATTCAAACACACCTAAAACAGAATCCGTAATCGATGAACAAAAATTGAAAGAATTATTAGATTCCGTGAACTGGAACCGTTCAGAGGCGGCTAGAATCCTTGGAGTCAATCGTATTACGATTTGGAGAAAAATTCAGAAATATAACCTCATCCCCCCCAAATAACCGAAACAAATCTGTGAAAATCCGCTAAACAATTCCCCCAATATTACAGTGTTACACCTATGGAATGTAACACTGTACACCCTGTTACATGTAACAGCCTCAGCACCATTTTTCGGTCCGTCCAAACGATTACTCCATCTCATCTTTCCCTAAAATAATGACATGAAGTGTACCCCATTGTCAAGACAAATTTTCACCTATTTTAAGGTAGGTTAC
>CAZSIZ010000418.1:0-4972 GCA_964606645.1 uncultured bacterium
CGGAATATTAATATATAATTCTGTAATCCGTATTGTGACACAGCCTGTTCGCTTTGAGCCAACCCTACTTAACTGAATGTCGATCCCGCTTACACCGATCCCGCCAATGGCGATTTCACCTTGAAATCGGATTCACCTGTGCTTACCGCCGGTGAAGGCGGAACGTATCTTGGATCGCAAAGCGGAGATACGAACGTTCGGAAATGGATGCTTCATTAATCTCTTTGTAGCGCAGGCTTCCAGCCTGCATCATTAAGTAATAATGCTGACAATGCCATAAGTTCAGTTATCTCGAAATAACCCTCACCCTAACCCTCTACAACCATCGTGTCCGCCTGTCGGCGCGACGCGATGTACCCCAGAGGGAGAGGGGACAATTTAGCCCACAATTTTACTGCGAACCGCCGTTACTTGCGTAACCGAGGGAGCGGAGAAATTCCTGCATGGCGGGATTGGCGGTTTGCACGTAACCGGAACTATCGTCCAGATCGCCGATCACATCGAGCACGTCTTTCATCCGGTCGCGAATCGTGGGGGGATTGACTCGCTGGCGCATCGTTTCTAATAACACAACCACGCGCTTGAAAAAATCTTTATCATTTAACAAGTCTTCACGCACCACATCACGCCCGTTCTTCTCCAGGAACCATTCCCGCAGTTCGTCCGGTGTTGGAACTTTTTTCAGGCGGGCTTTCTCTTTGATTTTTTCGATGGGAAGGGCAGGGGGGGTGGTATTTTTTTCTTTCTTCCAGGGATCCTGCCGACTGCCCGGATCGCTCCAATAGAAACAAGCGGCGGGATCGGTGTCGTTCGGGTCACGCTCGCGGTCGAAAATCCAGACGCGGTCCGTGAAATTCTGATAGTCCCGGTTGTAGACCATGCGCTGCATCTCCCACACGGCCTTATAGCGCCCGTCCCAGGCCGCGATGTTGAAATAAGAGATACCGTCCGTCGAGACGATACGCGGTTCCCACGTTTGGGACGAGTTCCATAGCGGGACAAGCGAACGCCCATCGAAGAGACGTTCGGCCAGGAAATTATCCCGTTCACCGATCAATTCCAGAATCGTCGGAGCCGCATCGATCCCGGATACATCGGCCTTGACGCGCTTCCCCGCCGGAACGTTCGATGGATACCGGACGATCAACGGGATATGCAGATCGCTGTCGTACAACGTCCAATGGTCGAAGTAGATACCATGCTCACCGAGGCTTTCCCCGTGATCCGCCGTGAGTACGATGATCGTGTTCTCATCCAGATCGAGCCGTTCCAGCGCTTGGAAAAGCCGCCCGATCTCAGCGTCGGTATAGGAGACTTCCGCCGCGTATTCCTTCTTGAAATAATCGAGATCGCGGAAGGGGCGAAACCACGAATCGGATGTGTCGGTATCCCAACTGTCGGGATAGGAAGCGTTTTCCATCGACGTGTGAGATGGATCGGCGGGATCGCCTGTGTAATACATCCGGTGGTAGTCCCCCAGCGCCTGATAGGGCTGGTGGGGATCGTAGTAGTGAATCCAATAGAAGAACGGCTCGTTATGCACTTGATCCAAACGCCGTATGACGTCGCTTGTCGTAAATGAACCGGCGCGTATTTTCATGGGAAGCGGCTTGTCGTAATAATCGAACCACTTCCCCAATCCCTCCATCAGGTTTTCCAGGTGAAACGCGCTGATGGCCGCCAGAGTCGTATAGCCGCATTCTTTCATAATCTGCGGCAGGCAAGGCAGCGGGACTGTCAATCGCTGATCGTTCGATACGATACCGTGAACGAAAGGATTCACTGAAATCAAAAACGACGCGTGAGAGGGGTTGGTGTGATAACACGGCGCGTAGGCGCTCTCAAACAGCATCCCCTCGGAAGCCAGCCTGTCAATTGTGGGCGTTTGAATCCAATCGTTTCCATAGCAGCCCAAGTAATCCGCTCGAAGCGTGTCGATGGTGATCAGGATCACATTCGGTTTCTTGTGAGTCGTATGTTTTTCCTCACGTCCTTTGGAGGTTAACCGGGGATTGGCCCAAAACGCCCAGTCGGAACCTCCATTCTTCGAGTCGGGACGCTCACCGGTGAATGTTTCGAAAACAATCGTGGCTTTCGAGTCGAGAATTTTTTCAATCGGAATCCGTTCGGAAAGCCATTGCCGCTCCTCGGGATTATTTTTGGGATCGATATAGCGGCTGTATAGAATTTGATTGCCGCTCAATGGGGAAATGGACGATATCTGAAAACGCACGCCGTCTCCGGGATGGCTCCAAGCGCCGGGCAGAATCCCGATGGCAAATTCCAGCGCGGCGTCCGGACCGATCGACACATCGGGAAACTCGATCCGGTTGGGCGCATGTTCGAAAATGCCCCAATGCCGCACGCCGTCGATGACCTCCATTTGAAACGCAGCGAGTTTGGGATCGCGAATCGTACAATCCCCTTCTTCCATCCGCAGCGTAAAATCCGTCTCCGTATCGACCGACACAGTGGTTTCCACCGGTTCCTGCCGGGGGGCGCAGGCATAAGCGGTTACAATCAGGAGTAGAATGGATAAACCGCAATGAAAACGTGATGTTATGTTGAACGAAGACCCATGAAACACGGTGTGCAGCCACTCCATCAATCGGATACCGGTCAGAATCGATACGAATCGCCGGATGATAGGACTGAATAGAGTATGATAGACCCAATCACGCTATCGGTGAATGATATCGGAGAGACCATTTCGGCACGTCAAGCGAAAAAAATTAAAAAACTTGCCGCAATTTTCGGATGACCAGGCTCTATATAGAGACAGGAAATATTTTCTAAGGGGTACTCGATCGAGTGAAATCGGATTCTGAAATTATCAAAAAAGTGCTGGAAGGCGAACGGTGCGACTACGCGATTCTCGTTCAACGCTACGAAAGAACTGTTCACGCGGCGGCCCTGCAAATCCTGGGGGATTATCACGCCACCCAGGACACGGCTCAAGAGGCGTTCATTATCGCCTACGAGAAACTGGCTTCGTTGAGAGATGGGTCGGCGTTCGGGGCCTGGATCGTCAAGATCGCCCGCCGTCAGGCTTTTCGGTGGCTACGAAAGAATCCGGCGTCACAACCGCTGGATGAAGGGATCGAGTTGTCGAACGGAAATCTGAACGGCCAACTCGATGATGAATCGAAACATTTGCTGAACTCGATCGCACGGCTGCCCGGCCACGAACGGCGCGCGGTGATGATGAAACATTTCGGAGGCCACACGGCCCAATCCATCGCCGATATGACCGGACATCCGGTCGGGACCGTCACGAAGCGGCTCTCGCGTGCTTACACTCGCCTGCGCGGGTGGTTAAAGGAGACAGAATAATGACTATTGACCATAAACTTGAATCGAAACTCGAACAACTGGCTCAAACCATTCATACGGGACCGTCCATGACCGATCGCGTGATGGCGGCAATCGAGAACCGATCGATCGCCCCGGTGACTTTTCGTGACCGACTGAGCCAATGGCTCGTTCGACCGGCCGTCAGCGTTCCCGCTTACGTGCTCATTGCCGGGATGATCTGGATTCTCTTCTTCAACAATCCCGGCACGCTCTACGCCCAGGTTCTGAAAGCCGTCAAAGCCGCGCAAACCGTTCACGTCACCGGGAAAGCGCAGCAAGGCAGCCAATGGGAACCGGCTTACGAAATCTGGTACAAACGAAACGTCGGCGTTGTCGAACAAACGTACCGCAATAGAGAGACCTTCGTCCGTATCGATAACGGAAAGTTCCAATGGAAATACAGTTCGGGTAAAAAATCCGCGACCAAGACTTTAAGCGAAGACCCGGTTGGTGTGGTGAGTAAGATCCTAAATCACGAAGAATTTCGTCACCTTCTTTCCGGAGAACCGGCCGACGCCACCTCTATCGACGGGATTCCGTGCCAACGCTACCAAAGTGTAAATACGGAACACTCCATTAGAACGGAAGTGTGGATCGACGAGCGCAAACTGCCTCTGCTCTATAAAGAGACACGCCTGCTCGAAGACGGAAGCGAACGCGTTGTCGAACACTGCCGGTTTGAATATAACGTTCCCATCGACGATTCCCGCTTCGAGCCGGATTTCGGGCCGGACGTCACGGTTAAGGAGATCATTCCAACGGGTGATGGTAAAGCGTTGTACGAGCAACGGTTCAGCTTGGAAAATGCGATCTACTCTGAAGAGGTAATGGGCTTGGTCTACGCCGTCCACGAACTCAAACGCTTCGACGACCGGCTGGTTTTCCTGCTCAGTTCGCTCCGCCCATCCGAGGAAACGATTCGCGAATTCGGCCCGACGATTTCTAAGAAAAAACTGGACATCACGGGCTACGGTTCCTACCACATGTATATGAAAGGAAAGAAAACGGAATCCGGAGGTTGGAGAGTCTGCCAGAAAAGGAACTTGGCGAGTATCAACCACGATGGACTTGTCATCTGTTACGATCTAATGATCCTTAAAGGGGATTGGCCGGAAAAGATCGAAACATTCGACATCTGTCCCTACATTCGCACTCAAGGGAAACTGTGGGAAAAATATGAGAAAGAAGGGAAGAAACCCCATCATAATTACCAACCCCTCGTCACGCTACCTCTGCCAAGAGAAGACGCGCCGCTCTCCGATATCGTATCGGCTGTGTATATGGAAATGTTATCTTTAGAACCTTTGGTGTCGCGCCCTCAACTCTACCTTCGAGCGGTCCAGAAACCGGATGAGCCAAAATATTATACCGTCAGTAACAGGCCCCCGAGTCGGTTAACCAACGAAGAATTCCTGGAAGAAGTCATGGCCGATTACGAGCGATATATGAGTTGGAAATAGCCCATAACCACCCTTTCCTCTACTTGAAATCCTAAATCCATCAAAACAAAAAAACTCAATTATCTTCTAATCTTTCCCAAGCGTTTCGTGTAAGATAGATTCAAATTATAATGTACCCCAAAATTCGGACAGTGATTTAAGGTGGGAAACCTCGAAGC
>CAZSIZ010000419.1:0-4970 GCA_964606645.1 uncultured bacterium
CCACGTGACCAATCGTTCCCACGTTGACGTGGGGCTTCGTTCGTTCGAATTTCTGCTTGGCCATGGTTCCTATGATCCTCCACTATTACCGGAAAAGTTTTTATGTCCTGAAAAATCTATACTTAAGATATTTTCACAATCTATTTTCGTTCAAACGTCAAACACACCGCTAGCCCCGCTAAACGGAAAAGCACGAAACGCGCCATTCCATTCGCAGACGCCGGTGCGCAAAACTCTATATATGGTTCTAAGTGACTGAATCCAGTTTATTCTCGGGAAACCGGATAACCACCCATACCCGCGACAAGTTGGTCCTGAATACCAGGCGGCACTTCCCGATACTGAGATAACTGCATCGTAAAGGTCGCCCTGCCTTGCGAGAGAGAGCGCAAGCTCGTCGCATATCCGAACATTTCGGAAAGGGGAACGAAGCCGCTGATTACTTGGGAATTTCCCCGTTGCTCAAGACCCGAAGTCCTTCCCCGGCGCGAATTCAAGTTCCCTAGGATGTCGCCCATAAATTCTTCCGGGCTGACGATTTCGATCGACATGATCGGCTCAAGCAATACTGGCTTGGCTTTTTCAAGTGCCTCACGAAACGCGATGGAGGCCGCAATGGTAAACGCCATCTCCGAAGAATCGGTCTGATGGTACGCACCATCGGCCAACGATACCCCGACATCCACGATGGGGTATCCAAGTAGTATACCGCTTTGCAGGCTTTCGCGAAGGCCTTGGTCAACGGATTGGACAAATTCTTTTGGAATTTTTTCCTCGTCCACCAGATTCTGGAATTTATACCCTTTTCCCGGATCGCGAGAATAGACATCCAATCTCACCTGCGCGAAGTGATTCCGCCCGCCGTGCTGCCGGGAATACGCCTCTTTATAAGAGGCTTTCTCCCGTATCGTCTCCCGGTACGCCACTTGAGGCTTGCCCACATTGGCTTGAACGCCCCACTCACGCAGAATCCGGTCCACGATCACTTCAAGATGAAGCTCACCCATTCCGGATATAATGGTCTGCCCGGTTTCCAAATCGACTTTCACGCGGAAAGTCGGGTCTTCTTCCGTCATTTTATCCAGCGCTAACGACAATTTATCCTGATCGGCGACGGTTTTCGGTTCGATCGCCACGAAAATCACCGGTTCGGGAAGCTGTAAATTCTCCAGAAGAATGGCCGATCCAGTTCCGCACAACGTGTCCCCGGTCGTGGTGAAATTCAGTCCTGGCACGCAAACGATATCCCCCGCCTGAACGCGCTTGATCTCTTCCCGCTTGTTGGCGTGCATCCGAAGCAGCCGATTGATTTTCTCTTTTTTTCTTTTCGTCGCGTTGTAGACGCTCTTACCCGTCTCCAACGCTCCCGAATAAACCCGTATGAAAGTCAACCGCCCGTGCGGATCGGACATCAACTTAAACGCCAGCGCCGTAAACGGCTGTGCCGGATCCGCCTCGCGTATTTCCTCTTCGTTTGTCTGGGGATTCTCTCCAACGATAGGGGGCACGTCCAGCGGCGAGGGTAAATAATCCACCACTGCATCGAGAAGAAGCTGAACGCCTTTGTTCTTCAACGCCGAACCGCAGAACACCGGAATCACACCACGGTGGATCGCCGCTTTTCGAAGGGCTTCCCGTATTTCCTCCGGTTCGAGATAGGTTCCTTCCAGATACTTGCTGCAGATCGCATCATCGATATCGGACAGGATCTCCACCAATCGGTCGCGGGCGTTCTCCGCTTCCTCGCGCAGTTCATCGGGAATCGCGGTATCGCGATAGGATGTACCGTAATCCTCCGCCCCCTCTTCCCAAATCCGGGCTTCCATCTGGAGCAGGTCGATGACACCCTTGAAGGCACTTTCAACCCCGATCGGAATCTGGACCGGAACCGGAACCGCGCCCAGTTTCTCTTTGATCTGCTCGACGACACGGTCGAAATCCGCACCGATTCGGTCCATTTTATTCACGAACGCGATACGCGGGATATGATAACGGTCCGCCTGCCGCCACACGGTCTCCGACTGCGGTTCGACACCGCCCACCGCGCAGAACACTGACACACAGCCATCCAGCACCCGCAGCGACCGTTCCACTTCGATCGTAAAATCGACATGACCGGGCGTGTCGATAATGTTGATCTGATGCCCGTTCCACTGACAGTAGGTCGCCGCCGAGGTGATCGTAATCCCCCGTTCTTTTTCTTGCTCCATCCAGTCCATTTCGGTCGTGCCGTCATGGACCTCGCCCATCTTGTGAGTGCGCCCCGTATAATAGAGTATACGTTCGGTCGTCGTCGTCTTCCCCGCGTCGATGTGGGCGGCGATTCCGATATTACGAACGATAGCCAAGTCAGTTTTCTTCGCAGTCACAATCTTCATCATCTCACAGGCTGTTAGTTATCAGTTGTCAGTCCAATTTTGAATTAATATAATGTGCCCGTTATGCGATTAATTTTCACTGATTAGACCCCTAGACCCTAAACCCTAGCCCCTAAACCCTGTCTTTTCCGGGATCCATTCATAGAAATAGGGGCTATAAAATCAAGCCCCCATTCAAAATGTTCAATCAATTTTCAGGTATTACCAACGGTAATGCGCAAAGGCTTTATTCGCCTCCGCCATCCGGTGCGTATCGGTTTTTTTCTTAATCGCCGTTCCCTGGTTATTGGCGGCGTCGACCAGTTCGTTAGCCAACCGGCTCATCATCTGACGCTCGCTTCGGGCGCGCGCCGCTCCGACCAGCCACCGAATCGCCAGTGTCTGGCGCCGGACCTGCCGCACTTCGACCGGAACCTGATACGTCGCGCCACCCACACGCCGCGACCGCACTTCCAATGTCGGCTTCACATTCTCCACCGCCGTCTTAAACACAGTCAATGGATCCTGCTTGGTCTTATTCTCGATCTCTTCGAGTGCGCCGTAGAAAATCTGCTCCGCCACGGATTTCTTCCCATCCAGCATGATCGTATTGACAAACTTGGTCACCAATACATTCCTATGGACGGGATCGGGCAGTATTTTTCGAACTTCCGCTTTGCTTTTTCTTCCCATGATTCTCTATCATTCCATCCGGCTCGCCGAGCGGGATCGATCTCCTTCTTATTTCGGGCGCTTCGTTCCGTATTTGGAACGGCTGCGCTTGCGGTCTTCAACTCCCATGGACTCCAGCACACCTCGAACGACGTGATATCGCACACTGGAAAGGTCTTTCACTTTCCCGCCACGGATCAACACGATCGAGTGCTCCTGAAGGTTGTGACCTTCTCCGGGAATGTAGGCGTTCACTTCAACCCCGTTCGTCAACCGGACACGCGCCACTTTCCGCAGTGCCGAATTCGGCTTCTTCGGATTCATGGTCCACACGCGTGTACACACACCGCGTTTTTGCGGACATCCTTGCATCGCAGGGGCTTTCGACTTTTTCTTCTTCGTCTTGCGCCCCTTTTTTATCAGTTGGTTGATGGTCGGCATAATTTGATCGAATCGTCCTCAAATAAATTTTCCCGGTTTTCCAATCCCCTCTCCCTCTAGGAGAGAGCTAGGGTGAGGGAAAAAACTCTCACCTTCGGCTTAGTACTTGCCGTTTCGTTTGCAAGGTCTAACTTTTTACGGACCGTCTGAAGTGAACTGGCATAAATCAGGATGCCTCGAAATCCTTTAGGCATCCCGAAAAATCGAGGGCACAATCGCAACCCTTGGTTTTCAGCACACAAGAGAAAAAGGTTATCCCTATCTCCTGATCCAGTCAACCCTTACCCGCCGCTTTCCGCCATTTCCACTCAAACAGCCGTCAATGCCGGTCTCGGATCATTCACGGCGACGATCTCACACCGTCGCTTCTTCCGATACGCGGGCCAGCATTTTTCCGTAATAGGACGCATGGTGTTTCCAGCCGCTTCCCGCCGGAATCAAGTGCCCCATAATCACGTTCTCTTTCAATCCAAGCAGATGATCGATCTTTCCTCCGATGGCCGCCTGAGTGAGCACTCGCGTCGTCTCCTGGAACGACGCCGCCGAAATAAACGACTCCGTCCCCAGGGATGCTTTGGTAATTCCAAGAAGCCGGGGTTTGAACTGCGCCGTTTTACCACCTTGTTTGGTCACCCGTTCGTTATCGCTCCACACATGGAACCGATCGACGTCGTCATCCTGCAGGAACCGTGTATCGCCCGCATCGGTGATCGTCACTTTACGCATCATTTGCCGGACGATGACCTCGATATGTTTATCGTTGATGCTCACGCCTTGGAGACGGTAGACTTCCTGAACCTCGTTCAGCAGATACCGCTGTGTGGTCCGTTCGCCCATCACCTCAAGATACTCATGCGGATCGATCGAGCCGTCGACCAATTTGTCTCCCGTCGAAACCCAGTCACCGTCGCTGACGATCACGTGCTTGCCCGCGTCGATCTCGTGTGCGGTCAGAACCTCACCTTCCTTGTCCGTGATCAGAATCAAACGCGTTCCCCGTTTGCGTTTCTTTTCGAGCATCTTCTCCATTTCTTCGGTGATCTCTTCCGCCATCGGCAGTTTCACCCAGCCATCCACCTTGGTCACGATCGCCAGATCGCGCTGCTTGGGACGACGGGCCTCGAAGAGCTCTTCGACACGGGGAAGTCCACCTGTCACATCCCGCGACTTGAACGTCTCGCGAGGAATCTTGGCCAGAATATCGCCCGCTTTGATTTCGTCACCGTCGTTGACCACAATATGCGCGCCCGACGGCAGCGAATGATATTCCGGTTCTTTCCCCCGCTTACTGATCAGCAGTGTCGGGTGTTTGTCCTCCCGGTGCTCCATGATGATCATCTGCGAGGTCGAACCGCCTTCCGGCTGCTGACGACGCATCGTCACCCCTTCGATGATCTGATCGTATTTGCACTTTCCATCCATCGACGCGATCTCCGCCTTGAAATAGGGATCCCAATTGGAGATCACGTTCACCTCTTCTTCTTTTTTTCCGTCCATGAG
>CAZSIZ010000420.1:0-4963 GCA_964606645.1 uncultured bacterium
GGGATCCTCGGTAATGCGCTCCACGTAATAATTTCCAACGTATTTCCATTGATAAGAATTAAACGCGATGAAAATCGGGACGGAGCATTGCTGTTTGTAATACTCCCTGGCCCAGTAATCATTCGATTTTTGGTTGCCTCTCGTTCTATTTTTCCCCACCCAGGCAAAAACCGTATCAGGTGCGAGTGGTTGATTCTCAGGACGCAGACGGGCACAGACGATCCGTCCGTCTTGGTGAGGAAGAAGCCCCCTCTTCAATCCACCGAGCTGGTTGTAAATATCTTCCAGCAAATATAAACCACCTTTGAAGAACATGTACCACTCAATCCTTACGTGCTTGATCTATTTACTATTGATAATTCCACGAAATGCAAAACGGGGCAAGCCTTCCAGTGGGGCCGAAAATCGTAATACTATAATTATCAAATAAAGACGCCGTTCTTTCAGATCGAATTGGGCGATTGGCGGGTGATGAGACGTTGTGAAAGTATCCAAAGAATAGCGGAAATCCCCATCATCCAGGCCACTTGCATAAAGACATACGCACTCATCGGGTGGATCGATCTCGCTTTAGAAAGAGCTGTCGATATCAGATAAAACGGGGAAAGATACACGGCGGGATAAAAAACAGAATTACTGAAACCACCCGCGAATAATGGGCGAAGATAACTCATCCCGAACATGAGGAAAAACGCGAACAGAAACGGCAGCACAAACGCCGTCGTTGTTTTTTTCGCACTGACCGAGCAGAGAATTCCCAGGCTCAAATACAGAACGGCGGAAGAGTGGGATAAGAGCACCGTATAGCACACGATCTTCCAATGTTCGGGCTTCATCTCTAATATTTTGAAAGAGATAAATGAGACGACCAGCCACGGTGCGAACAATATCCAATAGCGCCGGACAAACAGATAGACGCCAGCCAGAAACTTGCCCGTCAGGATTCGTCTCGACGTCAGAGGACTCGAACACAGAATATCCCACGTGTTGTTGTCTTTTTCGGAACGGAAGGTATTCGCGGCGTAAGGCAGAATGAGCATGGGCGTGAAGAAAACCGTCAAGAGGGACATATAGTGGAGATAGTTCGTATCAAGCCCTCGGTCCCAAAAACCTGAAAACAATATCGTCAGAAATACCCCCATGCCAACCAGCAGCAACACTTCCTTCAACCGTTTTCTTGGAGAACGGCCCAGTATTTCGTATTGTTCTTTCAGCCAAATCGGATTCTTCCAATCCGGGAAAGTCAGCCTCGTCTCGGTGTGGAACGGGTTTTTCTCCCATTGCGACGGTTTCCGAACCGCTTTCTGAACCGCTCCCTCCTTCAAGCGCAGATGCTTGTAACAGCCGCGCACGAGCAAAAATACAAATCCGCCCGTCAACACGAAATGCACGAATAGCGCTTGGAAAATACTGAGCTGCAATGGAAAGCCGGTTGGCTGGTTCATGACGAGCATTGAAATCACGTAAAATGGATGGATATACATCACGACATATGATCCATTTCATGAAAGGGATAAACGCTACGATCAGCTGGGCGGCCAAGGGTAGAATGAAGAAATAGACGAACATAATAATAAACGTCGAGAAGATCGCGCGAACCGGCTGCTGCCAGCGCGATGAAGCATACATCCCGATCAGGCCGATCAGCAGTAACTGCTCCCCAAAGGATAAAACGGTCATCAGGATATCGGAGGGACCGATGGATCCCATAATCATGATCGTCGAAAAGGTGGGGAACAGCGAAACGGTCAGCAATCCGATAAAACCCACATAAGCCAGAACCTTGGCTCCAAGAATACTGAGTAAATTGATCGGCGTCGTGCGAAGCAGATCCCACGATCCCCGATTCATCTCCTGATTGATGCTGGCCCCGCAAAGAAACGCAATCAGAATTTGAGCGATAAAACTCAACTGGCCGGTAAACGAATGATAAAACACACGAGCGGGTATCATTTGGTTGAACTGGCTATTATAACGAAAATGTGAGACCTGAACCCAGTATGATATAAACGCCAACGTTCCGAAGAGTAAAAAAATGAATAAATATAAAAACGAGTTTTTCTTCCGAAGCACCGTAATAAACTCGCGCGCGATCACCGGATTGTTCACCAACCGAAGGCGGTTTCTCCAAAGCTAAGTAAGAATATCTTTCATCGAACCTTTCACTTTACTACAAATATATTCGATACAATACAAACGAGTTCTTAATCGAACAAGCACTCTTTATTTATCATAACCCATGACAGTCTTCAAGAAAGATAACGCACGAACCGGTAATTTCAATACACTCGAAAAGCGGGAAATGATAAAATTTTCAGTCTATTATCTCCCATTGAATGAAATCTGGTTTCAATAGTATAATGAGAATCGTTATATCTTATGGTTAGGATGATCGACATGATGAAAACAACTGGCTGGATCCTACTCAATGTCTTGATCGCTCTCGTGATGCTGGTCGCGTGCAGTAACAACGAACCGGAAACGATCGTTGCCGAACCGACACCAGTTCCCACCCCGCGTCCTACAATCGTCGTTCCGACTCCCACACCCGTCCCAACGCCGGCCCCATCGCCGACGCCCAGCGGACCCTCATTCTCACTCTTCCGGGACAACATCGAAATGATGGACGCGGAAGGCATACGGAATTACGCCGAAAACGTGACCGGGAAAGAATTCAGCGGCTGGGTCGGGCGGGTTCACGCCATCATCGAATTTCAGCCTGGACATACCATCGTCGAAATCGAAATGGACTACCGGCGGGTCAAAGGCCCCCAATCCGTTCCCGACGTCATCATGAACAGCCTTACGCAGAAAGCGCTCGGCCAATTGAGAATCGGGCAGATCGTCAATTTCTCCGGAGTCGTGGAAACGATCGCCGACATCAACCGGCGGAAAAACGCCATCATCGTCAACAAAGTCAGTATCTTCGGAGTGGACAACTCTTCGTAGTAGTAAGATTGAAGCCTTCCTGCCTCAACCAGCCCTACCAAGTTCATTCCAAATCGATCAATCCCTTTTCTTGGCACAGCAGCCAACCGATGACGGAATCGACATCGGTCACTTTGCCTTCATCAAATAACTGACCGAACTCGGCGGGAGTGAACGTGTGTACACGTATTTCTTCCGTGTCGTCCAGGTTCTGATCGCACGTCCGGCGGCAGCTATGGGCGAGAAAAAGATGAAAAGCGTTTTGAATCTTCGAGGGACCGAGATGGTACTGCCCCAGGGGTGTCCAATCCTCACTGGAATAACCGGTTTCTTCCGCCAGTTCGCGTTGGGCGGTCATCAGCGGCGATTTCGGCTGCTCATCGATCAAGCCGGCCGGGAACTCGAACGTCACTTGCTGGATTCCATGCCGGTACTGTTCGACGATGACCAATTCACCCTTTTCCGTGATCGGAATAATCGTGGCCCATTCGCATAATTCGAAGACGTAATAATCATCGACGATATTCCCGTTGGGCAATTCGACGCAATCCCGGCGCACATCGACTCCAGGCGTTCTCAGTACGATCTCCGATGATTGTATTTTCCAATGTTTCATCACAGCTCCATTTTGTGGTGCAGGCTTCCAGCCTGGGTTATTATACGATGCAGGCTGGAAGCCTGCACCACAATGTTTCCTGATTCTATTCCTTCGCCCTCATTTTTCAGAGGGAGAGGAAACACGATCGATGGTTCGATAGCGTCCCGTCGATGATATTACTTGATGCAATGTGGGCAGTATTCCGTGCCGGTCTGTATGCCGATCTCTTCGTACATCACTCCTCGCGCACCAGTGAACGAACAGTTTCGAGCCGACAGGCGTTGCCCCTCACGCATTACCGATATCAGAAATGATAGATCGGCAAGCCGGAGCCGGTCTATGCCCTTACCAGCCAGCGAATCTATAAGCGAAGCGGTCAGCCAATCGCCCGCGCCCGCCGCATCCTTAAAACAGGCGGGCGGACACGATTCCACACGAATCCAGTCACCCCGGCCTCCCTGCGTAACCATCCGAAATCGGAGTCCATCTTTCCCAAGGGTTTCTATCTCCAAGGGAGGTCTTGCCTCATCGATCAAGGTGTTCATCCCCTCCCGGCGCTCGCCCGAATATTTCACGATATCCGCAATACGGACGCTCTCCCGAAACAGTTTTTCATCTTCGATTCGGTTCGGTTCGAAATAGACGAGTGCCGAACGGGATTGATACTCCCGCGCCAAATCGACAATCGCCGGGGAGAGTTTGTCGTAGTAAAAGACCTGAACCGCTTCCGGCCATTCCGGGTGCATCGAATCGAGATCGTCATTCGTGATGGGTGTATAGGGAGGAAACGGTTTGCCGCAAGAGGGACACGATTTCGTGAAGAAATGGCCGTTCCTGCCGTGGTGCAGGATATAGATCGGGGTTAAAACATCACGGCTTTGAATGACGAAACGTGTATCGACACCACAGGTTTTCAGATCGGTATTAACATAATCCCCCGCGCGGTCCGCACCGATCTTCGCAACCAAGTTAACATCCCAGCCCATCGAATGGAGAATCGCCATAACGTTCCCCGTCCCCCCAGTCGAGAAGGTGTTGAGTGCTTCATCATCAGGATGGGCCATCACATCGAGGCATAACAAACCCGTGCCGATCACAACCGGTTTCACGAAAGATACTCCTCTGAAAGAAGAAATGGACAAGTCAATCGTCTAGGCCCCATTCTACTTCTAATCCCCCATAAAACATGATTGAATAAAATGTAATCAAGGGTATACTAAGCGATCTTATGAAATTTCAATAGGTTAAGGATTCCATATTTGGAGATGCGCTTATGAGTGGTGATGGGAACAAACTTTATTGGGTTGTAAGGGATGATGATTAATAAGTTTGATAGAGAGGGAGAAACCTTTCCACACCCCATTTAAAAGGATCGAATTATGAAATACAGACCTCGCAAATCCACTCCTAAATCGACCCATTTTTTTGGACATCTTG
>CAZSIZ010000421.1:0-3039 GCA_964606645.1 uncultured bacterium
TTTCAAGATGTCCAAAAAAATGGGTCGATTTAGGAGTGGATTTGCGAGGTCTGCAGTAGATGTTTTCGGCAGAATAAAGAAAGCCGTGTGATCGAATTGAGCGGATAACTGCAAAGGAACCGCAACCTTCTCCCCGCCAATCTCACCCGACAGAACCCAGGATCGGCTGGAGCCGGTCAGTTGCGCAGGCAATTCACCCTGATAGCGAACGGGGATTTCGATCCCGGCCCGGCATCCCTGAATTTCGATCGTTGGAGAAGCGGCGATCAGCAGTGTCATGAAAATCGCGGTTTGAATCATTGTCTCTTGCTCCTATTCATCCGATTTCGTTGTTCGCAATCCGTTCTTTCAAGTCGTCGATTATTTTATTGCGTGCTTCTTCGATAGAACCGGAAATCGTCGCCCCGGCGGCTTTTGCGTGTCCCCCGCCGCCAAAACGCCTGGCCGAAACGGCGATGTCATTTTCCCCTTCCGAACGCCAGCTCACTTTCACGGTCCCCTTGGATTCTTCCCGAAGATAGACACCGATGCACGCCCCTTCGATCGAGCGGAGCATGTCCACGAAACCATCGTCGTCCGCGCGATCCGCGCCCGTCTCATCGAACACGACGCGGGTAGTTTGCATCACGGCCACCTTGCCGTCGAACAGCACGTCGAGCGTCTTGAACGCTTCGGACATCAGCCGCAGCCGGGAAAGACGAAGCGTGCCGAAAACCGGTTTATGCACTTCTTCCGGTTTCACGCCTGCGTTCAGGCAAGCGGCGGCGATCTGGTGTGCTTCCTCTGTCGTATTGGACAAATGAAAATTCTGGGTATCGACGATCAGCCCCAAATAGACCGGTTCGGCGATATCCAGTGTCAAAGGAACCTCCAACGCCTTCATCAGCCGGTAGATCAGGACAGTCGTAGACGGCGCGCCCGTATCGACCACGCGAATCCCATCGAATGGCCCGTTGGGAATGTGGTGGTCGATGCAAATTTTCTTCCCGGAATGAGCATTCATCCGTTCGCCCGCTTGACCTAGGCGTCTCCATTCCCCCGCGTCCACCATCACCATCACTTCCCGGCCGGAGAGATCCAGTTGTGGATCGTACATCTGGAGTTCGTCTTTCGGATAGAACCGGACGAATTGAATGCCAGGATCGTCGTCCATCGTCCAGACGGCGTCTTTGCCCAGCGCTTGTAGAATACGTCGCAAGGCAAGCGACGCTCCCACCGCGTCTCCGTCGGGGTGGACATGGCTGGAAATCAGGAACCGTGTATGCAATTCGATCATTCCGATGATTTCATCCCAAGTACCGTTACGTTCGTCTGTCAAGATTTGGCTCCATTCTTTTGTGGTGCAGGCTTCCAGCCTGCATTGTTAAGAAATTATGTAGGCTGGAAGCCTGCACCACAATTTCCCTGCATCACAATTTTACTGATAAGGGGCGAATTTCTGAACCCTAACTCTTAAACCTCTGAAACTGCCGGATCGATCCGAAAACGACGGTTCCAATGGCGAGCAAAAGCAGCGTGGCAGAAATCGGACGGGTGAAGAAAGTCAGCGCGTTCGCGCCCGGCAGCAGCATCGTGTTGCGAAGGTTGCTTTCCGCCATCGGCCCAAGGATCAGCGCCAGTACCACTGGGGAGGCCGGAAATCCCCATCGCTTCATCCCGAAACCGACTGCCCCCATTCCGACCGCCACCCAGACATCGAAGAAACTGAATCGGATCGCGTAAGCCCCGATCGTGCTCAGTACGCAGATCACCGGCAACAGAATTCTCTTATCCACCAGGATCAGGCGGGAGAGCAGCGGCGCGGACAGCAAGCCAACCGACGCCATCATTACATTGGCAATCATCAGTGTGGCGAAAAGGGGATAGACCGTATCGGGGTGGTTCTGGAACAGTTGAGGACCCGGTTGAAGCCCCTGGATCGTCAGCGCGTTGAGCATCACCGCTGTCACCGCGTCGCCGGGCACGCCCAGGGTGAGCATGGGGATCATGGCTCCCCCGGTGGCCCCATTATTCGCCGCTTCCGCCGCGATGATGCCGCGCGGTTCCCCCTGGCCGAATCGTTCCGGGTGCTTGTCGATGCGTTTGGCTTCGTTATAACTGACGAAAGCGGCGATATCGCATCCCGCCCCCGGCAGGCTCCCGATAAAGGTTCCGATCAGTCCCGACCGCAGAAACGTGAAACGATAGCGGATCAACTCTTTCAACGAGGGAAACGAAAAGCGCAGCCTAGACAGAGACAACCGGTTTTGGATCGACGTGGAAATCTCCGAAAACACTTGAGCGAATGCGAACAGACCGATGAGCACCGGGATGAATCCCAGCCCGTCCAGCAATTCGGGACGCCCGTAAGTGAAGCGGGGCACCCCGGCGATGGGATCGATGCCGACCGTTGTCAGCAGCAGTCCGAAAAGCCCGGCTAACACCCCTTTGACCACGTCGCGTCCGGAAATCGTAACAATCGTACTCAAACCGAAAACCGCCAGCGCGAAATATTCGGGATAACTGAATTTCAAGGCGAATCGGGAGAGTTGGGGACTCAGGAACGTGAGTGTCAACGCGCTAATCATGCCGCCGCAGAAACTGGCTAGCGTGGCGAGGGAAATCGCCCGCCCCGCCTCGCCGCGCCGGGTCATGGGGAAACCGTCCAGCACCGTCGCTGCCGCTGCCGGAGTGCCCGGTGTGCAGATCAGAATCGCCGCCACCGATCCGCCATAGATCGCTCCGACATAGACCCCGACCAGCATCGCCATGCTGGCCTGCGGTCCCAGGTTCAAGCCCAGGGTAAGCGGCAGCAGCAGCGTTACGCCCATCGTCGCTGTCAGGCCGGGCAGTGCGCCGAACAGAATCCCCAGCGACACCCCGAATAACACGATCGTGAGCGTCGTCAGGTCGAATGCCGATAAAAAGTACGTGAAGAATGATTCCATCGATAAATCAGTTGTCTGTTTGTTGTGGTGCAGGCTTCCACCCTGCGCAGTTAAATAATAATTCAGGCTTGAAGCCAGCACCACAATAAGGCAAAATAAAAAAGAACCAACT
>CAZSIZ010000421.1:3049-4945 GCA_964606645.1 uncultured bacterium
ACGCTGACGGGGTGAAACCCCTCTGGTTTTCTTGGGGGGGGGCCCCGCCCGCCCGGGGGGTCTATAAATAAAACCCGCCCCCGGCCCCCCCCCACCACAATAGGGCTAATAAAACTCGAACCATCTTGGAAGGGGAACATTCAATTGACGGTCGAATACATAATAGAGAACGAACGTCACACAGACAGAAACAAGCGCGATCAGCCACCAGCGACGTTCTCCCAAATATCGAATCATGAAACATAAAAAAAGAATCGTCGAGTCAATGTATCCAATAAACGCCATTGATGCCACGTATAAAACCAGCGCGCAAAAAGCGATTGCGATTGTTTTGAATTCGGTTATCCGTAAACCGTTGAGTGATTCTTTTTCGATGGGATGGTTGAGCGTCCAAATCGATCGCCCGATCAATATCAGACCGAGCGGAATTGTCAAAACCGCCAGCAAGCGGGGAAACGACTGCGGCCCCAACGTAAGATTCTGCGGCGCGTAAGACTGCGCACCGAAAAATACAGCCACAGCGGTTATCAGGAAAAAGACGCCGACCGCCATGTCCGCCCAGGGATTGGCGTCTGTTTCATCGGATGAAGGGGACGGATGTCCGGCCGGTTCCTGGTTCATGCTTATCCGCCGTTGCCTGAGAGGTCGAGGCTTTCGACGAGTGAGCCGATCGATTCGGATTCGCTTCGCAGAAACGCGGTGAAATCGGCGGCGTTTCGATAGTGCAGACCGAGCATCGCTTTCTTGGCGGCCTGCTGGAACGCTGGGGAGTCGAACGCCTGTTTGAATCCGTTCTCCAATACGGCGGCGATGTCGTCTGGTGTCTCTTTGGGTACGGCCAGTCCGCGCCAGGTTCCGTGGATCAAATCGATGCCCTGTTCGCGGCAGGTGGGCACATCGGGCAGTTCCTCGTATCGTTCTTGCGACAGGATCCCCAGGCAGCGCATCGTTCCCTGCTGGACGAACTGAAGCACTTCTGCTGGACTGACGGCGACGGCCGAGATGTGCTGCCCTTCCAGTTGAACGACCGCCGGTTTGGCTCCCGCATGAGGGATGTGTGTGAACTGCGTGCCGGTCAGCCGCTCCAGTTTCACCATTCCCAGATGCCAGACCGCGCCGGGACCCGAATTACCCACCGTCAATTCTTTGGGATGAGCGCGGGCGTAATCGATCAATTCTTTGAGCGTTTTCCAGGGTGAACTGACGTGAACGGTGATTGCGGCCGGGTCTTCGTTCAGTTGCAGGATCGCTTTGAAATCGGTGTCGCCGATTTGCGCGCGTCCCAGTGCTTTATAAGAACAAAGCTCGTATGTAACCATCGTGACGGTGTATCCATCGGACCGCGCTTTTATCCCGGCGATATGGCCGGACGCGCCCGAACCGCCTGTCCGGTTGATGACATTGACCGATACACCGAACACGTTTCGCGCCTCGTTGGCAAGCGCCCGTGCCAAGCCGTCCGTTCCACCCCCGGCGGCCCAGGGAACCACGATCGAGATCGGCTTCGATGGAAACTCAGCCGGTTCCTGAGAACAGCCTTGAATGAGAGGCAGAGCGAAAAGCAGTGGTAAGCAATAGAAGAAGCCGGTTATTTTTTTCATTGTCTCCCCCACGAATCGATCGGTCATCAAAGAAACCAACTCACTATACCATGAGCCGCGCCTGTGGCAAGAACTCGCCGGTTTCCGATCTCCGATTTTCCCCTCTTTTATCTTTTGAAGGGGCTAGACTTTACTGGTGCCTCAAGGCTTAATGTGGATAGAAATA
This sequence comes from uncultured bacterium, assembly GCA_964606645.1. Taxonomy (GTDB): domain Bacteria; phylum Hinthialibacterota; class Hinthialibacteria; order Hinthialibacterales; family Hinthialibacteraceae; genus CAZSIZ01. The sequence continues at coordinate 4,817 of CAZSIZ010000421.1, forward strand.
AATTGACTGGTTCGATCGTAAAAGGTCTCATCCCAAGTCAATAATCAAACCAATTTATATGATGGAGGAGAAAGATGAAACGATTTGTAGTGCTCGCATTCAGTTTGGCAGTTTGCTTTGCCATTGCCG
>CAZSIZ010000422.1:0-329 GCA_964606645.1 uncultured bacterium
ATGGGTGACCTTCCCGAACCCAAACTCGTGCACAGATTCTTGTGAGGAGCCATAATTCATATAGAACAGAGATTACTCAGTTGAAATGAGAATCTAAATATATTTCATTTGAATTGGCCTAATTTATCATGCAGATAGGGCCTTGTCAATAATTCTTAATTTTAAAATCACACTTCCAGTGAATTGAGTGCGCTTGTTGTGCTTTTAGCCGATCTTGCTTAACTAATTAACTCTTAAACGTTTGTGTGTTCGATTGGGTGGGGGGGGCAATCCGGGTTTACGAAGTCGATGGCGACTAGGGTTACGTCGTCGTCGAGGGGTTCGACATC
>CAZSIZ010000422.1:339-4930 GCA_964606645.1 uncultured bacterium
CCCGGCCCCCCCCCCCCCGCCGGCCCCGCCCCCCAGCCCCCCCTGAACGTATTCTTCCAGGTCATGCATGATCTCATCGAGCAGGTTCTTCGCGTCGAGCTGGCAGTTTTTAATCATCGCTTCTTTCAGGCGGCCGATCTCGTAAGGTTTCTTCTCGTCGTTGAACGCTTCGATGATCCCGTCGGTATAGAGCAGCAATCGGTCGCCGTTTTGAATGTGGGTGGTGACTAAATCGAAGTTGGCCTCTTCGATAATTCCCAGAGGCATTCCCCGATCCACGCACAATTCGACCATCGTACGGGAATTGCTTTGAAAAAGCAGAGGGGGCTGATGCCCGGCGGACGAATAGACGAATTCATAAGTATCCAGATCGAGACGGCCCAGAAACATCGTAACGAATTCGCCGGAATGCAGCAGTGACATCAGGGTGGTATTCAGATCGGCCAGCACTTTGTCCGGATCCCGGTGATGCTGGATCAGCGTATGCGCCATGACGCGCGTGATTCCCATGATAAACGCCGCCGGAACGCCATGCCCGGCCACATCGGCGATCAGGAGATACAGAAAGCGTCTTTCGGGCGCGATAAAATCGTAATAGTCTCCCCCAGCGCGTCCGTTGGGCAGGTAGAACGAACGGATGCGAAGCCCCTCCACAACGTCCGTCTCTTCGGGAAGCAAGCGCTTCTGTATCTCCCCGATGGCTTTCATCTCTTCGTCGATGTGGGCGTAAGCCCGGCCCAGTTCCTCGGAAATCATTCGGAGGCGTCTGTTTTTATCTTCCAAATCCTTGGTGCGGGCCGCGACTTTCGTCTCCAGTTCCTTATTCCACATTTCGATCTGTTTGACGTGATCCTCGGCTTCCGCTTTACGGTGAGCGAGGGTTTTCGCCATCTGGTTGATCTCGCTGCCCAGCGTCTCCAATTCATCCCCGGTCTTGACGGAGGCGTCGATGGAGTAATTTCCATTCGCGATTTTGGAAACCGCTCCAGCCAGAAGCGTGACCGGTCCTACCAGCCGCCGGGCCAGAACATACCCCACCAACAGTGTGCCCGCCAAAGCCATCAGGCTGATGAGGAAGACCGACCGGTTCAGCTGATGGATGAACTGAAACGTCTCCGCCATGGGATGGAGAATGACGTAAAGCCCCTGAATCCCTTCCGAGGTCGGCAAATGAGAGGTGTATGCTAAATATTCCTCGTTGTACAGGTTAATCAACCCGGCTTGATTGAGCAGGGATTGCCGTTCGCTGCGTGATAGATCATCCCAGGCCGCGCTGAAATCCAAATCCTTGGGTGGTGCAAGCGTCGACGCCGCGACTCGGTCGCCGACGATGAAACCGATGTGATACGAGCTGCCGCTTCGGATCTCCCGCACCAGTTTGTCGTCGATGGCAAAGCCCAGAGAAATCGTTCCCAGTACCCGGCCACTCTCATCTTTGTCATTAACGGGAACAGATACGACCGCGAACAATCCGATCGACCGGCCCATCGGGATTGGGAAATAGGTGAGCGATTCGAATCCGAGAAGCACATCACCGAATTGGGTGAATGTTTCGAGAATCTGTTGAATTTGACTACGATCGGTAATCGTTTTTGAATCCAGGTCCGAATTCAACTCGATCGAACCATCGACGACCTGGCCCTGGCTGTCCGTCACGACGATCAGGGAGCGTTTTTTTTGTTCCAGGAAGGGATGCAGCAGAAAACTCTCTACCATCCGCCCATCTTCGAGAATGAGCAACGAATTCCGCAGCACGTCTTGACTGGCCAACAGGCGAGCCTCGTTACGGACTGTCTCGATCCGGGAGACGAGGAGGTTGTAGAAAATGTTTTTCAGGTCTTCGAACTGTTCTCCCTCTTCGGCGACGATCCGTTCTCTCAAAAGATGGGTGACACGGGAATTGGCCGCGTATAGAAGAAACGCGAACAGGATAAAGAACAGCAAATAGATTTTGACCTGAAAGGGAAGTTTGATCCGAATCATCTTTTTCTCATCAAGCGGAAATCTTTTCCAGCCGGAAACTCTATTCAAACGTGTTTAAACTCTTTACCATTTCGTTTGGAACCATTCGATCGGCGAAGCGCGCCGGAAAGGTGTATCACAGGTGAATCACTCCAATAAACGTTTACTCTTTCTCATCCTGACGGGTGTGATCCTTCCACTTTATATCTACCATAATCCCGCCAAATGGGAAGCGATTTATTACATTTTTCCCGCCTTTTCTCTCGTTCTCCGCCCTTACCCTTTTATCGAGCATGGACGGGAAATTTTGCTCGTGGCCTGGATGTGGATCATCGGATACGGCCTGGGAGCCGTCATCATCCGCTGTCTGAGTCGGGAAGAAAACTCGCTGCCGTCGCCCGCTTATGTCGTGCCCGTCGGCTGGGGAGTCCTCTCATTCGCGATTTTCGCATTGGCGATGATGCAAATCCTGACGCTTTCGATCATTCAGTTGGTACTGGTTTTTTTAACCATTCTTAGTCTCTCATATCTTTTGTTCCAAGGGAATCCCTGCTCTCCCGGTTTTCAGCGTATTCGTGATTTTATCCGTGACTGTCCCTGGGACACGCGGATTGCCTTGTGCCTGATTGCTATCCCGTTGAGTTATGCGTTTTTCTCGTCGCTGATGCCCCCCACTCAATCCGACGGACTTCGCTACCATCTGACTGTTCCCAAAATCTACTTACAGCACGGCGGTTTCGTTCAGTTACCGGACCTCGCCTTCTCCAATTTTCCCTTTCTCATCGAATATCTTTATACGATCCCCCTGGCGTTCGGGCTGATTTCCGGGCCGAAACTGATTCACGCCTCTTTTTTTGTATTGGCGTTATGGTCGATCTATCGTGCGGGGGAACGGATGGGGGATTCGAGAACCGGCGTTTTCGCCGCACTGATCTACGCCACGATCCCGTGCGCACCGATTTTCGCATCCTGGTCGTTTATGGAGTTCGGACTGACGGTGTACACGCTTCTGGCGTTTCACTTTGGGATTCGTGTGGTGGAAAGTGCGCGGGCCGGAGACGAATCCAATGCGTTCCGGCAGGCCGTTCTATTGGGGATCGCCTGCGGATTTCTGCTTAGTTGTAAATATACCGCGATGATTACGTGTATTTTCTTTGGTCTGATGGTGCTCGTTCCGGTGCTGTTGATTCAGCGAATACTCACGCTTTCAATCCTGGGGCGAACGGTTCTGATGACCGCTATCGCCGTGGTCATTTTTTTACCCTGGCTGATTAAAAATTATGTGCTGCTCGGCAACCCGGTCTTTCCATTCGCTAACAGCGTGTTTCAATCACCGGGCTGGACGGATTTCAACGCCTCGTTCTTTTCGTACCACGCCGGGATGAAAGGCGGCCTGAACGCCTTGAAACAATCTCCCTTGCTAGAATGGATCGCGGATGCGGTGACGCTGCCGGTGCGGGTGATCTTCTATCCGGGGGACAAAGCGTTGCATCCGGAGAGTTTCGGTTCGTGGCCGCTCGGTCCGCTCTGGCTGATTCTGGGGCCACTGGTCTTATTTCATCGCCAATGGACGTACCGTAAAGCAATCCACGCGTTGTTTGCGTTCTTTCTCTTCGTCGTGTGGGCGTATACTTATCGGGACGCGCGGTTTTTATTTCCTTGCCTGGCCGTGCTCGCGCCGCTCTGTGCGGTGGTGATCGTCGAGCGGATTGCGGATTGGTCCTGGGCGCGCGCAGTGCTGCTGGTTCTCGTATCCTATAACCTGCTGTTTACCACCGGTAGCATCCTAATTCAGGCAAACGCGCCCTGGTGGGTGGTCGGCGGGAAGATTGGCGCGGAGGATTATCTTGCCAATGAATGCGGTTACACCCGAAGCAATATCCAGGCGTTTCACTATCTCCGCGATCACACTCAGCCAAGCGACAAAGTGCTTCTGCACGGCATCGAGACACCGTTTTACTGCCCGAACGAATTCATCGGCTCGGATTGGTTCAACACCGATCCCTTGATCCGCCAGTCGTGGGAAACGCCCAGTGCCGACGCGCTGCTCGAATGGCTTCGCGAGCGTGAGATTCGGTATATCGTGTACGATTTCGGTAAGGTCAGGCATCCGGGGTATTTTCAATTTTACCGGCTGTTTCGCTTGCCGCTGGAGTTGGGACTTCCGCTTCTGGAGGAGATGCGTTCCAAGGAACGGACGCGGATTATTTATCCCTTGGCCCACCAGGATTGGTCCCGGCGTTTTCGAGGGAAAATCCGTCAGGCGGAAGCACAGTCGCCGAACGTTCAAGCGCTCGAAACGTTGCTCGACGACGGTTTTCTGGAGGAAGCGTTTCGTTTTGAAGAAGACGTTAATCCAGAAAGTGGTAATGATCCGACGGGTATTCCTATTGGGACTGTCGTTCTTAAAGTGCCGCCGCGGGAGGATTGAGTTTCTCACTTTAAAACGATTATGGTACGGTGCGGTGGTTTGTTGTATGATATAGCGATCGATAGGGAGTTCATTTTTTCATTAGGGGATCGAATCATGAGCACGATTAAGGACGAAGCGAGAAAATTGATCGATAAACTACCGCAGACCTCACTAATTGAAACCAATCATCCATCAAAAATCCCTAAGTTTCTAGGG
>CAZSIZ010000423.1:0-4910 GCA_964606645.1 uncultured bacterium
GGCTTCGAGGTTTCCCACCTTAAATCACTGTCCGAATTTTGGGGTACATTATAAGCACGGTAAAGTCAAGCGGCCTTGCGAAGCAAAGTGACCCACATCTCAAGGTAAAGTTTTTTGTGTTGCAAACATGGAAGAGCGACAGGTGACTTTTGATCCTTGAGTCGAGAATAAGGTTTCATAAAGTTGTAGAAAGCAACGAAGAGCGTCGTAAGAACCATGGCACCAACAAAGGATTTAAACCCGGTGCGAGGCCGAGTGTGGAACTTATAAGTTCGATTGAGCCGCTCAATGAGTTGCTTGAAGGTTCGGTATTCTTCACTTTCAGGATCGTTGTTTTGAAGTCCGATAACTGTGCGTTTCTGGATCGCGTCGTCAGGTGGGTCTAGTGGGTTTTGCGCGTGTTGACGGGCGGTGGTGTTATAAACGACGACAGCGCTGCCGTAAGCGGGATTGCCATCTGTCACAAGACAAAACGATTGTACGGCCCCGGTTTCAGGGTCGCCAAAGCACTCATAGAGCAGAGCCAGGGCGGGAAGAGTACCTCGCGTGTCGGAAAGGTTGTAAGCGCAGATCGCTCGGCTGTCTTACACGCCGATGAAACCGGCTGGCGGGTGGATGGGAAAACGCATTGGTTGTGGTGTTTCACCAACGATCACACCACCTTCTACATGGTGGATCGCAGCCGGGGCAGTCCGGCCCTGAAGCGATTTTTCAAGGAGGCATTCGACGGGATTTTGGTCACCGACTTTGGCGGATCGCGCCACTTCGTTTTGGGCGGCTTACGACGCGATCGCGTGCGGAGAACGACAGTTCTGCTTGGTGGGTCTCCTTCGCGAATTGGAAAAGGTGAACCTTCGCAACCCATCGGAGGAATGGAAGGCGTTTTCTAAAAAAACGAAACGGATGATTCAAGACGCGCTTCGGCTTCGTGCGCGAGAGGATTACACTCCAGAGAAATATGCTTCTCGGATTGGTTTCCCCCTATTATCACTTCAAATGGCTGACCTGTTACGATCCATCAATTCAACTAGACTTTCCAGGGCGCGCGTTTCTCCATAGCCAGCATCCGGTTGGCTTCGTCGTCATTCGTAAACCGTTCCCGCTTCGGATCCCATTTCAACGGCCGGTTAAGTCGCTGAACGATCCCCCCAAGCAACAACGTGCTGGCCGCGCGGTGAGCCGTTTCGATATCGCAGATCGTTCGTTCGCGTGTCTTCACACACTCGAGAAAATTACCGGAATGACTACCGCTTGCGTAGAGGTGTACGTCGTCCGGACCGATAGGTTTTTCCAGGATGCTCGCCGGATCGGAAACGATGTGTTCACGGTCCACGCCGATTTTCCCTTCCGTGCCGATGAACCACCCGCCGCCCGTTTCGCCGATTTTCTCAGTCTTGTAAGGCCGTCCATAGACGACGGTTCCATTGGCGTATTTGTAGATGGCGCTTCCTGCTTCAACATAGAGTTCCACCGGCCCGGTGCGGTCCGCGTCCAGGCTCCACTGCACGATGTCGTAATGGTGCTGTCCCCAATTGACTCCGCCGTATCCGAACAAGTGGGCGTGGGCGTTGTCTCGATAGGGAATCGTCGGCGCGGGTCCAAGCCACAGGTCCCAATCGAAACCATCCGGGATCGGTTTTCCCTCACCCTTATTCTCGTGCCAGATCGCCCCGCCTCCCGGACGGTAGGCGTAGATTTCTTTCAGTTTCCCTATTCGTCCGCTTCGGATCAGTTCACAGGCCAGGCGGAATTTCCCGTCATACTCCGAACGCTGCTGAGTGCCTGCCTGGAAAACCCGGTTATTCTCCTTAATCGCTTTGACCATCGCTTGGCTTTCGTGCCGGCGGTCGGTTTTTCGCAGTAGACATCCTTCCCGGCTTTGGCCGCCAGCACAGTCATCACGGCGTGCCAGTGAATCGGCGTAGCGATCAGTATGGCATCCACATCGTCGCGTGCCAGCACGTCACGGAAATCGTTGTAGGCGTCGCAGGTTTTATAGCCGTTCTTGCCGAACTTTTTGGCGTAGTATTTATGAACCCTATCGCGTGCTTTTTCCCGTTTATTGCGCCAGACATCGCACACGGCCAGAACCTGAACGTCTTTTCTCCCCACGTGCCCTTCGGGAAGGTACGTCCATGCCTCTCCGAACAGATGGCCGTTCCCCATCGTGCCCATGCCGATGAAACCCATCGCGATCCGGTCACTGGGTGCTGCCGCCTGATCTCGGCCAAGTGCCGTCGAAGGAATGATAGAAGGACCGACAATGGCCCCGCCCAAAGTGATCCCGCTGGTTCGTAGAAATTGGCGTCTGGTGGTTTGATTGGCATTGTTCATGGGTTTATATTCTCATTTCCATTCAAGTTTATAAATTGTTTTCTACTAGTCTGACCGACCATAAGTGTCGGGAAACCAAGTCCCCTCTCCCTCTGGGAGAGGGTTAGGGTGAGGGAAAAACTGGAAAAATGACCTGGCAATATGAGTTGGTCACACGACTAAGATAGACCATGTAATTCTACCATAAAGATCGGAAGCATGTCAACTTGATTCCATTCTTCGATGTTCTGTTTGATCCGCGCCGAAAGACAACTATCGTTTTAAATCCCTTATCGATAATACGAAAACATCCTGCATATCCTTTCATCCTGGGAATCCTGATTCAGACAAATAAAGCCGAACCATTTATCTGGAACCCCTCTTTCGTTCCGGCTCTGCCGGATTAGGTTGATAGGTTTTCATCCGGCAGTAAGTGAGAATAAAAAAAGCCTGGCGATCGTTTGAACCGCCAGACTTGATGTTCGATTAATATCGCAGCGTCACTGGTGTGATTACAGTTCCCAGCGTTTACGGTATTCCTTATGGACGAATTGGTTGGCTTCGGGACGGTTGGTGAAGCGCATATTCTTGCCGTCCCATTTCAGTTTGCCGCTGAAGCGCAGGCAGAGGTTGCCCATGACGATCCACTCGGTGAAGGGACCGGCGTAACCGAAATTGGAACCGGCCTGGCCGCCGTTTTTGATGGCGCGAATCCAATCCAATTTATGACGTTCGTCGTCGCCCCCTCGTCCTTCAATGCGGGGGATGGATTTTTCGGGTTTTTTGTAATCGTTCTTCATGTTGGTGGAGACGACTCGGGAACCGCCGCCGTATGTACCCGTCGTGATCACGCCCTTGTCGCCGACAAAGTACGAGCCGCTGTCACTGTAGTAGTTGTATTTCGCGCGACTTTCAGGATTGCGTGCCGTGTCGCCCAGAATTTCTTTCGGATCGACACCTTCAGGCCGTGGCGGGAACCAGCGTCCGTCGTACCAATGAATATCGACCGGGGGCATACCTTTCCGGCGCGGGAACTCGAACTTGATGTGAGTTTTGTTCGGGAAGGTCTGTTCGTTGTTGCCTTCCTGATCGATGCACTCGACGCTGACGGGATAGCCCAGTTTGAGCGCCCAGTTGATCGGATCGAGGATATGGCAGGCCATGTCACCCAACGCGCCGCATCCGAAATCCCACCATCCACGCCAATTGAAGGGCGCATATTTAGAATTGAAGGGACGCCAGGGGGCCGGTCCAAGCCACAGATCCCAGTTGATGCCTTCGGGAACGGCTTCGGATTCCAGCGGTTCCGAAATACCCTGGGGCCAGACCGGACGGTTGGTCCAGGCGTGGACTTCGCGTACATCGCCGATATCGCCGTTCCAGATCATTTCACACAGTTTGCGCACACCTTCGCCCGAATGTCCCTGGTTGCCCATCTGGGTGGCGACTTTGTATTTTTTCGCCGCTTCGGTCATGGCGCGGGCTTCGTAGATCGTGTGCGTCATCGGTTTCTGGCAGTAGACGTGCAGACCGCGTTTCATCGCGGCCATCGAAGCGACGGCGTGGAAATGGTCCGGAGTGGACACCGTGACGGCGTCGAGACTGGTTTCCTTATCCAGCATGTCGCGGAAATCGAAATACTGTTTGGCATCGGGAAAACTGTCGAACGTTCGGGCAGCCTGCCTCCAGTCGGCATCGCACAGCGCGATGACATTTTCTTGTTTACAGGACTGGATATCGCTTCCGCCTTTTCCGCCCGCTCCGATCGCGCCAATGTTGATCTTTTCGTTCGGTGATTGGTAGCCTGCCCGTTTCAGAGACGGCGAGGCGCAACCAGCCATAGCGGCAGCCGCCGAACCCATAATAAAGATTCGCCGAGATACTTTATTTTCGCTCATAATTCTCCCCTTCTTTATGTTGATAGAATACGTTTTTTCATATCGTCATATTATGCGAAAGTAAAGACTCTCGCAACCTCTCTGGAAACCTTAAGAAACGCTCCAAAAAAAACCAGACCATACAGACGAAACGACAAGATATCAATATTCATTAACCTAACCCGGCGAAATCGGAACCAAACAGGGCTTTCAGAACAATGATGTGGCTTTGTCTGTCTGAAACACCGGGATGGTAATCCCGGTGTTTCAGACAAAAGAGACTAATCCCTAACCCGTCAAAGCCGAAACCAAACAGGATTGTCAATGTAGGGGCAGGCTCCTGTGCCTGTCCTGAGTATCAGTCTTTTTTCGTGCTTTTAATCCAAAAATTTCGTGTTAGGCTGGGATGGTAATCTCTGTTTTTCGTGATTTAAAAACCCGTGAAATCAAAAAAAAATCCATTCCATCCGTGATTCAAAAAACCAAACGGCTTTCGCCTGAAGGCGAGGGTTTTATTCCCAAATTAAGACAACCAGTTGTCAGTTGTCGTAGGATGGATCACGCTTTTCGACCCATCGGATGAACGAATCCCTAACCCGTTAAAGCCGGAACCAATAAAGGTCGTCAGGTCAAAGGTGCGCTGCGCGACTGATGCACTTTTTTCGTTAAACACCGATTTTCGCGTTGGTTTAACCGTCATAGAAATATAAGAATCTCAAG
>CAZSIZ010000424.1:0-4910 GCA_964606645.1 uncultured bacterium
CATTATGTATTGATAATGTTGATATTTTTACATAATTTCATGCGATTGCCCTGACCATACCGGCTTCGGTGAAAGTGGAATTTTCCACTTCGATGACCTTCTTCCCGTCAAACGACGCGATGATTTTATTCCCCACCATCAAGATCTTGATAGTGTGCCATTTGGTGTCGTCTGTTTTAATATCCGCAGAGGCGATCTGTTTCCTTCGGTTGTCTTTCACGAAATAGACACGGAAATTATTCTCCAAGGGATTCCAGCGGGCAATGAAATAGTTATCTTTATCCTTGGCTCGCCAGATCGGGCCGCCGCCTTGATCCTCCTCGCCGGTCAACGATTTCACTTTGAGATTGATTTGAAGGTCTTTATAACGGGTTTTCTTGGCGATCGCCAGGTTATAGGTTCGGCCTGAGTTCTTCGTTTCGGTCAGAACGAACGCTTTCTTCCCACTGGGCGCGTCTTCCATTTCGACGATTTTCCAGGTCGCCAGTTTTTTCATCCCGTTGGTTTCCGCAATCACCCAGCCTTTCGGCGCTTTACCAACCTCCGTTTTTTCAAAGGTCCATTTCGCGGTTTTCACCTTTTGATCGCTTTCGGATGCGATTGCTGCGGTCCCGAACATGACCAATGCGCCGATACCCAAAAAAATCCTTAAGTTTTTCGTAATATGACTCCTCTCTTTTCATGTAATCCGGTTGACGATAGTGACTATATATCATATCCTGCCGTCTCAAATCAATGACGAAACAGGAAAAAGTTGACAATCCTTACTTTATGAAGACTCATTTTGGAACTAGATCATTTCGTTTTACTATTGTTTGTTGCATAAGCGCTCTGTGGTTACTCAACGCATTCGCTCATCCACCCTTCCCTTCGTATATCCAACACGAAATCGCGGTTTCGCTCTCAAATCGCTATGCCGATATCACGATCGAATTAACGTTTCACCAATCCGTCGCAATGGAGCAGCGTCAACGGATGGATGCAGACAAGAGTGGAACCCTATCGCATGAAGAAATACAAACCTATCTTGAATCGAACGAAGCTGTTTTCGTTCAATCATTCACATTGCGTTCAGGGAGCAAAGCCTTGGAACTGCTGCCGCTCTATCAACCGGAAGTCGATTTATTGAATGATGAACGAGTCTCTCCATCGCCTTTTGGATTGACGCTCTACCTGTTCGCTTCGTTTCCAGACGACGAACGAAATCTCTCGTCTTTCATACTTGACGACGTGCTGTTTCCCGATACTCCAGCAATAATCTCCTGGGCTGCAACCGGGATCGATGGAAAATCAATCACGGATAAAAAAGAAAAACAGCCCATCGTTTCGGAACGTATCGATTCGGTCTCCCGTTCGCTCCGAATTGGAGCGTCGGGACTTCAACCGTCGGGAACGGGGGAACGGAAATCCCAAACATGGTATTTCGCCATCTTGCTATTGTGTGGTGGCGTCGTTTTTATAATGTTGTACCGTTTTAGAAATAGAGGATAAGGGGAGGATACGATGTTTAACTTTCGCGGCTTGATTTCGATCTTTATCGTTATTACATTTGTCCAATTTCCAATGGCTGTCCGTTCGACTTCTATACCAGGGTTACAAAACACGGCCGATTTTGCGGGAGAATTACTGAAGAATCATTCCTATTTATTGGAGGATGAATCAAAAAAAGAACTGGACCGGATCAACCGACAACTGCGCGAATCGATCGCGCGTCTCAAGAAAACGGATACGGACGAGCAAAAGAAAACGATCCAGGAAGAAGCGTCTCGATCGATCCGGAGATTGCTGGATGTATTATCCCGCGCCTCGTTCACGATTCCCGTCGAGATCGATGGAGATGAAGCCGTAGTGGGGAAAACGGATCCCGTCGAGTTTCCCGGTGACGAAGGCGCAGTAGTTCTCAAGATTGTTACGGGAAAGACGCATGTCCAATGCACAGAATTGACAAAGGATTATTCGCAATTCCCGGAGAATAGACAGCTGAACCTGGAGGTTGTGCCTGACGGGATCACCTGGACACTGGTTACGTTAATTAACGCTCCAGCTGGGATGGTGACGATACCGATCCAGATCGATCTGGGGAATGAATCGTCGGTCAACACGTTCGTTCAGATTCAAACGCCGCTCAGCGCCCGGATTCGCGTGAACGTCTTATCCGCCGATACGGGGCAGCCCACGTCGTCCATGATGCGCATGGTCTGGAAAACGAACGGACGCGACCGCCGACCAAGCAATGCGGTTGAGATCGCGCCGCAGATGGATTTGCAAGGATCTTCATCCGGTAGAAGAAACGCCCAACTGCCCGGTAATCTTTCCGGACCGTATTGGTGTGTTCCCAAACCATTTGACATGCAAATCCCGCCCGGCGAATGGGAAATCATCATTCGCCGGGGAGTCGAGCATCTTCCGATCTTCGACACGTTCACGGTTCTGCCGGGAGAGACCATCGAACGAAACTACACACCTCGGCGCTGGACCGATATGCGCAAACACGGCTGGTACTCAGGAGACGAGCACGTTCATTGCCGGATTCAAAGCGATGCGGACGCTGAACGGTTGATGGCCTGGGTTCAGGCGGAGGACATTCATCTGGCGAATGTCGTGAAGATGGGGGATGTGTTCCGCACCTGGTTCGAGCAGCGCGGCTGGGGAAAAGAGTATCGTGTGACCAGCGGTGATACCGTGCTATCGCCTGGGCAGGAATGTCCCCGAACCCATCAGGAACTCGGCCATACCATTCACATGAATACCACGGGCATGGTTCGAGACACCCGTCAATACTTTTTATATGATTGGGTCTTCAAGAACGTGAAAGCCCAAGGAGGACTGTCCGGATTTTGCCACGTGTTGTTCAACATGTTCGAAGTGCATCGCGGGATGACGTTGAACGTTCCCCAAGGGACCATCGATTTCATCGAGATTATGCAGTTCAATCAAATGGGAACCGATCTGTTTTACGATTTTCTGAACCTGGGTTTCAAGATGACGGCAGCGGCGGGTTCGGACGTGCCTTGGGGGGGGACGGTTGGCGAGGTGCGGATGTACGCCTTTCTGGGTGAGACGCCTTTCTCGCCGGACGCCTGGTTCGATGCCACCCGGCGGGGGCGGACGTTCGTGACGAACGGGCCGATGTTGGAATTCCAGGTCGATGACGCCTTACCGGGCGATGAGATCGTCGTGGGAGAGGATCGGGTCGTAACGGTTCGCGCTCGAACATGGGGGCTTCCGGAACGGTTTGTTCCCACTGTTTTAGAAATCGTTTCTCAAGGCGAGGTCATCCGTAAAATCGAATCGAACGATCCCGCGAAAAGTGAATTGAGTCTGGAATTCGAGATTCCCGCCGGCAATGGTTTTTGGATCGCGGCGAGAGCGAAAGGCAGTGACGGATCGAACGCTCACACAACGCCTGTCTATGTCGTCAGACCACCGTTTAAGTTCTGGAACCTGGAACAAGCCGATACGTTGATCCAGGATCGATTTGAAAGTCTTGAATCAATCGAACAACTGATCGATGACTATCAAGAACGGCTGGAGAGCGGGACCGATCGAGGAAACTACGGACTTCAACAATTTGTTTCGCAATCCCCTGAATTGATGAAGCGTGTGCGGGAAGCAAGAACGTATTATACGAACCTGAAACAGATGGCAGAGAAAGAGAGAAAGTTGAGGAAGTGAAAGGAATCGTTCAGGTTGGAAATTTGCACCACAAAACAACTGATAACCCTCTTTGGCTCTGGCTCTGTCGGGTTAGTACCTTATCAGTGAAGTTGAACGCAAAACGGTAACAACAATATATAATAATGGAGATCGACTAATCGCCTGACCAACCTATCTTGATGGGTAGTAAAAACGTGTAGGGGCAGACACAAGGCCTGCCCCACTATTGAGAATCCTGTTTGGTTGCGATCTTATTGTAGTTCCCAGTCGCTCACAGCCGCTGCTTTTGTTACGAAAATTCTCAAGCGGCGGGTTACACGGGTGTTGAACTGTGAGGGCTGCGCCTGCAATTCATCCTCGCTCGGAACCCATTTTGACATCAAGGTATCAAAAGTAAAATCCTGGGGAAGAATATCATACACAGCCGAGTCGCTCTTGGCCCCACTGTCGGATGCCGTGTCGCGGGTTCCTCTCGGCTCAAGAATAATATCACTCAGATCGCCGAACGGATCGACCTGTGCGCCGGAATCGTCGTCGTCACTGATATGGCTTTGACCGCAGGCTCCGATATAATGCCCGTTGAACCAAGCCACGCCGGCGTCATCCGCTTCAAAGAGGATATCGAAATACTCTACGGTCTCAAAATTTGGGATATCGAAAATAGACCGGGTATAGACTGTCACGGCGTCTCTTCCCAGTTCGGTATCCCCGATCTCTCCCCGCCGCTCTCCACCGGGTCCGGTAGCCGTGGTTCCATAGCCGATCGTGAAACCGATCTTGTTTTCGTTCCAATGGGAATCATCGAAATCCCTCTGCTGCCATCCCGGTTCTTCCTTGATGTCCGCGTGGGGGATCGTGCCGCGGGGTTCCGTTGTAAAATAAGGAACGATGTAACGGAAAACCGTGTCCTTCGGCCATCCTTCCGTATCGGCGGAATCTCGAGTGTAGACCACGCCGTTGTTGTCAACCAGGTAGGCGTTCGCCACCAGGTCGCTGCTGGTGATATCTTCATTCCATGCCCCGAGGGCCAGTACATTACCGGTCGGGTAAATCTCAATGTCCTGCAAATCAGGCAGGGGGATAGAAAGATTCTCCAGATCGACCACTTGGTAGGCGTCCAGATGAATCGTCCGTGCCGCGCGGGTGTTGTACTCCGCCGGTTGGGAAAGAAGTTCATCTTCCGAAGGCGGATAGCGGGTGACAATCGTATCGTATGCGAAAAATTCGGGTATTTCTCCATTCTGTCCCACCGG
>CAZSIZ010000425.1:0-4905 GCA_964606645.1 uncultured bacterium
CTTGAGATTCTTATATTTCTATGACGGTTAAACCAACGCGAAAATCGGTGTTAAATTCCGGCCAATCCGCCAGGGGCATAAACAACATCGCCCGAACTCAGCAAGCCGTTGCTGGTGGCGTAGGGATGGGGGTTGTAGGCGGGGAGGATGTCTTCCACCTTGTCCGGACCGGGGCTGGTCAGGATGTATTCCCCGTCGATGCCGGTGCGTGACAGCATACTTTTCCAACCGGCGAGCCAGCCGTCGAGGTTGGTTCCCGACCCGGGGCCGGAATACGGTTTTCGGCGGGCGGTTCGATAGCGCACGTGGGGATCGCTTCGGCTGAGCGAGCCGGTCTGGTTATTCTGTCCGTAAATTTTATAGCCCAGGTTGAATTCGTCGACAGGCAGCGCAGTCATATAAGCGACGGGCGTGGTCAGGCTTTCCGGAAGGAAACCCCAACTGTGGGATTCGCGCGGGCTGAGAAAGGAGATGATGCCCAGGGGGTAGTGGTTGTGATCGACGGAGTAGGCTCCGAACGCGACACCGATATTGCGCATATCCGCCGCGACGCGGGCGATCTTGGTTCGGACGTGGGCGTTGAGGAAATTGGGCACGGCGATGGCCGCCAAGATGCCGATAATGGCGACGACGATCAGCAGTTCGATCAGTGTGAATCCTCTTTTTTTCACGGACAATCTCCCTTGGAGTGTTGAGTCTCTTATCAGTCAAGTTGAACGCAAAACAGTCACAAAACAACTGACAATCCTTTTTGATTTCGGCTATGCCGGGTTAAGAATGAAATGGAAAATAACCAATCAATTCATTCTGTAGAATTCCTAAAAACTAAATTATTTAACATGAAAAGTCATTATATGTCAATAACAATTAAATATAACCTTGAATTTTCAAAAAAGATCATTTATAATCATCATAGAGGGAATTTATTGATTGGATGACGGTTGTAATTCGTCGATTCGAGCGTATTCAGGGGATTGTGTGATGCTTCAAGAAGAACGGTATGAAAAAATACTGTCGCTGCTGACGGAACAAAAACATCTGACCATCGAACATGCGATCGAGATGCTGGAAATCAGCCCCTCGACCGTGCGGCGTGACTTTCGAACGTTGGTCGACCGCAATTTGGTCAAACGATCGCGGGGGGGGATCAGTCTCCTTATCACCGAGGGGAGCGACGGGAACCTGCCGTTCGAACTCCGTGAGATTACGTTTGTCAAGGAAAAGGAATTATTGGGAAAGCAAGCCGCGGCACTGCTCCAATCCAACGATATCCTGTTTATCGACGGGGGGACGACGACCCTGCAGATGGCGCGATGCCTCCCGAATATCCCACTGACGATTATCACCAACTCGCTGCCGCACGTGTCGGTCTTGATCCAAAATCACTACGACAAATCGCAGCGTGAAGTGTATACCGCGGGGGGGTACGTATACGCGCCTTGGCATGTCAATCTGGGGCCGCAGGCGCGATACTGCATCTCCCAGTATCATGCCAAATACGCTTTTCTCTCCGGCCGGGGGATCGACGAAACGGGAGTTTACAACCATAACGAACTGGTTGTGGAAACGGAACGGTCGATGATCGCCAACGCGGATCAAGTGGTGTTTATTATGGATCATTCCAAGATCGGGGCGAGGTCGATGAGTTTTCTCTGCGGATTGGATGAGATCGATATTCTGATTACGAGTTCAACCAGGAAGAATAAAAAACTGTTCGGTGAAATAGAAAAAGCGGGTATTCAGGTGATTTTCTCCGATGGTTGAGCGGATGGAACACCAATGGACGAGAGTCGTTTCAGTCAGATCAGGCCGGGCGGTTTTTGGTGCGTTTGTCGCCTCCCGTCGTTTCCAGCGGCCAGCCGCGCGCTCTTAATGCCGCTACGACGATTTTTACGCCTTCATCCAGGGTGGCATTGCCCATGTTGATGACGAGGTCGTAGGCGGTGGGATCGTTGATGTCGCGGTTGAAATAGCGTTTGACGAACTGAGCGCGCTCTTTGTCGATGCGCTGAATATCCTCTTTCGCGTTTTTTTCATTCATCCCTTCCAAATCGATAAGATTGCGGATTCGTGTTTCCACCGACGCGACAGTTCGGATGTGAAACGAAGAGGAACTTTCCAGCATGAAATTGGCTCCCCGGCCGACCACGACCACGCCTCCCTGCAATGAGATCGCTTTCAGAAGTTCTCCAAGCGTTTTGAAATAGTTATCCCGGTCGAAAACACGGCCGGTCAGGATCGTCTGGACCCAGAGTTCCAACTCGGAGCGGGCGCTTTCGTCCAGCGTTTCCACGACCTCGCAGAGCACGCCGAGGTGATCGGCGATGTAGTCGATGATGTTTCGGTCGAAGAGACCGTAGTCCAAGGCGTGGGCGAGCAGTTTCGCCAGTTCGCGTCCCCGGCAGCCGTGCTGACGAGAGAGGGTGACGACCGGCCTGGCCTTGGCGGGATAGTCGGCGGCGGTTTTGTTCTTCTGGTCTTCCTCGTATTTGGTGCGTTCGATATTCCATTTGTTGGCTTGGCGGGTGACGATTTGCTGTATGTCGTGCATGATCGATTCCTCCTTGGGGCCAGAGGTTATTTTCTTGGTGGAATGCAGAGGGGCTATTTAGTATTTTATCTTGAATATCGACAATACGTCAGAATTTATTTCATCATGAAAAATGGTTGGATCGATCCGGGTATCAATTTTTTGTTGGTTGAAAGTCCGGGTTGGGTGGGGGCATGGTGGCATCGATGGACTTTCGCCAGGCGTGGAGGCGTTTTCGGAGGGTTTCCGCTTTGGGGCGCAGGGTGGCGTACAGGTTTTTGGTTTCGCTTATGTCGTCTTTGAGGTTGTAGAGTTCGAGCGAGCCGTCTTCGTAGCGTTCGATCAGTTTGTAATCGCCCATACGAACCGCGCCTCCGGGACGCCCGCCCTGGTTGCTGAAATGTGGGTAGTGCCAGAAGATGGCGTCGCGTTTCAGTTTTCCGCTGCGTTCGAGCAAAGGGATGATGGTTTCGCCGTCGATGGGGCCGTTGGTCTTGACGTTCTTTACGCCTGCTATGTCGAGCAGGGTGGGGAAGAAATCGACGCTGGTGACCGGATCGCCACAGACGCTTCCGGGTTTCGTTACGCCGGGCCATTTGACGATCCACGGCTCACGGATGCCTCCTTCATAGAGATAGCCTTTGCCTGCACGTAACGGTGCGTTGGAGGTGGCGGGGGTGTGTTTGCCCTCTTTGACGGAGAGGCCGCCGTTGTCCGACATGAAGATGACGACTGTGTTGTCATCGATCTTTAAGCGCTCCAGCGTCTCCATCACTCGCCCGACGCTTCGGTCGATGCTTTCCACCATCGCGGCGTAGATCGGATTGTTCTGCCCGCCTTCGGGCTTGGGTTTGGCGCGGTATTTCTCGATCGTTTTCTCTTTTGCTTCCATCGGGATATGCACGGCGTAATGGCTGAGGTAGAGGAAGAACGGCTTGTCTTGATTGGCTTCGATGAATCCGGAGGCTTCTTCTGCCAGGCGGTCGGGAAGGTATTCACCGTCTTTCTTTCCGGTGATGGGAGGATTCTTTCCCCACTTCGGCCAGAAGAAACTGCGGGGCATACCGCTGTAGCAGCCGCCGACGTTTTTATCGAAACCCTGATGTTCGGGGAAGAAGGGTTCCGAACCCAGATGCCATTTGCCGATGTGGCAGGTGGTATAGCCTGCGGTTTTCAAGGCCTCGGCGATCGTTACTTCTTTTAGGGGCAGCTGGTCTTCGTAAAGCGCTGGGAGAATGGGCGAGTCTTGGCGCTTGCGGCGTCCTTTGAGGAAATCGGTCAGATGCAGGCGGGCGGGATACTTGCCGGTCATGATGCTGGCGCGGGTGGGGGAACAGACCGGACAGGCGGCGTAGCCATCGGTGAATCTCATGCCCTGGGCGGCCAGGCGGTCGATGTTGGGTGTTTCGTGGAATGGGCTTCCGTTACAGCCGACGTCGGCCCAGCCCAGGTCGTCGATGAGGATGAAGACGATGTTCGGTTGTTTGGCGCTTGCGGCCCGGGACATTGTTGGCGCGGCCATCATCACTGGTGCGGTTAAAGCCGTTTTAAGCATCTCTCTTCGGTTGATCGTTCGAGTCATGGTAAGCCCCCTTTGAGTAGTTACAGAGTTGTTTGAGCACATTCACTCGTACGAAAACCGAGGAGCTTTACCTGTTCGCTCATGCCGAAGATACGCATGGAGTTGTAACGTTCCTTTAGTCCATCGGCGTATTTCTTCGCGGTGGCATCGAATCGTTCGAGGTCTTTCTCGTCCATCGATTATTTATCGGAGTCATCTAAATTTAAGAAACTTTCTCATTTCAGCAACTGATCGGTATTCTCTATCCGCTCCGATTATACTTTCAGTTTTTGACAGGCGTAATTCTTCAAGAAGCTGTTCTTCGAGGTTGTTGATGGATTTTAACGTCATCCGGCTGGCGAAGTCGGGGGGGGTATAGGCTTCGGCTTTTTTCTTAGTTTCGCGCAACTCGGCAAGTTGCTTCTCGATTTCGTCTTTAGAACGCGGTGAAACCGGTTGTTGTTTATCCTTCAATACGTTTTTCATGGTTACTCTCTACTCGTATCGACATCGGGCGCTTCGTTTTCATTTCCGACAATCATTTGAACGAAACCTTTTTGGACGTCATGCCGAGTGGTTCCCCAAAACGCTCTCCAAACCTTGCGGGCGCTCTCGTATACATCAAAAAAATCGTGCCCCGGCTTGCAACAGGCGACAAAAAAAGTATGGCTTCTATATAGCCGTTTCGTTTCTTCTCCAGCATCCAGCAAGTGTTCGATTCTATCTTGAGCCTCATCGAGCAATGAATTCATCCGGTCGTAATCCAGACCTCACTAATTGAAACCAATCATCCATCAAAAATCCCTAAGTTTCT
>CAZSIZ010000426.1:0-4871 GCA_964606645.1 uncultured bacterium
CGAGATGAAACATCAAGTCTGTCCGGCCACGCAGGGACGCCACGGAATCGAGTCCCAGCCGGTAAAGGATATCGATCAGCTGTTCCCGCCAGGCGTTGTAGAGATTGACGATGCGCTGGGTACACCAGTCAATCGTTACCATTTCCAATAATTCCGTATCGGTCGTGCAAATTCCGCGAGCGCAGCCCCGTCCGCTTTCGCAGCAGCCGCACCGGATACAACCCAGAGCGACGATCTCGGCGGTTCCGATGACCACCCCGTCGGCCCCCAGGGTGATGGCTTTGGCCACATCGGACGGGGTTCGGATTCCGCCGCTGACGATCAGCGTAATCTCGTCGCGAACGCCTTCATCCACTAAGAATTGGTGAACCATGTTGATCGCGTATTCGATGGGCATGGCGATATTTTTCTTGGCGATGTTCGGGGCAGCGCCCGTGCCGCCGTAACTGCCGTCCAGATGGACGATATGCGCTCCGGCGCAATACACACCGACGGCCACCATATCGACATCCGCCGGAGTGGATACTTTGGCGGAGAGCAGGGCGCGCGGGTTAACGTGGGCGATCCAATCCAAATGTTTTTTGTGATCCTCGATCGAATAGACGCTGTGAAACGGGAAGGGAGAAAATAGTGATGATCCCACGACCGCCTCACGCATGGCCGCCACTTCGGGTGTATTCTTGTCTCCCAGAAGATGGCCGCCGAGTCCCGGTTTGGCTCCTTGCGCGTACTTGAATTCAACGATCGGGGCGCGCTGAATGGTTTCTTCCCGCACCCCGAAGAGTCCGGTCGCGACTTGGGTAATCATGTGATCCGCGTAGGGAATAAATCGGTCGGGATATCCACCTTCACCCGTGCAGCTGAAGGAATTCCAGGCCTTGGCGGCTCTCGCTTTACTCAGCAGGGCACGAAGGTTGGTCGAGCCGAAGGACATGCCACCGCCATACCAGGGAACATCGATTTTTACTTTTGGCCGGGAATCGTTTCTGCGATTTAAAACCAGTTGAGTCGAAATGTCATTACGGTCGAGACCCGGTGCGGGAGATGCAGGATAACGAAAACGAAGGCGGTCGAAGCCACCCCCGGAAGCGCCGATTTCATTTTCAAGATGCGAAGGAGGCGCATGTCCGGTTTCAGCCATCATCCACGTGGCGGCAAGCAGGTCCGCCGTCCAGCGGCAGTCACCCATCGTGTCGAAAGCAGGATTTCGGGAAAGCGTCAGCGCCTTCTTTGGACAAGCGTCTATACAGTAATGGTCTGTTTCAGCACAATCGAAGCCGATACACTGATAGTCGAAAGGACGAAGCGGAAATTTGTAACCGCGCGGGCGGGTATGAACGTGATGGGGACAGACCTCGACGCATTTCCCACACGCAGCACAGTCCGAATTTCGATAGATGCTGAACTTGCCGATTTCGTTCCGGTACCGGGGCGGAGCGGGATGCACGTTGCGCGAGACTTCCGCATAGCCGGGAGACGATATAAATTCATCGGCTGTTTGGGCTTCAAGCAGTGTATTGGATCGTTGCGTGCTACTCATTGCCGGTCAACCCCGTTTCGTCTTTCCGTTTTCCGTACAATCGGCCGAATGTGTTCCGTTCGAGGTCTTCGAAAAACATGCAGCGGCCCGTTTCCCCCCGCAAACGGCGCACTTCACGTATTCCCATTGCGCCGAGTAATTCGATCAATTGATTTCGCCAGGCGCCGATCAAGTTCACGATGCGTTGAACGGCGTACTCGGAATCGATTTCATGCAATTCGATTGGACAGATTCCATCGCGGCTGCATTCCAGGCACAAGCGGCATTCAAGCGCAATGAGAAGCGGTATATCGATCGCGATCAAATCCGCGCCGCAAATAATTGCTTTCGCCCAATGTTCGGGCAGGGCAATCCCTCCCGATGCGATCAGCGTGATTTGATCGCGCGATCCGTCTTGAATCAGCGCTCCATGAACGTCCCGAAGGACATCGCGAACATGGCGGGGATGCTCTGAGGAAAATTCTCGTCCGTGGCTGTCGAAAACCATAAGAATCACTTCGATCCCAAGACAGCTCAAATCCAGAACGCGCTGTGAGACATCCGGGGTGGCCTTCACACGAACCGCAATAATTCGATTGGCGTTCTCTTTCTTAAGGGAATCCCAAATCGATTCGAGGTTTTCACTGTCCTCAATCATCACAAACGGGGTGGATGCAAATTCTCGATTGGCTGCTTCGTTACTGCCGTCCAGTATCGGGATCATGCACTCCCTGCTGGACGAGGGAATTCGCGAAACATCATCTTGTGAAAGAACGATCGACGTGCCGATTTTCCCGGCGGCTTCAACGGCCGCTTCGATTACCGGTCCACGATGCCAATGTTCCGGGAGGATATCGAAGATCAAGGGAAGGGGCTTTTCGATCAAAGGGGGCGAGGCCGCATTTAACGCGCCATTCTGAAATGAGAGATGAGGCAAGGTGCGGCCGATGTCCACACTGGTGCTGATATATTCACGGCCGTGGATTCCATCCCGCGTCGGGCGGACGATCTCGGACATATCGGTCCACATCGAATCGAAACCGGAACCACTGAATGGACCACCGTAGCCCGAACCCGAAACCGGAATGTTCCCTGCTTCGGACTGATACCAAGTGGTTTGAATAATGTCGGGAGTGAAATATTCGTCACCGAGGCGTTCGTATTCGGGATTGATGATCCTGGTGAGAATGCCTTTCGTGCAATCCTGAACGCACTGGAGACATCCCTTGCATTGATAGATGTAATCCAGATAGCCGATCTCATCGTGCAGCGTATCGGCTTCATCTCGATACAGGCCGTACACACAGCTGCGTTTGACACAGTTGTGGCAGCTGGAACAATCCTCACGCCAATCCACAATCCCCAGTTTCCCAATCGGCCGCAGACGGGGCGGGGCTGGTTTTGCATGGATCGTGAATTTAGCCGGCATAACGTTCCTGTCCTCCCTAGTTGCAGCTAAAGATAAACAATTGCATAATTCCTAATGATAAATGTGAGACAGTTCTATTCCCCTGATCTTCAACAAAACGCATTTCGCTTCAAGTAAGTCTACCGGTTTCGATTATCACTTTCAAAACGGCAGACAGTACGATGGAGCTCAAACTGCATGGGCGAATAACCAATGCGATGGTTTTCAGTTTACGCCCAGCCCGGCTTTCTCGATCACTTCCAAGACGGCGTCATCATCCCCACCGCCGTAGATTTCAAATCCGCGCAGTCCACTCATGGCAGAAAGTCGTTTGATGGTTTCGAGTGCGATCGCAAACCCTTCAGCACGCTGGTCCGAAGGATTCTCTTTGGATCGAATCCGGTCCACTATCGTTTCCGGAACCTGGGGAGCCGGACGTTTCGCAGTATAAGCTTCCGCCATTTCCGCATCGGTGAGAATACGGATACCAGCCAAAATTGCGACTTTTTCATGACTGCCGCCTCGAACGACCTCTTTCCACCAGTGATCGAAACGCTCGATATCGAAAATCGGCTGCGTAATTAAAAACTTGGCTCCAGCAAGGGATTTCTTTTTCAGACGAAGGATTTGCAATTCAACTGGATCCGAAAAGGGCGAGACCGTTCCACCGAGACAGAAAGGCCCCTGAATAGCGAAGCCTTCTTCCCCGACAAGACTCCCATCGGTTTCAAGGCCGTTGAGTGTTTGAATCAACTGGGTGGAATCGATATCGAAAACGTTCTTCGCCGAGCGATATTGGCCAAGTGTCTGATGATTTCCGGTCGTACAGAGGATGTTGCGAATCCCCAGGGCTTGAGCGCCGAGGCAATCCGAAATCAGCGCGATGCGATTCCGGTCTCTGGTGACTGTATGGAGAACAGGCTCAAGCCCTTCCGATACGACGAGAGAAGCGGCGGCTAAAGCCGATAGACAAACGCGATCCCGATTATCACTGATTCCTAAAGCGTGAACCTTTCCGGAATATCGCTTCGACAAGGCACGTATCGCTTCGGGATCGCATCCGGGAGGCGGTGTCATTTCCGCAATGAGAATCGGTTTTCCATCATCGATCCGCCGGTGTAATTTCGTTTTTTCCTGGGGCATAGTATCCATCCTGAACGGGATACGAATCAAACTTGGTTTCCCGTTCATTCGCTATTGGATTTGTTTTCGGATCGGACTCTCTCCCAACGCACCGAACCGTTGAACCGCTTCGCGAATTCGTTGTTCGAGTAGGGCGGAGGAATCATCCGGTGAGCAGTGAAGGAGTTCGGCGCGCTCCGGTTCGAGACCGATTTCGGTCAGCAACTGTTGAACGGTACGAATTCGGACTTCGGCTCGAAGATTCCCTTGAGCCAATTTGCAATCACCACGGGGACATGCGACGATACTGAGACCCGATCCCCCATCCTCCAAAGCATGAAAAAGATACTGCAAATCGATCTTTCCGCTGCATGGAATCGTCTGCACCATCACTTGAATGCCGTCCTGTTTCCACTGGCGCGGAAGCGATCCGCTTTCTGGAACGCAATTGTGACAGACATAAACGACCACATCAGGGCAGTTAGATTCGATCATACTCATTCCTTTTTCGCAAGCGAAATTGAAACTTGAATTTCGACCAAATGCGGAGGAAATAACTTTGGGGCAAGCAGAGGATCACATTCTACAATAAATCCCGGCCCTCAACAATCGAAACCGTTTCGGATGCGGTCCATTTCTGGCGATCCAATTCGATATTAATTCGTAATAATGATATTTATAATCGATAAAAAAATTATATAATTGATATTACCAGCTGTGAAAATACATTGTCAATATCTATGTTAGAGCAGTGATGAATTCTCTCGGAATACAGACCTCACTAATTGAAACCAATCATCCATCAAAAATCCCTAAGTTTCT
>CAZSIZ010000427.1:0-4854 GCA_964606645.1 uncultured bacterium
CCTAGAAACTTAGGGATTTTTGATGGATGATTGGTTTCAATTAGTGAGGTCTGCACTTTGCCCGCCGTAGTATTCTTCCATATCGCGGTGGGGTTTGTCGTAGCCGGGAATCCACTTCTTCCACCATTCAAAGTCCATTGTGGACTGTCCTCCATTGGTCGAGATGCAAGCGAGGCGGGTGGATTCACGCATCGATGCATCGTCACTGGTTGGATCGGCCATGTCGTCGTGGAAGGCCAGCCACATACACAACTGAGCGCCTGCCGATCCGCCATACGCACCGAAGCGGGTTTTATCCAAGTTCCATTGTTTCGCGTTGAGTCGAAAAAACTGAATGGCACGCTTGCAATCGCGATGCGCGGCAGGCAGCGGGAATTCAGGGACAAAACGGTACTCGACCGATGCCACAGAGAGTCCAGCGGCCAGGAATTTCTTAACAGTGCGACCTTTGATTCCGTTTTTACTGCCTCCCCGAAATCCGCCGCCATGAATATAAATAACCAGAGGTGTGGGAGAATTCGATTCCGCCAGCCACAGATCGAAGACCTGATTTTCATGTGAACCGTAATGCACATCTTTTTGCGTGGGATCGGGACGGTCGAGGTTTTGATTACGATTCTGTCCGCAGCAATCGGGAGTTGAAATTAAAATCCACGCACAAAATGCAGAAATGACTGCTCCCAATCTCTTTTTCCCATTCATTTTTCGATCGACAGACATATCACTCCTCACGATTAATTGAAACTGAACAGGAAACCGAATTAAAACAGTTCCCAATCATTGACATCGGTGATGGTTCCCAGCAGCGTAATGTTATCAACAAATATCGTTCCCTGAGCGGCGGTGGGGCCTTCGATAAAGAACAGTAAACTGCGCACGGCAGAGAGTTTATCCCGATTGTTGATCGCATCGAAAGACCATATCAACGTATCCCATTGATCGCCATCATGCCTTTGAAAACCGCCCGTTAGATCGGGGCTTTCGGTTGAATCGTCAAATTGCAGTTTCATCAGCAGACCACCGACCGTCCCAGACAGATCGATGGAAACCGCATCGACCATGCTCCAGTCCGTCACATCCAGCTCGCCAATAAATATGACGCTCCAAGGGCTGTTGTTGTAGTCGATCTGCAATACGGCGTTCTCGCCTCCAGCGGGATCATCTACTACCGAAAACTGGTAGGGAGCAAAATCATCCGGTAGCAAGGAAAACGAGCTGGGAATCGAATCCAGTGCGGCAGGGTCGTCCTCGATGGAGGTATCATTGTCGAAATTATCCACCACACCAACGACTTCGGCGTCTTCACCACTGCCGAGGATCAATTCGATCGTATCGATATAGATCGTGCCGGATGACCCTAACGTTCCCGCATCAGGAAGTAGAGCGATTTCGGCGATGCTGAATAAATCCAAATCAGGCCACTGGTCTTCGGCAGCTGTAAAATAGGGAAATTCAAAAATCTGGTATTCATCACCTTCGAGTGCGGTTTGGCTGGCTAAATCTCCCGTTGAGGTTCCGTCCGAGTCGGTCAATTTGAAAATAACCCGCTCGGCGGGACCGGCGATGGCCATTCGCACCGCATCGCCTTTTTGAAAATCAAGTCCGGCGTTGCCTTCTTTATCTAAATTGGCGATCAGGAAATTGGACCACATATTTTTATTATCCCAAGTCACTTTGAGTGCGCCGGTTCCTTCATGCACTTTTTGCGTCTCGATTTCGATTAGATAGGCCGGATCGCCCGGAGGATTCCAATACGTATCCAATCCCGCACCGTTTCGGTGAGAACGGTCATTGTCAAAGTAGTCAAAAACGATATCGGCAGAAACGGTCATCGAGCAAATTAATAAAACGGTAAACAGTCTTAATGTTTTTGAATAGGTCATTGTATATTCTCCTTGAGTCCCTGATTCAACGTAAAATGAAGAACCGGATTTTGAGTGTTTTCGCCGAACATCAAACTGGTTGTCGTCTATTCTCCAGAAAGAATTCGATGATGTCAAGTTATCGTAAGGCTTGATGCTTAGCGGCATCGTCAGAGATAGGATGGATTGGTGTGTTAATTCAGTGACTACGTCGTATTTGGATCTGAATGATTCTTGTCAGCCGTTCATATACGGTTATGCTTCTGCGTTGCTTTCCTGATGGATTTCAGCCTTTTGACATCTTTCGTGGTGATCGCTTCCTTGGCTTCTAATTCCTGGGCCAGTTGGAGGATTTCCTGCGCCCGGCCGCTGGGTACGGCGACCACACCATCCCTGTCACCCACGAGAATATCGCCGGGCGAGATTTCTACACCGCCGCACATAACGGGCTGGTTTTTGGCTACGTTGATATAACGCCCCGACGAATTGCTTGGGACCACTCCGCGTGTGTAGACGGGGAATTTCATCGCCTCGATCTCAGCGACGTCCCGGCAACCACCATCCAGCACGGCTCCGGCGAAACCCCGGGCGGCCGATCCGGTACACATGATGCCTCCGAAGGCCGCTACGTCCGATCCGTCGGGACCATCCATCACGATCACCAGAACTTTCCCAGGCGGTTCCGAATCGATCAGGTCCAAGGCCATCGAAGGCGGTTCTTTTCTCGTGGACGGTTTCGCCAGCACGGTCACGGCGCGTCCACACATCTTCGCGGGAAACAGAGGCTTGATCTCGTGAGACATGAAACCGCGCTTTCCTGTTATTTGGTCTACCGCATCCGAAACCGATGCTGTTGCCAGAACGGAAAATCCCTGGATTAATGGATCGTCATTCCGTGGGGAATAATTCTCTGCTGTTTGGCAAGCGCTCAACAATCCGATGACCGATAGTGAGACTATAAGTTGAAATAGGTTGAACCGTTTTTTCATTGCCTTCTCCAATCGATTCGTTAATCGTATCTAATCACAACCGAATTTCAATAATCACATTGAACACGCGCAATGTAAAGAAGAGAGACCGCCCTGACCGGTAAAGTGGTTGGTTTTGTCAAGACAAAAAAACGTGTTGTTTAAGGTCGATTGACTTTACAAAATCCGGGTGATCTATAAATTTAAATCATGAACAGACCCTCCGATAAATACAACTCCAGTGACAGGGATGTCGATCCCAAGACCGGATTGCTTTGCAATCAATTGGGGATTACGGATCAGGAAGAATTAAACCTTGTTGAAGGTCGATCTCTGCTTGCAGCTTATGAAAAAGCCGCGTTGGAGTATTCGGAAACGCACCAATTTTCTGAAAAAGATGTGCGGTATCTGCACCGTTTGTTTCTTGGAGAAATTTACGATTGGGCGGGACAGTATCGAACGGTCGATCTCAGTTCCGGAGATATCCGGTGGTGTCATGCGAAGTTTATTCCCCAGGAGATGGAAAAAATCTCGAACCTCCTCTCCGAGATGACGCCATTCTCACCAAATATGCCCAGAGTGGAATTGATCCAGCGACTTGCCGAGGTTCACGGTGAACTGGTTGTGATCCACCCGTTTCGTGACGGCAATGGCCGTCTAACTCGTTTCTTGTGCGACCTTTTGCTGATCCAAGCCGAACGCCAACCGTTTGGGCAAGCGTTATTTGAAAAGAAAAGCATACGGGAAGAGTATTTCGCGGCAATCCGAGCGGTATGGGGACAGGCCGATCATACAAGCCTTATTCGCTTGTTCGATCGGTTGCTGGCTCAACAGTAGTCAGAATTTTCTTTGACTCTTTTTGGGCGGTTTCTTGAAGGATGGCTTGAGCGGTTTCGTCCATGCCTTCCAATGAAACGTTGAAAGCCACCGCTTTACGGATCATGGTTTCCCGATCGACCGGATCCATCTCTTCGAAGAATTTCATGGTTATATCCTTTTTTTCTCTCTTTTATTATACAACAAACTGTCACCAAAAGCCAATCTTTAAATACTCCTCAGACCGCATGATGGTCAATACGCGGGCGGTGACAGCTGGATCGGATTTGCCGGGGGAGTAATACTCCAAGTTTCAGTCGTAATTGTCGATTTTCCAAAAGATGGTTTGTCCAATAATCCGGTGCTCTCGGAATCGGACTCCTTTTATTTAGAATCGTTAAACACGAAGAATCCATTCACACGATTCGGTATCCATGTTAGTTTGAATTTCTGGATTGTCCGATTATTCAGAATTGATTGAGCGAAATCGTGGAGGAAGATCGACATGCCGACGCGTCCACTAAAAACAATCGCCGTCTTATGTGTTTCATTTATCGTCACGGCTAATTCGATACCGGATGCCTGGAGTCAACCTTCGTCCGACGGGGATGACTTGGAATTACGAACGATGAAAAATCTGTTGACTGTCAATATCACCACCCCTGATTCACCTCCCCAGTGGGCGCTATGGCAGCGACATCTAATGGACAATCTTTATCCGGCGGCCCTGGAATTCGTTGAAAAATACACCCGTGCCGACGGGACGCTTATCTGGCGCGACGAATGGCCTGGAATGGACGGATCGGACGATGGCTACGAGAGTTTCTATAATTTCCCCCTTTATTACGTGCTCGGAGGCCCGGAGGAGATCCACACTCTCTCACGAAAACTGTGGGAGAGCGTCACACATCAATTCACACGCTACGGACAAGTCTATAATGAATTCGACGGTTATTACGACTGGATGCATCATGGAGAGGCCTATACGAATTTTTATTTTTTCGGGATGGCCGATCCCACGAACGAGAAATATCGGGAACGGGCGATCCGTTTCGCCTCACTTTATCTCAACGAAGATTCAGACAACCCCAACTACGATCCCGTCCATAAAATCATCCGCTCTCCCATCACCGGCAGCCGGGGGCCACGTTTTGTCAACACGGCCGAGGACTGGATCACTCATCGTCCGATCCTGGCGAATTATCCGC
>CAZSIZ010000428.1:0-4800 GCA_964606645.1 uncultured bacterium
CGGATTGTTCGAATAGTTTCTGCTTGAATTCAACACTCAGGCGCAGAATGGGTTCGGATTCGTCGGCGCTCTCTTTCAGCAATTCGTGGGAGTAACCGACACCGCCGTCCATCAGCAGCTCGGAGCGGTCCGTTTTCCAGAAGCGGTAACCGCTTCCCACCGTCGCGTCGGCGCGCAGGTCGAGGTCTTCGAAGCGGTCGTGTTCCAAGCGCAGGTCGCCGAAGATAAAATGCCTTTCGTTTAAATAATGTCGAAGGTTGGCTTGAAAACGGGCTTCCGTCGTATCGACTAGGCTTTCGGATTCGCCGTACCCTAAATCACCGCGCAGGGTGAGTTCGCGATGCTCGGACGTGCGTTTGGCTTCGCTCTGAACGAAGAGGTCGTAGGCTTCGCGATTACCAACCTTGGCTCCCGCCAGAACCGAAACCGCGCCTTTCCATGTCGGGCGCCCGGGTTCGTCCAATGACTCTTCAGTGGCCGGCGACGCTTCGGCGTCTGTCGATTCCGGTTCGGGATTGATGGATTGGATGGATTTCATTCCGATTTCGCGAACGGTCTCATTTTGGGAAGATAAAATGAGGGTTTGCCGGTCATGCGTGGGATTAATCCGCACCGTGACCGAATCGCCATTCATTAAAAAAATTGAAACTTCTTGTTCCGTTTGGATCGATTCCACCCATTCCCGGTCGATCGCGAGTTCGCCCGTGTAGGGGGATTGCATGATTAATTTCCCGTCGACGAGGCGCAGAACGGTTCCGCTGAGAACATCGCCGTTAGTCAGCCACACCCGGTCACCGAATGCCGGGGAAATAATCAGCCCTAGAAAAGCAATGATAAAAAATCGTTTGAAGCGAAACATGAGTGATCCCCTTTGCAATTTTATTACAACGATTAAAAACCAATTGCCGCCTGATGGAACGGAAATGGGTTTATTACGATTGTTCGTTTTCTTCGGAGATCTGGCCGTTTTGGATGTTCGTTTCCAGGAGATGGGCGGGCAGCGCTTCCAGAGGGATCTCTGCGATTTTTTTCGGCGCGACCATCCCGCTTGAGATGATCATTTTCATCGCGTCCTCGACACCGATATCCAAGGGAGTGATCTCGTCTTCCGGCACGATCAGAAAGATTCCGGACGTCGGGTTGGGAGTGGTGGCGATAAAGACGTAAACGAGGGGTTTGCCGATGATGGGTTTGATCAGATGGTCGTCTCGAGCAGTTAAAAAGGCGAGAGAATAGAGGCCTTTGCGGGGGTATTCGATTAGTACGACGCTTTCGAATATCTTGTGACGGCGGCCCATCAGGGTTTCTGTTACTTGTTTTAAGCCGTTATAAATATTAGAGATTCCAGGGATGTGGAGAAAAATATACTCGACCAGAGTCAGGAGCTTACGCCCTATATATAATTGAGTCATCGATCCGATAAAACAGATGAGGAGGATAACGAGAATGAATCCGACTCCATATTGAGGTAACGGATTGTTATCTAATTTCAATTTGATGATCAATGGGTGGTACCAGCTATCTAGCAGGTTGAAAATTCCAAGGACGATCCAAACTGTGATCCCGATGGGAACCACAACCAATAATCCTGAGAAGAAATAATTGCGCAGTTTTCTAAACATGATTTCCTTGACGTTCTATTCGATGATGGATTATAAAGACGGCTTGCCAGAAACAACGGTTCAGGCAATTGAAAAGTCATTATAGCCGGAAATTTTTAAGTGTTGAGCCGATTAATCCGTCTTGGCTGGCTGGGAATCGGTTCGTTCCGGGTTGGTTTCGATTTTGACCTGATTGATTCGGCGTTTGTCGGCGTCGAGAATGGTGAATGTCAAATTCTCGTAAGCAACCTGTTCTCCAGCATTCGGAACGGTTCCCATTAACGTCGAGATGAATCCTCCCAGCGTTTCGACGTCCTTATCCGGGAATTGCACGTCCAGGATGTCTTCAAGATCGTCCAGGTCGGTTTTGGCACTGGCGACGATCGTTCCGTCGGGTTGACGTTCGTAATCCGGTTTTTCTTCATCGTATTCGTCCTGAATTTCGCCGACGATCTCTTCAAGCACGTCTTCGATCGTGACCAGTCCGGCGATTGTGCCGTATTCATCGACGACAATCGCCAGATGGGTTTTCTCGCGCTGGAAGAGTTTGAGAAGATCGTTGACCTTTTTCGTTTCGGGAACGAACAGTGGGGAACGCAGGATATCCTGCAATTTGAACGAAGAACCCTCGTTTCCGATTTTCAGCAAATCCTTGGCGTATAACACGCCGATGATGTTATCGACATTGTCCTCGTAGACGGGGATGCGGGAGTGGCCTTGATCGACGGCTTCTTTCCGCACCTCTTCCAAATTCAAGCCGCTGTCGATGGTCTGGAAATCAACTCGGGGCGTCATGATCTCTTTTACAAGTGTATCGCCGAAATCGATGATACTGTGGATCATCTCCCGTTCGTTCTCTTCCAGAATGCCTTCTTGTTCGCTGACCTCGATCAGGGTGCGGAAATCGTCCTCGGTCAGCAGCGGCACTTCCTTGACGGTCTGGCCGCCGAAGAGACGGATGATCGTGTTCGAGATCAGCAGAAAGAAGCGGATGAGAGGCCGAAGCAGACGGTACATCAGATCCAGCGGGCCGATGATCCGGCGGGAGATGCTGACCGCATGTTCTTTGGCATACGTTTTCGGGGCGATTTCTCCGAAGACCAGCAGCAGAAAGGTCGTCACGGCGACGGCCATCGCCGATCCCATCGCCACGGCGTGGGAAACGTTGAAAAACACGATCAGGATACGCTCACACAAATTGGCCGCCACAACGGAAGCAAGAATGTTGACGAAATTGTTTGTCACCAGGATCGTCGCCAGAAACCGGTTGGGGTCTTTCAGCCAGGGTTCCAGTTTCTTATATTCCTTCTCGCCTTCCTGGAAGAGCCGTTTGACGCGAATTTTGCTCATCGAAGTCAGCGCCGTTTCCGAGCCGGCCAGGCAGGCGGAAACGATCAGGCAGAGAATACATACGGTGGCCTCGATCAGAATCGGTATCATGCCGTATCCATTGACCGTGTCTGCCGCTGTGATGATGGAACGGATTAAAAGTTCTGTGTGCATTGTTTTATCCAGTGTACCCGCCGGTACGCCTGTCATCCCTCCGATTTTTTCCGAATCATCGAATCGTTATATGGCGTTATCCCTTTTGGCCGGTAAGCCACGCCCATTTTGTCTAATTCGTTTTGCAGCGCCATTTCCGCCCGGTTCCAATCATCCGGGTCTCCGCCGTCATGATCGTTTCCCAGCAGATGCAGAAAGCCGTGGAAGAGAAGCTCGGAAATTTCGTCGTCGAGCGAATGACCGAATTCCGCTGCCTGCCGCTCGGCGGTTTCGATGGAAATCACCACGTCGCCGAGAGGATGAGACTGCCCCATTAGTTCGCCTTCACGCTGGGGGAACGAGAGCACGTCGGTTGGCGAATCGTTTCCGCGAAACTCGTGGTTGAGGTGCTGGATCGTCTTATCATCGACGAACGCGACGCTTAATTCCGCATCGTTTTCCCTGGCCGCTTCCAGCAGTTGAGCGGCGAAACGTTCGTGCCGGGAGAGATCGGTTGGCCGATCCTTAAAAGAATTTTCGATCAGTACGTCCATCTACTCCAGTTTCAACGAGACCTGTTTTTCCGAACGGTTGGAACCATTCGGTTTATTGGCCGTTTCGTTTTCAAGATGATGTTTAGCTGAATTCGGTGTGTGATTGTCCGTTCCGCCGTTTTTCGGGTGATCGTCTGTCTCTTTGTCCTTCGATGTTGGAGCGGAAGGGTAGACGATCCGTTGATGCAGAGCGTGTAGGATCGAATCCGAGAACGACAGGAAGAGCTGATGCAAATCCTCAAGCGTCAGGTTGCATTCGTCGAACTGACCGTCCATAAAACGCTCGTTGATGATCTTGCGCACCAGTTGGCGAACCTCTCCTTCCGTTGCGTTCTCCAACGTTCGGGATGAGGCTTCCAGGGCATCGGCCAGCATAACGATCGCGGTTTCCTTGGATTGCGGTTTGGGGCCGGAATAGCGGAAATCCTCTTCCTTGACGGTTCCTTCGGTTTCCTGGTTTTCCAAGGCTTGATAGTAGAAATAGGACATCAACGTCGTTCCGTGGTGTTCGAAAATAAAGTCGGTAATCGGTTTGGGTAATTTGAATTTTTGGGCGATTTCGAATCCGTTTTTTACATGGTTTCGGATAATCAGGCAACTCATATTGATACTGATCTTGGAGTGTTTAGCTTTATCGGCGCTGGTCTGCTGGTTCTCGATGAAATAGAGTGGTTTGGCGATTTTTCCGATGTCGTGGTAGTAGCACCCCACACGCACGAGCAGGGCGTTGGCACCGATGGTTTCCGCCGCCGATTCGGCTAGGGTGGCGACGCTCATGCTATGCTGGTAAGTTCCGGGGGCTTCCTGCTCCATGGATTGGAGCAATTCGTTTTTCCGGCTCAATTCGAGCAGTTTGATGTCGGTGGTGACGCCATAGAAATCCTCGAAGATGGGAAGCAGAGCAATGGACAGCATCGAAACCAGTAACCCATTCAAACCACCCCATATTAGCGCCCAGCGTATCTCTTCCGCACGTTCCAGAATTTTTTCCAGACTATCGAATTGGCTGAGGGAGACCGCTAAAATCACGATCATCGCGAAAATCATAGCCGCACCGCCCGCCCGGTATAGATCGCTGCGCTGCCGGATTCGAGTGACCTCGTGAATCGCG
This sequence comes from uncultured bacterium, assembly GCA_964606645.1. Lineage (GTDB taxonomy): Bacteria > Hinthialibacterota > Hinthialibacteria > Hinthialibacterales > Hinthialibacteraceae > CAZSIZ01. The sequence goes on from CAZSIZ010000428.1 coordinate 4,749, forward strand.
GCGGTGGCCGTGACGAATGAGATTAGCACGAACGGAAGCGTTTGCTGCTGGA
>CAZSIZ010000429.1:0-4798 GCA_964606645.1 uncultured bacterium
TCGTCGACGAAGCGGATCCAGTCGATCTCTACGGTGTAGTCTTCGGGGGAGCCATCGCCGAAGTCGTAACGGATGTAGTTGAACCAGCTATCCCAAACATCGTTTAAATCTTGGTACACGACGACCCATTCGCCGACTGCGGGAACAGTGTATGTCTGAGAGACATGCCCCCCCAATACGGGGAACCAATAATTGTTATAGCCACTGAGATCGGCTCCCGAAGAGACGCGCATCCGGGCCGCGATCCCGCCCATCCCATCGGCGTCGAATGGACCGTCGGGGCCTTCGAGAAAGGGGTCGTTAGTGCCGGCGGGAATCGAAACGATCATCACGCCGTCCGTTACTTCGAGACTTTCGATCCCGTTGCCGATTTCCCAGCCGAGTGTGTCGCCGTCCGTGTTGAATTCCCAGTTGGCTTCGGGCCAGGGCCAATGTCCTGCGTCGGCCTGTTCGGGTGTTTGGACGTCGACAAAGACATCGTCGAATCGGAAGGTTTCGCCCGACGGGATTTTCGAGAAGAGCTGTATCTTCAATGACTGACGTTCTGCAGGTTCGTACTGAAGTGTCACCCGGCTTTCAAGTTGGAACCATTCGTCGAAGACCGTCACAGGGAACGGGGGGCTTAGATTTTCTGTGGTTCCGTCGGATTCGTTGATGCGGAACCAGATTTCCGAGTTGGTGTCCCAGGAACTGGCGGGAACGAAGAGCGTCGCTTCCGCTGCCACGGATGATCCTTTTTCAAGTTCAAGGCCGCCGTACACGTCTTGAGAAAGCCCGTGGTACGAACTGCTGCCTAGGCCGGTTACTTCGACGCTGTAATACTCGGACTGCCAATCGCCGTCGTTGACTTTGAAATCGTCGATGCTTCCATCACCGATGTGTTCCCAGGGATCGAGGGTTTCCCAGTCGAAATTGTTGTTCAGAACCTCGTTGTCGACGAGGCGGACCCAATCGATCTCGACGGTGTACTCTTCCGGGACATTGTCGGCGAGATCGATGCGGTAATTATTGATTTCGCCTTCCCAAAGTCCCGTCCCGTCGCCGCTCTCGAACGTCAGGAAATCGATGTAGATAATGACCCATTCATCGGGAAATTCGACCTCGTAGGAGGCGCTTGCGTGACCCCCGGTGGCGGGGAAGAAATAGACGGACTTTCCTCCGAGTCCAGCCACATCGTAGGAGTACCTCATGCGTATTTCGATTCCCGTGGCGCGGTCGGCGTCGTAGGGACCGAAGGGAGCGTTGATGTGCGGATCTCCTTTATCCGCCGCCACGGTGGCGACCAAACTTCCTCCTTGAACTTCAAGGCTTTTAATGTTATTTCCAAATTGCCAGCCCTCTCGATTGCCGTCCTGGTTGAATTCAAAAGCCCAACCGGGAAGCGAGACCGCGATCATTCCTATCAGCACGAACCACCCATATCGTCTCATCTTCTTTTCTCCTTGTGATTAATGGAAATTCATTTTTTCTTTAACTGTTATCCCTGTAGAAAACCGAATATCGATTCCTTTTCTGTCACGAATGGTCACATTTTACCATAAACGGTCAGGGGGTGTCAATGGAAATGTTAGATTTCGGGGATTTTGTTATTCTTAAAAAATTTAATTAATTATACAAATTTTGTCAATTTATTATTGACAGGGCGATTGGATTCATGGTATACAGGTGTTGATATTTATAGATATCAATGGAAAGGAGGAATTTGATTAACTTAATTGGGAGGAATTGTATGCAACTCGAAGGAAATTTAAAAAGGGGAGTATCATACCATGAAAAAGGTCTTAACGTTCATCTCTATATTTGTTTTATGCCATCTGATTCTGTTTTCTGCAGTATCCTGGCCCGCGACAATCGGTTATATCCTGATTGAAAACGTTCAAGACGGCCAGCTGGGCTTGGATTTAAACGACCAGGCTTTCGATGATTGGGAAATTATGGTGGAAATGGGGAAAATTCTATTGGAAGATTCCGCCTCTTCCTCAGGAATTCTGAATCACATCTTACAACTGGAAGCGCAGGGCCATACGGTTAACATCTATGGTTCTCAAACCGACGATGATTTGGGTTTGGAATACATGGAGGAGAATAACGATCTCATCATCGTCTCCGAAAATCCTAGCTCTGCCGAAACGGGTACATTTTATATCGGCGCGAAAATACCCACGATTATCTGTGAGTCTTATTTGATCGATGACTATCAAGTGATCACCGATTATTCGAGCGGGATGCCTGGTGATGAGGATATCAACGCCCGTGAATTCAAAGTGATTCAGCCCGGTCACCCGATCGCGAATGGATTGCCGGAGGTTTTCGCTCCCTTGGCGATCGATACCGATGGCAGCGGGAAACCGTTCGTCGGGAACTGGTCGGTTCTGGCCATGAATTCCCGTAATTTGTACCCACAAAATGTCGTCCTCGAATTGGTCGATGCGGCGGCTCCCGATCCACAAGAAAATCCATATACGCTGGAAGATAGTAGCCCCGTCGTATGGGCGTTTGAAGTAGACGAAACCCCGTTAGGCAATCCGGCGCGCGTTGCTTTTGTGGGCTGGGGAACGGAAAACGCCACTGGAGTGGGATTGGCGGAGCATGAATTCTTTGCCGACGGCAGCACGAGTGGAATTTATGCGTTCGACGTCATGGGCGATCTGGGATGGAAGGTGTGGGATAACGTCATTACATGGGCGTTAGGAGAAGAACCTGTCGCTGTGACTGATTGGTCGTTGTATTAATTTTTGCTTGATACAAGCGAACGCTCTATTGATAAAACAATAAGACGTTTTTTGTTTTTTCAAAAGATTTGAATTTAACCGTCTCGTCTATTGGACGTGATTTTGGCAAGCCCCTTCGAGGGGCTTTTTTTTGCCTGCTTCTCTGGACAAATAATAAGTTCGTTGGGTGGATCAACACGTTCAATCGTTGGGTTGGGAAGCGTGACTCATCCTATGATACTCAAGGGAGAGAGCGTTAATAGTTTTCAAAATCAACGATGCGGGTGATTTGAAATAAATCTTCTGAGACACTATAACGATCAGGCCAACTTGATAAATCAACCTGTTTTGTAATTTGTCCTGTCTGAATATCCAAAAAAGCAATTGCAAAAGAGTGATTAATTTTACCAGAAACAATAATGCTTTTTCCATCAGGAGAAAAACGTGTCTGTGAAGTATAATGCCATTTATCAGGGAATTCAAATATAGGCTGAGTTTCTAAGGCTATGGAGATAGAAGTAAAACCGAATGTTAATCGCTTTTGATTAAACACGTTCATATTGATTAACCTCTTATGAGGATCGGATAAGGATTGCCTTTCCGTTTATAATCAATCTAAAATCGCCATTCAATTATTGTCTTGGACATTTCGTCGGGTGGATCACGCTTTTTGATCCACCGTTTTATTTTGATAACTGATAACTGCTATTCAATTCATCCCCCCCACACCATCCAAAAAGCGAGCAGACCCAAGACAAATAAGACTGCCTGCCAGCGAAAAGTCCATCGTTTGATACAAACCATCACCGAAGCAGTCATCCCTAAAGAAGCAATAAAACCCGTGACGAAAAAGAAGACTATCAATTCCTGCATGATTGTATTTCGACCAGGCTCCAGCGCGCCCACACTCCATTTTTCGATCCATAACAACGAAAAACCAGCGGCCATTCCCCAGACAAGCACCGTGGGGATACAAGCAGCGATCCGTACGCTAGATGATGTAACCCAGCGATTTGTCTGTGGATTGTTCATTGGTGAAAGAGTGGATTCTGTATTCATCCATGAACACCTTTCACATGAATAAGCCAGTTCGCAGTTTTGTGGTGCAGGCTGGAAGCCTACGCTACAATTCTAAATCCTGTTTATCAAGTATTGAAGCTGGGGACCATCGTTGCGTCGTGTTCCTTGAGTAAGGAGAGCAGCATTTTGTGAAGGTCCTGACGGATGTCGTAGTGGGCGGGGTCGTCGATCAGGTTGCGCATCTCCTTGGGGTCTTTTTCGAGATCGTAGAGTTCGTTGAGATCGAAGATGCCGTGGTAGTTCATGTATTTGTAGCGTTCGGTACGCACGCCGAATACCGTCGGGGTCTGCGGGAAGGCGCGTTCCCAGAAATATTCATAGAGCATGCCTTCACGCCAGGGGACTTTCTCGCTCTGAAGAATGGGCAGGAAGGATTTCCCTTGGATCGTATTGGGGATCGAAGCTCCGGCGGCGTCGAGAATCGTGGGGGCGATATCGTTGTTGAGGGCGACCTGATCGATCTTCCGTCCGCCCTGGATGATGTCCGGGCAATGGGCGATCAGGGGAACGCGGATCGACTCTTCATACATGCAGCGCTTGTCGATCAGGCCGTGTTCGCCGTGGAGGAAGCCGTTGTCGCCCATGAAGAGGATCAGGGTGTCGTTCAACATGTCCTCTTCTTTCAGCGTGTCCATGATTCGCCCGATGCCGTCGTCGACGGCGAGCATGGTTCGGTTGTAATCGAGGATGAAGCGGTCGAAGTAGGTCCCGTCGTGATACATGTAGTCCACACCGTGCCAGCTGTGGCGCTGACGTTTGACCCAGAGCGGTTTGCCTTCGTAATTCTCCGGGGTGTTGGCCATCGACGCCGGATGCTCGATCTGAACGTCGGAATAGGCGTTTTCATGCCGCTTGGCGGGATAGAAGTCCGCGTGGACGGCTTTGTGGGAGAGGTACATGAAGAACGGCTTGGTTTTATCCTTTTTCAAATAATCGACAGCGTAATCGGTGAGCAGATCAGTCATATAGCCATTTTTCTTGACCGATTTTCCGTTGATGTTAAACAT
>CAZSIZ010000430.1:0-4721 GCA_964606645.1 uncultured bacterium
AAGATGTCCAAAAAAATGGGTCGATTTAGGAGTGGATTTGCGAGGTCTGTAATTGGCTGATAATAACGATCTCGATATAAACGATAGAATTTTGTTTTATTCTGCATTCGCTCTCCTTGAAGGATTGGAGGAATTGAGTATAATATTTTGTTTGTTTCAGACTTGAATGGAGTAAAGACAATGGCACATGTAAAAAGTGGTGGTGGAAAACAACGGAACGGACGCGACAGCAACGCGAAACGTCTGGGCGTGAAACGATACGGCGGGCAACTGATCAACGCCGGTTCGATCATCGTACGTCAGCGTGGAACGAAATTCCATCCTGGCAACAACGTGGGACGCGGCGGCGACGACACTCTTTTTGCTTTGGAGACCGGGTATGTCAAATTCGAAGTCAAGCGAAACCGCAAGCTGATTTCAATAATCCCGGCAGCGAATTGAACGAATCCGTTTTTTTGTGTTACAATGATTCTCTGTACTTAAAAAGCCCCGCTCAGGGGCTTTTTCTCATGCCGTACGATTCTTTAAGAACCAGTGATTAGACCATGACTCGATACCTGATCTTCGGCGCGGGAGCGGTTGGAACCTTACTTGGCGGACGGCTTGCGAGTGCGGGTCATTCAGTGACCTTCGTTGCCCGGAAATGGAACGCCGACGGGATCCGAAGCGGCGGTATTCGCATCTCCGGTGTCTGGGGCGAGAATCAAGTGGCTCCCCAACCCGCCTATGAATCAGTCGGCGATATCCCCGGCGATCGACGGGATTTCGATTGCATCATCATCACTGTCAAAGCCTTCGATACACAACAAGCCCTTGATGAATGCCTGCCTGTGATCCAGGATGAAACCCTCGTGACTTCCTGCCAGAACGGGTATGGAAACTGCCAGATCATCGCGGATCGAATCGGGTGGAACCGCACGCTGGGAATGCGGCTCATCACCGGGGTGGAACTGCCTGAACCGGGAACCGTTAAGGTCACGGTTCACGCCGATGCCGTGCGCATCGGCCACTACCTGCGCCAGTTCCCACTGGAACGAATCGAATCGATTGCCCAGCCTATGAAAGAAGCGGGTATCCCCATCGAAGCCACCGATCGATTGGAACAATACGTCTGGGCTAAAATCCTGTACAACGCGGCGCTCAATCCATTGGGGGCGTTGCTGGGAGTGACTTACGGCGATCTGGCTGACCATGACGAAACGCGCTCGATTATGAAATCAATCGTCGATGAAGCCTTCGCCGTCACCTCGGCTCATGATATCCAGCAGTTCTGGAACTCCGCCGGTGAATACATGGAAGCGTTTTACGAAAAAATGCTTCCCCCCACCGCCGTCCATTACCCGTCCATGCTTCGGGATTTGGAAAAAGGCCGCCGAACGGAAATCGGTGCGCTTAACGGAGCGATCGCGCGGCTTGGGCAAGAAAAAAACATCCACACTCCTGTCAATGATACGGTTATCTCATTGATGAATTATCTTGAAAATAAAAAGAGTTTTAATCCTGACCCGGTATAGCTGTGTATTGTAGCGCAGGCTTCCAGCCTGCACCGTTAACTAATAATGCAGGCTGGAAACCTGCGCTAAAAAATGGACATGATATTTGAATCCGAGAATGCATCTCGTGAAGTACTGAACGCCTGGTTAGAGGATCTGGCTCAGGCTATTCGTTTGCGTGAAGGAAGCGAGGGGGTGTCCAGATCGTTATGGGTGTTATACAGCGAAACGATCCGGTCTACCCGCGAATGGTCGCGCCGGATCAAAATTCCCGTTCCCGTTCTGGCGGCGCTGCGGCGTGAGTTGGAAAAGCGTGATATCCTCGAAACGGGAAAAAAGATTGCGCTCACTGAAGCGGGAATCCAACGGATGAAAGCACTGTTCGGGCGCTGTGAAAGACTTGTACAGACATGCTCCACCTGTCTGGGCCGGGGACGTATTTTACCCCCGGAAGCGATGCCCGTTTTGGAGGAATTCAGAATATTATGCGAACGCCGACCCGATGTGGACGTCACTTTGGATCAAAGTCATGCCACTCCCGAAACAGGTATCCGCAAGGCGCTTCTTCTGCTCGAAATGGGATTGCTGGGACAGCCGGTCTTCTTCCTGGGAGATGACGATCTTATTTCCATCGCCTGTTTTCTGGTCAGAAAACATTTTTTACCCGATGCGAGCCGGATGGCCTCACTTTTCGTCGCCGATATCGACACCCGTTATCTCGATCTTATTTCCGAACTCTCTGATGGGAGTATCAACGTTCTTCAATACGACGTACGGAATGAATTTCCCGATGAACTCAAGGGGAAATTCAAAGCGGTTCTGACCGATCCCGCCTATACTGAAAACGCTATAACTGCCTTCTCTTACAGGTGTTACAGTTCGCTTGGCCAAGGTGGAAACCTTCTTCTGTCCATGCCCATTCCCGATGCGGAAACCCTGTTAGCCATTGAGCGGAATTTGATCGAAACCGGCTGGAGCATTCAGGATATCCGCCCGCAATTCAACGAATACGAAGGAGCGTCCATCCACGCGCATCAGTCGAGCCTATTTATTTGTGAGAAGGTTTTTTCTCTGCCACCTGAAAAATCGCCTGACTTGCGTTATACTCCTTTTTATACAGGAGATGTACGTCCTCCTGGTGGAACGTACATCTGTACGTCATGCAGTATGGAATTTCAGATCGGATGTGAACGGAAACACGTTACGATCAAGGAATTGAAGAGAGCCGGTTGTCCCGAATGCGGAAACCAAACATTTCGCCGCGCTGGTCCGTTGAAAGAGAACGAGTCCAAAAACAGTGGGTTACCGGATCGATCGAGTGAATAAAATCATTTTGTTTCAATAAAACTGGAGATGAAAATGGGAACCAAAGTCAAGGGAATCATCCTCATTGTAATCGGACTGGCTGTCGTAGGATCTCTGCATCAATTCTTGTTCGGGCCGCTCAAACTGAATTGGCAAGATAATAATGTTAAACTGAAAGATCTGAGCCGGGAGTATCAGACCATCATCTCGGACGTCAAAAAAGAAAAAGACGCCCAGATCACCCCCGACATGCCCATCGCACATCAGTTGGACCAGGTCATTAAAGTCATCAATGATAAGATAACCTCTTCACGCACTGGCTTCGATACGTTGAACAACCAGCTGAAGATTATCCAGCATTTCGATTCCTCGGTTAATTACCACAACGAGATTCTGGGCGAAATCGATCGCATCCGGCAGATGGAGGCTACCAGTTCGGTGACGAAACTAACGGTTTCCCGTTCCTGGGGGGTCGATGGAGGCCTGACGGACGGAAAATTCGGGACTGGCTTCAACGCTGCCGACAGCCGAACGATGACCTACGCCAATCTTCCCGACCGTCATCAGTTGATCGATCCCCGCAAAGGTTCGATCGAGTTCTGGATCAAACCCAGCTGGGATCCCAACACTCCCGACGTTCATCATAAATGCCTTTTCATGGCTATCCACACCACCAAAATGGACCGACCGATTCTCAAATCGCGGCTCGAAGCCGAGATGACTGCCAAAGACACTCGAAACCAGGGCAAAGCGCAGATTTCCGCTCAAGTGGAAATGATGATCCCGCAAGGCCCCGGTCCCTACGCCCGCGACAGCATGGTCGCGATCTACAAAGGCGAAGGTCCAACTCTGACGTTCGAACTGCGTGACTACGTGAAACAACCCAGCATGGTTACCGCCTACATCAACGACTGGAAACCCGATCAGTGGTACCACATCGCCGGTGTCTGGGAAGAGAAGCGCCAGGCGCTCTACATCAACGGCCAGAACAAAGGTGTGCCTGTCGGTAGCCGATCGATCCGCGACGCCCGCGACGTCGAAGATGAACTATTGCTCGGAGGCGGTGGTATGGGCATGGGCGGTATGGGTATGGGCGGTATGGGAATGGGCGGTATGGGCATGGGCGGCGGACGCTTCGGCTCGACTGCCGGTCAGGCATTGACCGCGGGCATCGCTCTCCCCTCCAATATCTCTGGAATCTTTATTGGAACGGACGATGAAGGCAGTTTCAGCGCCGATTGTGACTTCGACGACCTGCGCATCCAAAATCGTCCTATCAACAGTTTCAATCTCAACGAAGAATCCACCAAAACCGATTCAACCCTACTCCTCGATAATTTTAGTGACGACCTTCCCGAAACCAACGAACTGATTCCCCTCTTGAACGAGATGGAACGCTACCAGCGGCTGAAAAGCACTGGAACCATCAATCCCGCCGTTCGTGAGGAATACGAAGCACGTTATGGTGTACTGAAAAAAGCACTGGGGATCGATGACGCCTATCTGGCGGACGATCCGACGATTAAAACCATTCGTGAAATTTACTGCCTGGAATTCATCCGAAAGAACACGAATCAACCGCTTCGCGATCTGTACGGTCTGTTTCTAATCGATCAAGCGACTTTGCAGCCGGAACTTCTTCACCGCATCGTCGAATTCCAAAAACTATGCTACGATCTCGGCCAGCAAGCCATCGACGACCACCTCGTCGCCATCAACGAAATTATTTATAAGGGCCAAGGCTACAATGTTTCCGACAAAGAGTTGGAGGATTCGTTCAGCGCCCAACGCATGGAATTAATGGATAAGTTACTAGGCGAAAACAGTATTTACATCAAATCCGGGCTGGGCGGCGGTATGGGCATGGGCGGCTACGGCATGGGTATGATGGGTATGGGCGGTATGGGCGGCATGGGAATGATG
>CAZSIZ010000431.1:0-4674 GCA_964606645.1 uncultured bacterium
GACGAATCTGAATGGGAAAGACGATCGTGGCCGCGATTTGAATATCCAGCATGGAAACGACTATTTAGCCATCTCTTGCCCTTAAATAGTTGGGAATTTCTGTCGATAATAAGAAATAGGGTGAAACATCCAATAAATATAGGTATGTTGACCATTGAGATATGGGAATTTCGCCGGATTTTCCGGTTTACCCAGAAAAAGTTGTCTCAAGATGTAAAAAATCGAATATTTCAGTTGAACAAACCTCGATTTTAGTGGATAATAACGACTTGTTAGATCAAACAATAGAGCGGAAAATGAGTAAAAAAAGTTCCAATTGTTTGAGAAAGCGTCGGTTTAAGCGGCAACGTTAACCCAGAAAAAACAAGTTCTTATGGTAAAATGAGGTCTGAATATAAAAAAGAAGACCTTGGAGTTGGGGTGCGCGGGAAATATTACGAAGCGTACAAAGAATCTCATAATGTTGTATTGCTCAAGCCGGAAGTAGCGAAAGCGTTTCCTACGGAAGAGGCTGTAAATGATGCCTTGATTTCGTTAATAAAAGTGGCTCGAACATCAAATGATCTAACAAATGATTAATATTCTGTTTTTTACAGTCATCTTTAATTTCCAACGTGAGAATAAGTAATGGCGACGATTTTACCTGAAGAGCAGCCAAGATACACAATCGATGAAGACCGGGCCGAATCCGAAAGCGAGGTAAAAATCCTTTCGGAGGAGCAGGGAAATGCTTTACACAAACTCGTTAAAATTGCCGGTCATGCGTTGACTGAAGACGAACGGGATATCATCACACAACTTCATTCAAAATTGGAACGGGAGACACAACGGATCCAATCCCTGAAGAAAATGGCTGTCGGGGATAAACCATTAGACGAGTATCTTTCCGAATACCATAAGAAAAAAGGAAACAACAACGACGAGAATTCGGATGACGAATCCGTCGAAAATCCCGAATCCGGATCGTCCGTCAAACTCGTTGTGGGCTACGCTCCCGATGATGTCGTCAAACAGTATATCGAATGCTGGAACCAACAGAAATTCGGGACGGAATACGATTGTTTCAGCCGGGACCTCATCCAAAGCGAACGCCAGCCCTATGTCGAAGCCCGTCAACTCTTCTACCAGCAGCAGCTGAGAACCGGGGGCCTCCGGATCGAATTCGGCGACATTATCTCCAGCGACTCTGTCGGGGGCAATGCCGAAGTCGTTGCCACGAAAACAGTCACGCAAGGCAAGGGAAACCCCCAAAACGAACGAAACCTTTACCGGCTTAAACTGGAACGGGGCCGATGGCAGATCAGTTCGGTCACCACAGAACAATAACGTTCAATTCCTGAATCGAATCCCTCTTTTATTCTCCCAACGCTGCGGCTTGCTGAATCGTATACACATTTTCTACTCTTCGACTCGCTTTCGCTCTTTTCTATTTCATTCCCGCCGGGTACCATGAATGAGTTTCATTATCGAATAATGGGAACGTCGTCCAAAATGAGTCCTAGAGCGGTTTTCAAAAGTAACGTCGGATTGAATACCTTACGACTTGTAAAATCCCGTGCTTTTTCGGGATTTTACAAACACCATTACGAACGTATTTTTGAAAATCAGTCTTAACGGAAACAGCGTCGCGAATCATGGCCTATCGAACCTTAAACGATTTCATCGACCGCCTGAAACAGAACGGCGAGCTGGTCGAAATTTCCCGACCGGTATCACCGCATCTGGAAATGACGGAAATTACCGACCGCGTCACCAAAGCCGGGGGACCGGCGTTGCTCTTCACGAATCCCGAAGGCTTCGATATCCCGGTGCTGATCAACGCGTTCGGGTCGAAGCGACGTATGGCGATGTCGCTGGGCGTGGATTGCGTGGACGAGATCGCCAACCGTATTCGAGCGTTGATCCAGAAACGCCCCCCCGGTTCCTTCCGGGAGAAGATCGCGGCGCTTTTCGAATTGAAGGAGATCGCCGGGTATTTCCCCAAAACGGTCGCGTCGGGACGCTGCAAAGAGGTGATCGTCAAAGAGAATCCCTCGCTGGATGTCTTGCCGGTGATGACGTGCTGGCCGTTGGATGGCGGTCCGTTCATGACCTTGCCGCAGATTTACACCCGCGATCCGGTGACTGGCATACGCAATGTGGGTTTATACCGCATCCAGATTTTCGATTCGCGAACGACGGGCATGCACTGGCAGATTCACAAAGGCGGGGCCGCTCACTTCCGGGAACACGTCAAGGAAAACCGGCGTATGGAAGCGGCAATCGTACTCGGCGGCGATCCGGCGATTTTGTACGCCTCTTCCGCCCCCTTGCCGCCGAATGTGGACGAATTGCTCTTCGCGGGATTTATCCGCCGCGCCCCGGTCGAGGTCGTCAAATGCGAGACCTGCGATATCGAAGTGCCCGCCGGGGCCGAGATCGTGGTCGAAGGCTATCTCGATCCGATGGAGACCCGTCTCGAAGGTCCCTTCGGCGATCACACCGGATACTATTCCCTGGCCGAGCCGTATCCCGTCTTCCACGTCACCTGTATCACGATGGCGGGCAATCCCGTCTATCCTTCGACCATCGTCGGCATCCCGCCGCAGGAAGACGCCTTCATCGGCAAAGCCACCGAACGCATTTTCATGCCTTTGATTCAGTTGACGTTCCCCGAAATCGTGGATTTGGAACTGCCGATCGAGGGCGGCTTCCACAGCCTCGCCATCGTCGCGATCGACAAGGCGTTTCCCGGTCACGCCTTCAAAACCGCTCACGCGATCTGGGGAACCGGGCTGCTCGCCCTGACGAAAACGATTATCATCGTCGACGCGCACGTCAACGTTCACGAATCCGGTGAGGTGCTGTGGCGGGTGGCGAACAACGTCGCGCCCGAACGCGATGTCCAGTTCGTCCAGGGACCGGTGGACGCCTTGGACAACTCGTCCGAGTATATGCGTTTCGGCTCCAAAATGGCGATCGACGCCACGCGTAAACTCCCCGAAGAAGGCTTCACCCGCGAGACTCCCCCCGATATCGATATGGACTCGGCAGTCAAAGAGAAAATCGACCGGATTTGGAACGAATTAGGAATCCCGATCTCACTGGAAGAATCGAAAAAACGCATTTTTAAAGTGACCCCGGAAGATAAAAAGTAATAGGATTAATTTAAGAATCTCATGGTTAAGAAAAAACAAAAAAGTCGAGAATTAATATTAGTTGTCACAAGAAAAAAATTAGGATCGTTTCTTGATTTCCACGGATTCCGTCCGGTTCAGGATGAAAAACCCAGTGAATGGGCGGACGCAGGAAGTTATAAACTTCGCGAGGCGATGGAAACCGATCCTTCTTACAAGCAAATTATTCCCTACATCGTCTTGCGCCATGGACCAAACGTCTTCCGATACTGGCGCAGCAAACGGGCGGGGGAAAACCGCTTGCATCATCTCTACTCCATCGGGGTCGGCGGACACATCAACCCGCACGACGACAACCTGTTTCCCGAAACCGATGAAGCCCTGACCGAAGCGGCTCTGCGTGAATTGGGCGAAGAGGTGACTCTGGAGACCAAGCCCGAACTTCGCTTGGCCGGTTTTATCAACGATGACAAGAGTGAAGTGGGTCAAGTACATTTGGGCATTGTTTATGAGGCGTGGCTGGAAAACGAAGATATCCAAATTCGCGAGAGAGCGCTGGGTAAGGGCGAATGGAAACCCGCCACCGAACTGAACGACGGCATCCAATACGAAGCCTGGTCCCAATTCGTCATCGACGACTGGATTTTAAAGGTATAATGTCTATTAGCCGTTCGTTTAGGGAGCAAAATCATGAATATCGAATATACGGCGCAGATATGGAAAGAGGGCGATCAATACATCGCTCACGCCATACCGCTCGATGTCGCCAGCAGCGGCCCGACTCCCGAAAGGGCGCGAAATGCGCTTGATGAAGCAACCCGGCTTTTTATCGAAACCGCTTCCGAGATGGGTACATTGGAGATGATCCTCCAGGAATGCGGCTACATCTGCAAAGAAGGGAAATGGAAACGGCAATTACGGAGTTGAACCGATGGCTCAGACAGAACGCGGCAGAATTCATGACAATGGGATTGTTTTTTCTAAACCTCTCTCTTTCCCTGAAGGCACCGAAGTCGATGTGTCGATAAAGATTGTTAATCAGGATAAGCCGGTATCCATCATTTCTCAGGAAATATCAATGGCCGATTTACCGTTTTTCGGTATGTGGGCCAATCGGGAAGATATGAGTGATAGCGTTGAATGGGTTCAACAAAAGAGGAACGAATGGAACCAACGATTATCGAAATAGGATTGATCGATACAGATATATTGATTGACGCTTCTCGAAATGTGAATCAAGCCGTCGATTTTTTAAACTTGCAGAGTAGCGAATGTGAAATCCGAGTTAGTATTATTACTGTCATGGAACTCATTGCTGGCTGCCGAAATTCTTCCGAACTGAAGCACGTAAATAAATTTCTAAGTTTCATCCATGCCGTGCCGATCGATCATTCTATTTCTCATAACGCTGAGCAATTGATGCAGCAATATTTTCTAAGTCATGGGCTGTTAATCCCGGATGCTTTAATCGCTGCAACCTCCATTGAACAGAATCTTACTCTTTATTCAAGAAATACCCGTCATTTTCAAATGATTCCCCAATTAAATGTGAAAAGAC
>CAZSIZ010000432.1:0-4665 GCA_964606645.1 uncultured bacterium
GTTGGCGATGTAGATATCGGTGTCGCCGTCGTTATCGAAATCGGTGCAGGAAACGCCCATCCCGCGTCCCCGGAACGCCGAAATGCCGGATGATTCGGAAACATCTTTGAAGGTTCCGTCTCCATTATTAAAATAGAGGCTGGCCTGCTGGGGTTCGTACATGTCCCAGGTGCTGGGATCGCAATAGACAGAGACGCCGTGGATCGTGCAGGGCGCGGCGGCTTCCAACGAACATTCGATATAATTGGCGACGAAGATATCCAGCCAGCCGTCCTTGTTGAAATCGGCCATACACGCGCCAGCACCAAGCCGGGGGTCGCCCAGCCCAGCCTTCTGGGTGACATCCGAAAACGTGCCGTCGCCGTTGTTTTTGTAGAGCACGTCTTCCTTGAAGTTGGAGACATAGATATCGAGGAAACCGTCGTTGTCGACGTCGCCCATCACGCAGCCCATACCGTAACCGGTGTCGCCCACCCCTGCATCCTTGGTGACGTTGGTGAAGCGAAGTTTTCCATCGTTGCGGAAGAGTTCGTTCGTGGGGGGCGTCTCGAATTCACATCCGGGAAGCGCCGCGCCGTTGGCGAAGTAGATATCGAGGTCGCCGTCGTTGTCGTAATCGAAAAGACCCAGCCCGGCGGTCACGGTTTCGACCAGAAAATACCTCCCACTGTTCCCGTCGGTATGAACGAAGGTGATGCCCGACGATTCGGTAACGTCGTAAAAACCGGGCGAACGGGCGGCCTCCGAATGGGCAATATAAACATCCATGAAACAGCAAACCGCAAACAAACCAACCATCAATCTATACCACACACTCTCCATTATTATCACCCAATCGAATATTTTTTTGTTTTTACCGTTTCGTCTTATTATACTATCCACTTGACTGGACTGACTACCGATTCGGTTTGCTTTATCACATTTTTAGCTGGTATCGATCGACTATCCACCCTTTCATATTCGCAAATGAGAAATTGATGAGCAAGAAAAAAAGTAAGAAGCGTATCCGTCAGCAACAAAATATCCCTGCGGCAACCGAGGTCGCCGGTGAAGGAAAGAAAGCCTCCGGGAATGTCTGGCTGGCTTTACTCGTGACGGCTTGCGCGGGACTGCTGGCCTATTCCAACAGTTTCGGGGGACCGTTTATCTTTGACGACGTTCGAAGCGTCATGGAGAATCCGTCGATCCGAAGCCTGTCACCGATCTGGGAAACCTTTCGGCCTCCGGGCAATCTGTCGGTTTCCGGCCGCCCGCTTGTCAATTTCACCTTTGCATTGAATTACGCCTTGAGCGGACAGAATGTCTGGAGCTACCACGCGCTGAATCTTCTTATCCATATTCTTGGCGCAGTTACGCTATTGGGGATCGTGCGGCGAATCCTTTTATCGGAAAAGATTCGGGAGCGGTTCGGGAGCGTCTCGGTTCCGCTGGCGTTTGGCAGCGCGCTGCTCTGGGTACTGCATCCCTTGCAGACGGGAGCGGCTACTTACATCACCCAGCGTTGCGAATCGCTGATGGGGCTGTTTTTTCTGCTCACCGTTTATACTGCTATACGCGGGTGGCAATCGACTGGACAACGCGCGTACTGGCATACGGCCGCCGCCGGGTTCTGTGTGCTCGGAACCGGGGCTAAGGAAGTCATTGCGACCGCGCCGCTGGTGGTTTTCGCCTGCGATTGGTTTTTCTTTCATCCCACGGAAGGCGCGTGGAAAATACTGCGGCGGTCGTGCTGGCTGTATGGTGGATTGCTTGCCGCCTTGATTCCCCTAGTACTGCTAGTGTCGGCAGGGGGCACATCTGCTAGCACCGAATCCACCTTGAGTTCCGGAGCCTACGCGCTGACTCAGGCAGGCGTGATATTGCACTATATCGGTCTTACTGTTTGGCCCACAACGCTGTGCCTGGACTATGCCTGGCCCGAAACAGGATGGGAAGCGATTCCTTACGTCGCCATTGTCTTAACGGCGTTGACACTGACGGTTTGGGCTTGTTGGAAGCGGCGGGCCTGGGGATTTGCCGCGTTCTGTTTCTTTATCACACTTGCCCCCACATCAAGTATCCTGCCCCTACCCGCCCCGGCAGTCGAGCACCGGATGTATCTTGCTTTGGCCGGATTATCGGTGCTACTCGTGGTGTGCGGATATGAGGTCGCTTTGTGGATTGCACAACGTTTTCAATTCACGAAAGATTCCTGTCTTCATACTGGCGGGGTGCTGCTGGCGGTGGCGGCCATCATACTTGGCACGTTGACGTTTCAACGCAATGTCAATTTCCAAAGCGAATTGTCGATCTGGAGTGACACAGTTCGGAAGCAGCCCGGAAATCCACGCGCTCATAACAACCTCGGCAATGCACTTCTTAAACGAAACAAAACGCAAGAAGCCATTTCGCATTACCAGCAAGCCCTGCGGATTAAACCCGGCTACGCCAGCGCTCATTTCAATCTGGGTAAGGCACTCTCCGAACGAGGCGAACTGCAAGCCGCTATTTCTCATTATCGGGCAACCTTGCAATCTGAACCGGATTACGCCGAAGCCCATTACAACCTCGGCAATGCACTACTCGATCGAGACAAACCGCAAGAAGCCCTTTCACATTATCAGGAGACCGTTCGGCTCGATCCAAACAACACCGGGGCGCATAAAAATCTTGGCACGGCCCTGAACCGGCTTGGCAAACCGCAAGAAGCCATTCGGTATTACCAGGAAGCCTTGCGGCTTAATCCAAACGACGCCGAGGCGCATAACAACCTTGGCGCCACCTTGGCCAAAATGGGCAAACCACAGGAAGCGATTGCCCACTTTCGTAAAGCATTGAAGATCGACCCGAATAACGGAGACGCGCAGAAAAACCTGGAACATATTCTTCAGAAATAGGGTTTAGGGGCTAGGATTTAGGTTTTTTTTGTCTGAAACACCGGGATTACCATCCCGGTCCATCTGGATGGCCAGGATATTAAGGATGAACATGATAAAACTTTAAAAAATCATCGTATTGAATTCATATTATGAATAACGAAACAATCATAGGATGTCTACTTGGGACGGCGACAGGGGACGCATTAGGGCTTCCTTATGAAGGCCTGGGAGAAAAACGTGCTCGCAAATTGTTTCCTGATGTAACTCGCCATCACTTTCTTTTAGGACGCGGAATGGTTTCCGATGACACGGAGCATACCTGTTTCGTAGCCGAGGCACTGATTCTCGCTCACAGTGATCCCAACCAATTTGAAAAGATTCTCGCGCGTTCGCTGCGCTGGTGGCTTATTGGGCTACCGGCGGGTGTCGGATTCGCCACGTTGAGATCGATCTTCAAACTATGGCTGGGATTTTCTCCAAAACGGAGCGGCGTGTTTTCAGCGGGAAACGGCCCCGCGATGCGCTGCGCCCTTCTTGGCGTCGCGTTCGGGGAATCGAAAGAGATATTAAAGGGTTACATCAATCGATCGACTCGCCTGACTCACTCGGATCCAAAAGCGTTTTTCGGAGCGATGGGCGTTGCAACCGCCGCATATCTGAGCAGCCGGTCCGGGCAAATCGCTCCAACGGATTACGTTCGCACACTTGTAGACTACATGAGTGGACTCAAGGCAGATGAGTTCATTGGGCTTATTGAAAAAGCGGTCGAGTCATCCAACAATAGCGAAGCGGTATCGGTATTTGCAAAAAAGATCGGTAGCACCAAAGGGATATCGGGTTATATGTATCACACGGTTCCTTGCGTCATACAAACCTGGCTGCGCTATCAGGAAGATTTCGCTGGAGGGATGCGGGAGATACTCTCAGCAGGCGGCGACACAGACACAACAGGCGCGATTCTGGGCGGAATCATCGGTGCGGGAGTGGGTAAAGAAGGCATCCCAGCGGAATGGTTGAACGAAATCATCGAATGGCCCCGCAGTATTCGGTGGATGGAAGAACTTGGCGCATCCCTCTATGAAGCGCTCACATCGGAAAGAGCCGTGAAATCTCCCAGTTATTTCAAACCAGGGATCATCCCAAGAAATATCCTGTTCCTGTTGATTGTGCTGACACACGGATTAAGAAGACTGGCACCTCCCTATTAAACAACCATCAGCCGTCAGGATATCAGAAGTCCATCAACCGGTAATCACCAGATTATCCCGGTGGACGGCGGCGACGGCTTTGGGGAGATCGAGAATTCGATGAATTTCCTTGCTGGAGCATCCCTGAATTCGAGTCAGTTGTTCCGACGAATAATTCGTCAATCCCCGCGCGATCTCGCGTCCTTTCCGATCGACGATCTGAATAAGGTCTTTTTCCTGAAACGTGCCGGTTACCCCTTGAACACCGGAAGCCAACAGGCTTTTTCCCCCTTCACGAAGAGCGGTCACGGCCCCGGGATCGACGATCATTTTTCCACCGCAGGGCTGTTTGGCGAAGGCGAGGTAATATTTGCGGGCCACCATCCGCTTTTTGGAGGGAAGCACCCAAGTGGCTTTGGCTTTCCCTGCGAAGATATCCCCGACGATCCCTTTCTTGAAACCGTTGGCGATAACGACCGGGATGCCTTTCGGTGAGGCGATCTGACTGGCCCGCAGTTTCGAGCGCATGCCGCCCAATGCAAGCGAGTCGGCGCGGTCGTCGACCAGGGAAAACGCATCGTCGAGATCGCGGTCGATCACCTCCACCAATTCGCCGGAAT
>CAZSIZ010000433.1:0-4643 GCA_964606645.1 uncultured bacterium
CCTGACGCGAAGTTGCGCTTCCAGCACAGACGAATACGTTTCGTGATCTTTCATCCCGAATCCATACGTCCGGGAATCGCCGAACGTGACGATCCGCAGGGCATGTTCCGATTGGACAGGGTACTCGATCGTTCCCCGGAAACTGGTGGAATTCGAGCGGATCGGCTGCCCGAACGCTTTGCCCGAATAGGAACGCTTCAGTTTCCACAACGTCCCCGAATCCCACCGGAACGCCCGGAAATCGCTGTCCCGCTTGGCGGCGTATTTCGCGCCTATCTTGATTTCGATCCCGGTATAACCCAAAAACAAAACCAATCCAACAACGATCCAACGCTCTCTTCGCGTTTGAGGAAAAAATGACATAGGAAAGCAATCCTTTGGTAAAATGTCGTATCCAATAATATAATCCAATTGTATTGTGGTGCAGGCTTACAGCCGCGGATTAAACATTAAGGCTGGAAGCCAGCCCCACAACAAATAATATAAACAATTTTTTTTGTGGTGCTGGCTACCCGCGTGCTTTACACGATGCCGGCTGTAAGCCTGCACCACAATAAAAAAGGCCCCACGATTGAACCTGGGGCCTTTTGAATTGGCATTGAATAAAAAAAGTGAATCTTAGTCGGAAGAACCGTAATCCATCGCGGCCATGTGCTTGTATAGATTCCAGCGGTTGGTGACATCCTTCTGACCGAGTTCGAGCAAGCGTTTCGCCTCTTCCGGTTTGCTCTTGGTGAGCATTTTGAATCGGGTTTGCTGATAGGCGAAGTCTTTGAAGGAAATTTTGGGATCGCGAGAATCCAGTTTAAGCGGATTCTTGCCTTTCGCAGCGAGCGCCGGGTTGTACCGGTAGAGCGGCCAATGGCCACTTTCGACCGCTGTTTTCATCGTATCGAAACCGGTCCGCATATTGATCCCATGAGCGATGCAGTGCGAGTAGGCCAGAATCAGGGACGGTCCGTCGTAGGCTTCCGCTTCGAGGAAGGCCCGGACCGTCTGGGCGTCGTTCGCGCCCATCGCGACCTTGGCGACGTAGATATGGCCGTAGCTCATGGCGATCATGCCCATGTCTTTCTTGGGGATGGGTTTTCCGCCGAAAGCGAATTTCGCAACCGCGCCGATCGGTGTCGATTTGGACATCTGACCGCCGGTGTTGGAGTAGACTTCCGTATCCAGAACGAGCACATTGACGTTCCGGTCACTGGCCAGAACGTGATCGAGACCGCCGTAACCGATGTCGTAAGCCCATCCGTCACCCCCGACGATCCAGACGCTCTTCTTGACCAGATAATCTGCGATGGCTTTCAGGTTTTTCGCCTCATTGGTTCCGACTTCATCCAGTTTTTCCTTGAGCACGGAAACGCGGGCACGCTGTTCTTGAATTCCTTGTTCACCGGATTGATCGGCTTCGACCAAGTCCTTGATCAAGTTATCCCCGATTGCCCCCCCCATCTTAGCCATCAATTCTTTCGCGTGTGTATTCAACTTATCGATGGTCAACCGGAAACCGTAACCGAATTCCGCATTGTCTTCGAAGAGGGAATTCGACCATGTCGGCCCTCGCCCGTCTTTATTCACCGTAAAAGGTGTCGTCGGCAGGTTCCCACCGAAAATGGAGGAACATCCCGTTGCGTTGGCGATCAGCGCACGGTCACCGAACAACTGGGTCATCAGATTGATATAAGGCGTTTCACCACAACCCGAACAGGCCCCGGAGAATTCAAACAACGATTCGAGCAACTGCGAGCCTTTGACCGTGTTGATTTTCACGTCGGAGCGGTCGAGATCGGGAATATTCATAAAAAATTCAAAGTTATCACGTTCCGGTTCGCGCAGTGGAATTTGAGACGCCATATTGATCGATTTGCGTTCAGGATTCTTCTTATCGATGGCCGGACAGGCATGGACACAGACTCCGCATCCCGTGCAGTCTTCCGGCGCAACCTGAATCGTGGCTTTCATGCCTTTGAAGTCTTTACCGGTCGCATCCATAGACTTGAACGTGGAAGGAGCACCATCCAGGTTCTTGGTATCGTAAATTTTGAAACGAATCGCCGCATGGGGACAGATAATCGAGCATTTCGCGCACTGGATACATAGATCGGATTCCCAGACAGGAATTTCGAGCGCGATGTTACGTTTTTCCCACTTGGTCGTTCCGGTCATGAAGGTTCCATCCACTGGCATCTGACTGACTTTCACGTCGTCGCCTTTACCGGCAATCATCATGGCAACCGTGTCGCGGACGTATTCCGGCGCTTCGGGTGAAACCGTCGGCGGAAGTTCGATCGTGCTGGTGGCCTTTCCGGGAACTTTCACTTCGTGCAGATTCTCGACCGATTTATCCACGGCGTTGAAGTTCATGTTGACGATCTCGTCGCCTTTCACACCGTAGGTCTTTTTAATCGTGTCTTTGATCTTCGCAATCGCTTCGTCCGGGGGCAGAACGCCGGAGATGTAGAAGAAGCAGGTCTGCATGATCGTGTTGATGCGCGCGCCCATCCCGGTATCACGGGAGACGCTGTACGCGTCGATCACGTAAAATTTCAGTTTCTTTTCGATGATCTGTTCCTGAACCGTGCGTGGAATCTTATCCCACACTTCGTCAGGACCATACGGGCTGTTCAACAGGAACGTCGCGCCTTCGACCGCCTTTTCGAGCATGTCGTATTTCTCCAGGAACACGAACTGGTGACAGCCAATGAAACTGGCGGAGGTGAGAAGATAAGTTGAGTGAATGGGTTTGGGTCCGAAACGCAAGTGAGAGATCGTCACTGAACCGGCTTTCTTCGAGTCGTAGACGAAATAGCCCTGCGCGTTGTTGGGGGTTTCTTCCCCGATAATCTTGATCGAGTTCTTGTTCGCACCGACGGTTCCATCCGATCCCAGACCGAAGAACATGCCTCGGACGGTCTCTTCGGATTCGGTGATGTAACCGGGGTCGTAATCCAGGCTGGTGTGGGTCACGTCGTCGACAATACCGATGGTGAAATGATTCTTGGGTGTGCCCTGGTTCAGATTATCGTAGACGCCTTTCACCATCGCCGGTGTAAATTCCTTGGAGGAAAGGCCGTAACGTCCGCCCACGACTGTCGGGAAACTGCTGAATTTGGCGCTTCCGTCCGCCATTGCTTCGGCGATTGAGGTGACGACATCCTGATAGAGCGGTTCGCCGATTGCGCCGGGTTCCTTCGTGCGGTCCAGCACGGAGATTTTCTTGACTGAAGCCGGGATCGCTTCAATGAAATGCTTCACGGAGAATGGACGGTAGAGACGAACTTTGAGAACGCCGACTTTATCGCCACGCGCGTTCATGTATTCAACCGTTTCGTGAACCGTTTCCGCACCGGAACCCATAATGATAATCAGGTTTTCCGCATCCGGATCACCGACGTAGTCGAACAAATGGTATTGACGGCCGACGACACTGGCGAACTTGTCCATGACTTTCTGAACGATTTCGGGACAGGCGTTGTAATAAGGATTGATTGTCTCACGCGCCTGGAAGAAAACGTCCGGATTCTGAGCGGTTCCCCGGATAACCGGTTTGTCAGGCGACAATGCGCGTTCGCGGTGTTTCCGTACCAGTTCGTCGTCGATCATGGCATGCATGTCTTCATCAGACAATTCCTCAACCTTCAATACCTCGTGGGAAGAGCGGAAACCGTCGAAAAAGTGAATGAACGGAACACGGGATTCAAGCGTCGCCGCTTGACCGATCAACGCAAAATCCATGACTTCCTGAATTCCGCAGGAAGAAAGCAAACCGAAACCAGTGGCTCGTGCCGCCATCACATCACTGTGATCGCCGAAAATTGACAGCGCATGCGCCGCGACGGCACGGGCAGAGACATGAAAGCATGTCGAGGTCAATTCGCCGGCAATTTTGAACATATTGGGGATCATGAGAAGCAGGCCTTGAGACGCAGTAAATGTCGTCGTCAATGCGCCCGTCTGGAGTGCGCCGTGAACTGCGCCGGATGCGCCACCTTCACTCTGCATCTCGACCACATCCGGAACCGTACCCCAAATATTCTTGATCCCTTTCGCAGACCATTCGTCGGCCCACTCACCCATATTCGATGAAGGTGTAATCGGATAAATCGCACATACTTCGTTCGTTTTGTGGGCAACGAAAGCCGCCGCCTGATTTCCGTCGAGGGTTACCATTCTGCGCTTCATTGAGAAGCCTCCCGTTTTTAATGATTTTTTGTATTTTATCTCTACCCGAAGAATTATAGAAAAAATAACTGGAAGCGTACTATTTTCTTGTATATATAATATTAATAGGCCAATTCAATTCCTCAAGAGGAACACGGCGTTCATTTCCCAATTCATAAGGATATCATTAATTAAATGTTGTTTGATATAACGAATTTTCCATAAAAAAACGGTCCAATTTTAAAATATCAGGAGGTTGTCTGAATGTTGTGCAATATAGGTAGCCCCTGCTTTATGAATTATTAATCAAATATCTATTGACATAGGCGTATTCAGTGCTATTCTGTTGAACAAGTACTTTATATTACAAAGTACTTACACACAAACAAGCCTGATTGTAGATTGGAGAAACACAATGAAAAACTTATGCAGACCTCACTAATTGAAACCAATCATCCATCAAAAATCCCTAAGTTTCTAGG
>CAZSIZ010000434.1:0-4635 GCA_964606645.1 uncultured bacterium
ATTATGTATTGATAATGTTGATATTTTTACATAATTTCATGCGATTGCCCTGGAGCAAAACGGGTTCCGAATAACTGTTTTCTCCCTTCTTTTTTTTACGTTCGTACATTTCTTGAGGTATGTTTTTATCCTGACTTTCTACCACATAGACAATCGAATCACCACTGTTTGAAACGACATGGCCTCTTATTTTCCATGCTGATGGATGCAATTCTTCAACGCGTTCAACCGAAAAATTATTCAAGAGAGTCAGTTGATTCCCGTCGAGGAATACGTTTCCAACACCACTCATGGTGTGGGGCATGATAATTTTATCCGCGAGTTTCTGATTGGTTAAAAAGTGAGAAATTATTTCGGTGTTTCCAACCACTCCCCGGTCGATATCCACATATTTCAAATTCTGCGCGTAGGAGTTCGCACTCAGAAGCAACATTAGTACTGCAATATAGGTAATCCAAAGTATTTGTCTATTGCTTCTCATTTTTCTCTTTCCATTGCTCGAAATCTTCATTGATTTCGGGAGTCCACTTGCGATCGATCTCTCCAGGCGTATATTTCCCTTCTTTTAAACGCAGGTGGCCGAATTCGTCGCGCAGGCGGATGTTTTCGGAGCGGATAACGACTTTTTCGGCGAGATGCGGCGGGATGAAGATAATTCCCTCGCGTCGCCCCAAAACAACGTCGCCGGGCATGACGGTCACATGACCGATTCGAATCGGTGTATTGATCCCCATCAGGGTCACGTCCTTGATCGCGGAAGGATCGAACCCCCGGACGAATGTGCTGAAATTCGGAATGTCGAAGATTCCGTCCAAATCTCGAATCCCGCCGTCTATTACCATACCGGTTTTGCTGTTGGTATAGATCGCCGTGGCCAGGTTGTCACCGGCGAAGGTTCCATCCACGATCTTTCCGAACATATCCACGACGATCACATCGTTTTCAACCAGCGTGTCGATAATCCAAGAGTTTTGTGCGCCGATGCGTTTATCCTTCTTACCCAGTTCTTGCGTGATTTCATCGACATCGGGCCGCTTCGGCATGAACGCCGCCGTGACCGCTCTCCCGACGAGGACGCGGTCCGGGTGAATGTTCATCCATTCCCCCTCGAATTGATGGTTGTATTTACTCCCCCTCAGAACGCCCCAGGCTTCTTCGATAGAGACTTTTTTCATCCGCTCCAGGATATCATCGGGAACCCGTGGACGCCCGTCATCGAAACGGTTGTACGGATTCTGTTTCGTGTAGAGTATCCTCATCTCCTTGGAGAAGGTTCCATACTGCGCGTGGGCGAGATTCGCGATGGTGAGTGCGATCAAGACGAGTAAAAAACGTTTCCATATCAACATAACGGTTCCTCCAATGTAATCAGCTCCACAGGCGGTCGTGGGTACGCATTCGGTCCCACTCCGGTGTGGGTTCGAAATAACCGGGTTTGTAAAGGTGTTCCTTGATAACCTCATCGTTCAGTTCCACGCCAAGCCCCGGTGTTTCGGGAACGGGAATGAATCCTTCCTGGACAATGGGTTTTGAAATTCCCGTCACCATATCGTCCCACCAGGAAACATCGACGGAATGATTTTCCAGCACCAGGAAGCCTTGGGTGGCGGCCGCGCAATGAACGTTCGCCATACACGAAATAGGTGTTCCCGCGAAGTGCATGGCCATCGGTACGCCTCTCTCTTCCGCGTAATCCCCGATCCGTTTCGTTTCGAGAATCCCGCCGGACGTGGCGAGATCGGGATGGATGATATCCACCGCCGCTTCGTCGACCAGTTTGTTGAAAGCTTCTTTCAGATAGATATCTTCCCCGGTGAGCGTGGGAACGTCGATCGCGTCGGTGATCTTTTTCCACAGCGCCGTATATTCCCAGGGGATCATGTCTTCCAGCCAGGCAAGTTGATAAGGTTCGAGGGCCTTTCCGAGCCGGATGCAGCTGTTCAATCCGATGTGACCGAAATGATCGGCGGACAGAGGCACTTCATAACCGATCACTTCCCGAATCGCAGCGACGTAATCGGCCATTATTTGGATGCCTTTGTCGGTGATTTCGATGCCGGTGAATGGATGTTTGATGTTATAGGTGTTTCCCAGACCCAAGGGCTTGGTGATCGTATTCGGCGTATCTTTAAGCAGCCTGATTCCCAAATCCATTTTTAAGAATGTATAACCATTTTCAAGCCGTTTTTTCATCCGCTTGGCATAGACCTTCGGGTCCGGTGAGGATGTCGTGTCGCAATACATTCGGATCTTATCCCGGTATTTTCCACCAAGCATTTGATACACGGGAACGCCATACGCCTTCCCGGCCAAATCCCATAACGCCATCTCGACTCCACACACGCCACCCCCCTGTCTGCCGTGATGCCCGAATTGCTTGATGCGCTTGAATATTTTTTCAATATTGCATGGATTTTGGCCGAGAATCCGGCTTTTAAGAAACAGAGCGTATTTCTCGCTCGCACCGTCCCTCACTTCTCCCAAACCGGAAATCCCCTGATTCGTATCGATACGAATTATGGGGCAGCGCATGGGGGCGTCTTTCACCACGGCGAATCGCAAATCCGTGATTTTCAACTCCGACGGTTTTGAATTCCGATTAACGGAACGGGCCGCGTAAGCGATCTCTTCTTCGATTAAAAAAGCGGGCGAACCGGCGGCGAGTCCTACGATACCGAATGTTTTCAGAAAGGCGCGTCTATTCGTGTTTTTTCTGTTTCGATCGTATCCAGTCATTCCCTTACCTCGATAGTGGTTTTAATTCAGAATAGGTTTTAATCAAACGAAAATATCATAAACATCGATCTTCGGATAGTTATAGATTGTACTTTTTTTAATCATTCCAGCCGAACTGGAAAAACCATCCGTCAGGACGAGGAAAAGTGGATCATGCGAATCATTGAAATGACGCTCGCTGCATGGGTTTGTTCGTTCGTCCTGCTTATTCCCCAGGATTGCCATGCGGTTTCCCGGCAGGCAGCCCCCGGTGTTTTTTTTCACCACTCCGAAAAGGGGGGCAATATCGGATGGATCGTTTTCGATCGGTACGTTCTGGTTATCGATTCAAACTTTCAGGATGAAGCCGGGAAACTCGCAGAGGAGATTCAATCGAAATCCGGGAAACCAGTTCGGTTCGTCTTCAATACCCATCACCACGGCGATCACGTTCGCGGGAACGGTGTTTTCGTGTCGCAAGGTGCGTCTGTTATCGCCCAGCGACATTGCGCGGACTCGATCGAATCGGCTCCAACCCTGCTTTTCGACGACCGCCTCTTGCTCGATGACGGGACAAAGCGTGTAGAATTTCTCCACTTCGGACACGGACACACCCAAGGAGACGCGGTCGCTTATTTACCCAATGAAAAGATACTATTCACG
Source organism: uncultured bacterium (assembly GCA_964606645.1). Taxonomy (GTDB): domain Bacteria; phylum Hinthialibacterota; class Hinthialibacteria; order Hinthialibacterales; family Hinthialibacteraceae; genus CAZSIZ01. The sequence goes on from CAZSIZ010000434.1 coordinate 3,379, forward strand.
GGAGACCTGTGCGTGAACGGCGCTTATAACTACATGGGGGAAGCGTATACGGAAGATTGGATCGATATTCTATCCGCCCTGCAGGAATTGAATATCGAAACGGTCTGTCCCGGTCACGGCCAAACCGCCGGGAAGGAATTGCTGCAAACGCAGAAAGAGTATTTCATCCACCTTCGGGAAGCGGTCAAAAAGGAAAGCGCCAACGGCCAGACAATCGATGAAATTCTGAAGAATATCGAAATCCCCGGCTACAAGGAATGGACGGGAAAGCCTCCAAGAGAAGAGAATATACGTCATGTGTACGAGGAATGGATAGGAATCATCCCTCCCCGGTATCTTCTCGATATGGATATGACCGAAGGCCGCCCTCCCAAGGATACGCCGGGCTGGACACCGCCCAAAAAGTTGCTGGCACAAGGCGTCTACCCAACGCAGCTTCCACTTTTAAAACGCCTGGCCCCTAACCTTGAGTTCGTAGAAGTAAAGTCCCCACAAGAGGCGCTCGAAAAGATCGGTGATGTGGATGGAGCGATCGGCCCCATCACGAAAGAGATGTTCCAAGCGTCCAAAAAACTTCGCTGGGTGCATTCGAGAACTGCCGGGGTGGAAAAATATCTCTTCCCGGAATTTGCTCAAAGTTCAGTCGTGCTTACCAACGGCCGCGGGGTGTCGGGACCGGCGATTGCCGACCACGTCCTTGGATACATACTGACTTTCAGCAAGGGATTGGACAATCAGTACAAACAGCAGTTGCAAGGCCGGTGGAAGCACGACCGAACCCGTCCGATTCACGATTTACAGGATAAGACACTTTTAATCCTCGGTTTTGGAGGCATCGGACGAAAAGTGGCCCGCCGGGCGTCCGGTTTCGGAATGAAAATCATCGCGATCGATCCCAAGAACATCGACCGCCCGAATTACGTAAGCCACATCGGCCCGCCTGACGAACTGGACTCAGTGTTGCCCGAAGCGGATTACGTCGTCTGCTGTGTCCCGTTAGTCAAACAGACCTACCGCTACCTTGGGCGAAAGCGTTTCCAGTTGATGAAACCGAGCGCATTTTTCATCAACGTCAGCCGGGGAAAAGTGATCGACCAGAAAGCATTGATCGAAGCGTTGCGGCAAAAAGAGATCGCCGGAGCAGCGCTCGACGTAACCGATCCCGAACCGCTGCCAGACGGTCATCCGCTATGGTCGATGAAAAACGTGATCATCACGCCCCACATGTCCGGCCGCACGTTCGAGAGCGAACGCCGG
>CAZSIZ010000435.1:0-4619 GCA_964606645.1 uncultured bacterium
AGAAACTTAGGGATTTTTGATGGATGATTGGTTTCAATTAGTGAGGTCTGATATAAAAAAATGCGGTTTTATATGAAAGTACGCTTGACAAGGTGCGGGTGGATTTGAGAGAAAGGTTAGAATCCGGGTAATCGTTGAAATGCGATTGTAAAATCCGGGATAAAATCCATGACAGGAAGGAAGAAAAAGAAATGACTAAACATTTGGGGTTAGCGATGTTGCTCGTTCTGGTCGCATTCAGCGCCAGCGCGCAGGATATCACGTTTTATTTTTCCGCAGGCGATTTCAGTGGGGAACCCGACCGGTTCGGGAATACCTTTAAGGTCGTTCCCGAAGACGCGATCGATCCCAGGGAATACGGCAATGAAGAACTGTTAGACGTCTACTTCGATGAAGATAACCTGTGGCTGAAATATCGGGAAGCAGGGAATGTGCTGCTCGTTTCCCACGGTCCGGGATATTGGGAGGACGCGCCGGAACTGACGATGGAAATCACCGCTGCGATGGCGGGTAAGTACGAAGTGATCTTGAATTTCCTCGATGCGAATGGTGCTCCGGACACCGGGCCGATCCAGGCCGCGTTGGGTGATGAGGCGTTGGTCCTGTATTCCGATGCCAATGCGATTGGAGCGACGGGCGGAACGTCTCCGGGATATCCAACCGTCGGAGGTGGAACGGCGGGAAACATGTGGTGGTATACGGTCTCCTTGGGTGAAGCCGAAGTCGATGCGGGCGGCGTGATCAAAGTCCGCGTCGATGACGTTCCCGGCGATGCGTTTGATATTCCCGCAGAACCGCATGTCACATCGACGTTCCAGGGCGTGACGCTTCGAGTGATCGAACTGGGCGGGGCGCTTTCCGAGGTTCAAGTCAGCCCCGGCGAGACCGAGTGGACGACCGACATCAGCGGCAATCAGTTCCGCACCTGGGCCGCCGATGAAGCAGTTTATCCTGCACTGGAGGATTGGCTGACAATCAATGCGAATTCCAATTCGGATAGTCTATGGAATATCCGCGAAGGTCTTGGATCGTACGGCCCCATTATCGAATCCTTCCCCTCCGGTGGAGATGACGCGCCTACTCTGAAAACGTCTATTATATTTGCTGAAGCTGGAACATACGATGCTTTCGTCAACATTGGTGATACTGGAGCCTCGGATCCTGATGAGAACCTAGCCACTCCCAATCCTCTTAAAGTCGCTTTGGAAGGAGAGGAACTGATCACTCGGGTTGCCGGTGATGGTGTGTTCAAAGGAACGCCCGGCTACAACGATTATGAAGTCGCTCTTGGCTCGATCACCGTTTCAGCGGGAGAACAAGTGAATTACATCATCGATGACGCACCCGATTTTGAAGGCGTCAGCCGGTCGGTCTATCTGGGCATGCGATTCTCCAAGCAAGTACAGGTCGTTCTCTCCGAGTTTCAGGTCAGCCCCGGCGTCATCGAGATGTATACTGACATCGGCGGCAACCAGTATCGCACTTGGCCCGTCGATGAAGCGGCTTATCCCACGCAAGAGGATTGGCTGACGATCACTTCGAGGGAAGACGGATCGAACAAGTGGAACATTCGCGAAGGCCTCGGTCCCTACGGTCCGATACTCGAATCGTTCCCACCCGTAAACGATGCCCCATCTTTGAGAACGGCTGTCACATTCGCGCGGGGCGGCGCTTATGAGGTTTATCTCAGTCTCGGTGATATCGCTGCTTCCGAATTTGATGAAAACGCGGCGAATCCCACGCCGCTCAAATTCGGAATCGAAGGCCAGGAGATGAAAAACTGGCATGCCAATGATGGAACGTTCAACGGCACGCCCGGCTACAACGACTACGAAATGTCGATTGGAACGATTTCCGTCAGTGGTGGCGAAACGGTCGGTTTCATCATCGACGACTCTACCGACTATGAAGGCGCGCTTCGTTCCGTCTACCTCGGCATGAGGTTTGTCGTTGCGGAGCCGACAACCGTGGATTCGTGGTCTCTGTATTAATCGTTACGAAATCGGATTGATTTTTACCCGCCTGCGGTTTGGTTATCACTAAACCGCAGGTGGGAATTGTTCTTGAATCGTAACAGGTCAGCTGTGTGAAGTACCAAGTCCTCCCCCCAAGCCTGGGGGGAGTTAGAGGGCAATGTCATTGACTTAAGCAATATCAAATATTCCCTCACCCTAACCCTCTCCCAGAGGGAGAGGGAACTACACGGTGAAAAACGATGAGAGAGTCAAACCCAAGGATTCGTTCCTTTACGCTGATCGAACTGCTCATTGTCGTCGCCATCATTGGAATCCTCGCCGCGATTGCCGTCCCGAACTTTCTGAACGCTCAGATACGAGCGAAGATCGCGCGCGGGATGGCGGATATGAAGAATCTGGGAACCGCCATCGAATCGTTCCGGCTCGATAAGAACATGCTTCTCGTCGATTTCTGGGACGACGACACCCCCCTGGGCGTGGAACGGATGGAGGAGCTTGGAATCCAGCCCTTCAACAACGGGCCGGACCGCACCATGCTCCAAATCCTCGGCCCGCTTACGACGCCCGTCTCCTACATGTCGGCGATCCCGCACGATCCCTTCAACGATCCGATCGCTGCGAAAGATTCCGAAGCGTATATCAAATACGCTAACGGTACATACATCTACGGGGACAACGAACCGGCCTTCAGCTTTATCGGCGAGAATCACGGTCTGAGCGGATTGACGATGTCGGGAAGCCGGGAATCGAAGCAGCGTCCTCTTAAGCCGAACGAATGGGCGTTGATGGGCGTCGGGCCGGACGGTCTCTGGCAAAGCACGCTTCGAGGCCTTCCCTACGAGGTCTCCAACGGCCTGAACAGCCTGGGAGATGTCGTCATCCGGCAGGGCGGCGGCAGCTCGTAAAACGTTTTTTAGTTATCAGTTGTCAGTTATGTGGGGGGGGCTAAAAGCGCAGCGTGGCCCACTGTTCCTCTGTATATTATCTTTGTAATAACAAGGAGAGCAAATAATGGATAACGAACATTCGGAACATGGAGTGGGCTGTTGCTGCCGACGAAGTTTCCTGGGCACGATGGGCGTCTCGTCAGGCGCAATCGCTTTGAACCTGACCGTACCGGCCGCTGCCGAATCCAGCAAAACAACGGCTCGCAAAAAAAGCACCCCGACGGTGATGGGAGCCTTTCTGTATCCGCCGTCATCGAAACTGCACGGGAACTGGTGGAGCTGGCCGGGCAACGATTTCGACGCGGAAGGGCGTCAAAAGCAATATATGGCTCGCATCAAAGAGATGGAAACAGAATTGGGGATGAAAATCCTCATGGAGGAAAAACCCTTCGATGAAGCGGCTGACGCGACATCCTTTATCAACAAGATCAAGCGGACGAAACCGGACGGCTTGCTGCTGATCCCCTTCAAACACAGCCATATCACTCATGCCGACCGTATCCTGAAAGAATTCGGAACGAAGACGGACAAAAACGGGAAAGTCACCAAACAAGGGATTCCAACGGTCATATCGTTATCGCTTGGCGTGAAGCACGGTCCGATAACCCAATACCGCAAACCCGGTATCTATATGATTAGTTCATTGGACAACATGGATGCCATCGAGTTCGGTATGAGAGCGATCCAAACGCGGCGGTTAATGAAAGATAGCCGAATCATCAGCGTCGCGGGAACCGAACGCCGCGAAGGGATCGTTCCGTTTTGGGGAACGCAAGTGCGTGTCGTTCCACTCAAGCATTTCGAGGAGATGGTGAATATTACGGAGGCGACCGATGCGGTAAAGAAACTCGCCCGGTCCTACGTGAGAACCGCCAAAAAGGTGCTCGAGCCGGAGAAACCCGAAATCCTTCAGGCCGCGAAAGTCCATTTCGCCAACCAGCGCATCCTTGAAGAAGAGGGGGGCGACGCGATGATGATGGACTGCCTGCGACGGGGCGAACTGATGCCGTGCATGAGCTTTATGACGCTGCGGGATCGAGGAATCGCCGCCGGGTGTGAAAACGACTTGGGGCCGACGCTGACGATGATGCTGGTTCAGCACCTGTTCGACCGGCCCGGGTTCCAGCACAACCCTGCTTTCGAGACGGAGGCCAATCATTATTTCGCTTCGCATTGCACGTCCGCCTCGAAACTGTTCGGCATTTCCAAACGGTCCGAACCGTATCTGCTGCGGAATTACGGGCACACCAACGATCCCACCTGCGCGCCGCAAGTTCTCTTCCGTGAAGGGGAAGATGTGACGATGGCTCGGTGTAATCCCACTGAAGCGCCCTCCATGCAGGTCTACTCCGGCCAAGTGGTGAAATCGTATGATATGCCGCCCGTCGGCGGGTGCCGGACCAACGTCGAGATACGATCAACGAATTGGAAGACGCCTGCGATGTGAAGGGCCATCACAATGTGCTGTTCTACGGAAACTATGCGAAACGGCTGAAGCAGTTCTCCCAGTTGTTCGGTATTACCGTTGTGACTTAAGGGCAGGGTTTAGGGTCCAGGGTGTAGGGTTTTTACTATTGAATTGTTAATGATAACAACCGGATAATAACGAAATTAAACTTTGGGGCCGTTCGGTCCCATTTCTATTTCAGACCTCACTAATTGAAACCAATCATCCATCAAAAATCCCTAAGTTTCT
>CAZSIZ010000436.1:0-4619 GCA_964606645.1 uncultured bacterium
ATGCTCCCCTATTGGTTGTTTATCAGAGGGATGTGCATTGCCACTGCTTTAGTCCCATAACAATGTGTACGGAGAGTAGCCCTCTGGGAGAAGGTTAGGGTGAGGGAAAAACTTAAAATGATGAATCCCTGCGAATCATCACCGGAAATTAAAACATTTCCCATTCAATATAACCTGGTTTGGCATCGACCATGGCGTTGACGATCAATTCGACCAATCCACCATAGAGAATTCCGCATTCATTCCACAGATCGTAATACTTGATGAGATCGCGCATCGCGCCTTTGCAGTTGGAGCAGGGCGCGCAAATATATTTGTGAATCGATGGATCCATTTCGTCTTTGAAGGCGTTCAGAATCTGCTCCATTTTTTTTCGGCTGGCGACCTGGTTGCGCCAGTCCTCGAAATTATGCGCGGACATGATAGCAAAACCGGACCCGCCGCCACAGCAGTAGTTATGAACGCCGTGAGGCGTCATCTCACGGAACTGAGGGCTGATTTTTTTAAGGATTCGCCGTTGAGGCTGGACGACGCCCATCAGCCGAACCATGTTGCAAGGATCGTGCAGCGTGACGGGGAATTCGTTTCTCGATGGATCGAATTTGATCTTATCGGAAAAGACAATGTCTTCCAAAAGGGTCATGGCGCTTTCGCGTGGGATGTTCAAATCGCCGGTCAGCACCCGGTCGGCGATGACGGTCAGCGCTTTATGCGCGTGCCCGCACTCACCCAGCACGATCTTTTTTACACCAAGTTTCATAGCGGCTTTGGCGTGTTTGATCGCCACTTTGGCAAGCATAAAATCATCGTACCACAGGCCGTAGTTGATACTGTCGTAGCCCAGGGCTTCCTGCGATTCGGAAGACATCGTCCAACTGATCCCGGCGGCTTCCATGATCGTCGCGAACGCGCCGTGATTCTCCGGCCAGGACATGATCTCACCGGCGTTGTGGATCAGCAGTACATCCGCGCCTTCTTTGTCCCAGGGCGTCTCGATCGTCATACCGGTTTTATCCGTCGTGTCCTCGTCGATAAACTCGATGTTGTCCTTGACGACCATGGGATTCATCCCGGTCGAAGAACCGACTTTCAGTTGGAGTACCGATCCGTCTTCATGGATTTCCTTGGCCGCTATCCCCAGTTCCTGGCTGAAGAGTTTGCGGAGGTCGTGCGCGATCAGGCCGTTGTCCACCCCGATCGGGCAGGTCTGTGCGCAGCGCCGGCACAGGTTGCATCGGTATGCTAACTCGGCCAGCCGGACGATGGTCGTCCAATTGAGATCGATATCGCCGTGGTTCCATTTCCCGAACATCTTGCCGCCCGGTTTGAGGTATTTGAAATAAATGCGGCGTAAGACTTCGGAACGGTAAGTGGGCCGGTAGACATCGTTGCCTCCGCTCGCTTCGTAAATATGACACGCATCATTGCACGTTTGACAGCGAGCACAGTTTTCCATGGAGAGCGTCAGGGGCTGCAGGAACGTCCAGTTGTTTTCTTTCGTAAACAGTTTTTCCAGGCCGGAGAGAAATTTGCGAACCAGTTCCTGTTCTTCCTCTTTGTTTTTCGGCTTGGGAAGGGATAGCGCGATCGTATCGTCCAGCGAGGTCTCGAATTCCTCTTTGGCTTTATCGGTCAACGGTTTCCATTCGGGAATTTTCTCTGGATCATCGTAAGGCTTGGGCAGAACAGGCTGATCGCTGAGATCGACGTGCGAAAGCCGATCGGATGGTTTGCTGATATCTTCGATCTTGATGTGATTTCTCATTTTGATTCCATCTCCTCCGTGGCGATGTCAACCCAGTTCTTTTTCCCGTCGGCCTTGAGGTGCGGTGCGGCCCAGGTAACCGGATACTGAACCTGTTCGATGATTTTCTTCTCGATTGCGCTTCCCACCATGTTGGGTTCGTCGTCCCAGCGAATCTTGTGATACGTGAACCACTTGATGAAGAAGTGAGACATGTGAGTCATGGGAATGTAGGCGATCAGCAGCACCGCCAGCAGAATCTCCAATCCCAGTAGCGAACTGCCCACCGGCGCGTTGAGGTTGAAGGTCAACAGACTTTGCACGAATTCCCGTGTCTGAACGAATTGAGGATCGACAGTCAAAAAGACGAGCCAAGCCACGGCGAATACCACGAGAAAGAATAGAAGATTGAAAATCGCGCTAGGCGGGGTATAGTCCTTCAGTTCCGGATCGAAGAGTCGGCGTAAAAGAAGCCCGAACGCGCCCAGCGTCGCCAGCGTCAGGCCGCACCACGCGGCGATCTGGGTCAGAAGATAGACGGCGTATCCAATGGAAGACGCTTCGGCCCCGACCGTGACGCCGCAGAGTTCTAAGATCGCTCCGAATCCGATTAAACCCGCCATTCCCGATAGAATGTACAAGCCGAAATGGAACGGAAACGAGACGAGCCACAGTTTCTTGTTGTTCTCGAAGAGGGCGACCAGCAGTATCATTTCGGGAATCATCGCCCGCAGTTCGTTGAACAGCGATGTTTCTTTCGGCTTGGTCCACCAGTCGATTTCCTCAAGCATGGATCCACCGTAACGGGCCTTGTCGCCTGCCTCATGCCCCACTGGATACAATTCCCAGCGCAGGTGCATAGGCATTTTCTGAATTTTGAAGAACCGAACCGCAACGACCAGGACAAAGACGGCCAAAGCCGCATAGACAATCAGATGGAGCAAAACCGCTGAACTCATTCTCTCTCTCCTTGATTGGATATTATGACTGAATTTCTCGATTGCGCTGAATCCGAAAAACAGGCGGAATATCTGGAAGAAGTGGATATTGACATGACGTTCATTAACGGGGAACGTAACAATCTTAATAGCCACATAAGGTTATACTTAATTAATAACCATTATAAGTCAATCTGTCAAGAAACCGAGTTTGACATCCATTGAAATTCCTTTCATTCTTCGCATGATGAATAAACGTTTCGGCATAACAGGATATTTTCTTATCCAACTTGAATACCCGTGTTACTTTTTCGTGATGGCTGCAACCCACGCCCCTTTTCCCGGTGCGGCAATTTCAATCCAATCGCCGCCGGTAATCGTCGATGCGTCCTCCCATCGGCCTTTTTCAATCTGGATCCATTTTATCTGAAAGTTCTGTTCGTCTCCGCGCAGGTCCAAGTTCACTGCACCCCCATCGGTAAAATAGAGCACGTATCGATCACCTGGTTTCGCCGCTAAATAGGCTTCATCCGGTTCGCGTCCGCTCAACAATTCTTGATGCGGTTCGACGTCCCAGAACCGGATGACGCTTTCGAGAAGGCGCGCGGACCGGATACAGGCTTGGGCCGTTTCATTCAAGCCGATCCCCGCTGTAGGGCGGTGAAATCGGCACGACGCCGCGCCACCGATCAGATTTCGCCAAAAACGCTCCACTCCGTCGATCGGCGTTCCCGATCCCCATCTCGTACTGCCGTCGGAATAGATTTTCGTGTGGTTCAACGGTCGTGGAAAGCGGGATGTCTGTTTTCGAATCCACTGGAATCGGTCCCAATGATCCTGATTGAAATTCCTGCTGTTCACTTGAGACACATCGAGAAAGGGATAAGTCTGAGGATCGTCAAACGTCTGGCGCAATTTTGTGGATGTCTCCGGTTTCCAGGCGTCGTCGAACATATCCGTCACGTAGACGCGAACGCCTCTCTCCTTCGCGTGGGCGTTGATGAATTTCATCCAATAGCGTCCCCATTCCGGTGAAGTCGAGGTTTCGTTGTCCATGCAATACAGCACGTTTTGATAATTCAAACTGGTCGAAAGCATTTTCGCAACGAAAGCTTCCTGATACTTTCGGATTCGGTCATACCGATTTTTATAGTTTTTCATTCCGGGAATGGTGTGAAAGAACGGCTGCCGGTCGCGGGAGGGATGCTGGGGATACGCGGCGGCCAAACCGGTCTCCGCTTCTGTGTAATTGACATTGTTTTCTGGCCGCCACGGGCTGATCGTCCAATGGTTCTGCGAAAAATCGAAGCGGTCCCAAACCTCGATTTGGATGATGATGTTCCGTTCGGCACACCACTTCAGGCAGTTGGAAAAGCGTCTCCAATAGTCTTCATTCCATCGATCTAAATCGAATGTCCCGTCCGTCAACCGTTGATGCGGTTTAAGTTCGACTCCTTCGCGCTGACTCATCGTATTACGAACGTAGTTTCCACCCACGGCGGCGATCTCATCCAGATGCGCTTTCAGATCGTCCAGCAGAAAAATGTGATCCGTTTTACTGCCGCCCAGCAATAACACCGGCGTTCCCTGGTATTGCCAGTAGCGGGGATTCTCCCGATACGGCTGGATGCACCGATCGTCCGTTCGCGCCCGGGGATTCAGAACCGTCAGTTGAAGCGCGGCGATACAAAAAACCAAAGCCAAGCGAAATGTTTTTCTCGTTCCGGCAATCATCGTCATATCCTCTTTTCCGATAACATGAAGTGAATGCATTGTGAGAGTATTTTAGTCCCTTACCACTCATTTTGAATGCAAAACGGCCATAAAATCAAATTCCAGCGACCAAGTTCCCTCTCCCTTTGGGCTACTCTCCGTACACATTGTTATGGAACTAAAGCGGTGGCAATGCACCTCCCTCTGATAAACAACCAATAGGG
>CAZSIZ010000437.1:0-4574 GCA_964606645.1 uncultured bacterium
CGTTTATTTTACGTTGAGTAAATCCATTTTCACCCGGGAATCGCCATTCATGGGCAAGACTGGGATCGAACCAGCGACTTCCTGCTTGTAAGGCAGGCGCTCTAACCAAACTGAGCTACTCGCCCTTGGGTGAAAAACTCTATACACTATAGCGAATTTCACTGGTTCGTGTCAAGGAGAATTCAACTTTTGTTCCCAAATTTCACAGTCTTGAATGCCCAGCAAGGCAACTTATCTCTTGCTCGAACCTTATCTGAAATGGAATTCAAGCCGGAATTGACTGCGAAAAACAGAATGGTTAACGATTCCAAGCGATTGGAATAGTAGTAAAGAAGTATAATTCCAAGAAGATTTTTTTACAGCCCTGGAAATGTAAAAATGGGTGGTTTTCTCTTTTTTTCATAAAAAAATGGGGGATTTTATCGAAATTTCTTAAATCATTGAATCGGAATCCAATGTTCTCTTCTTTTATTGCTAGCTGTTTAAATATTGTATTAAGTTATCGATTTTCAAGCCGGTAGTGAAAAAAAACGGATTGGCGCTCAATCAATATATCACTTGCTTATCAACCGCTTGATTCATATTATTTCATTGAAAATATTGAAGATACGTTTACATATACTGCTTGATGGATCGAAATGGCTTTCGACAGCCGTTTTTACCATCCTTATTATATAATTTGCCTTTTTGAATTATTATTGTATTGAACACTTAGATTTTTTTCGATCCAGAGCAATCGCCATGCACGATCGCCATCAATTCAGGAAATTCCGGGTTTCGACCAAAGACCGGTTTGTGAGCATTCTCGGTGGAGGCGAACTTCCGAATCCCTCCGGTCCGGCCTGGTACCGGAGTCGGGGAAATTTTTTCATTTTATTGATGATTTTTATCTTTGCGGTCCTGATGGTTGTTGTAAAATCTTTTGTCATCGTGCAAGATGCGAGTTTAGACAATCAACAAAACGAAGCCGGTTACAGCCAGCCGCTCGACTCCACCGACGAGGAAGAGATGGATATCGAAGAGGCCAAACGGATATTCCGTGGCGCTCAGAAACCGAATTGATCACCCGAAATTAACTGAATGAAAAGAACTTGGAAATTAAAAATAGCCTCCGAAGAAACCATCCAGCATCTGAGCGATGAGACGGGTATATCCCCACTTATTGCCCGTCTGCTCGTCAACCGGGGCATCCAGACGGCATCCGACGCTCATTCGTTTCTGGAACCGGGCGAGAATGCAATTCCCAGCCCATTCGATTTCACGGAAATGCAATCGGCCGTCGACCGAATCCTGACCGCGATCAAGAAGCAGGAACGGGTACTGATTCACGGGGATTACGATGTCGATGGGATCACCGGTACGTGTATTCTGCTGGAGACTCTGGCCGATCTGGGGCTGGATGCGGATCACTATCTGCCGAACCGGCTCACCGATGGCTACGACCTGCAACTGGAAACCGTCCGGCAGTTCCTCGGCCATTACGATTTGCTGATTACCGTCGATTGTGGAACGACATCTGTCGAAGCAGTTCGGACGGCGGTCGAAAACTGCCTGGACGTCATCATCACCGACCATCACGATCCCGGACACGAACGCCCTCCCGCCCACGCCGTTCTCAATCCGGTGCGGGAAGAAGAGACCTATCCCAGCCAATGCCTCTCCGGAGCGGGAGTGGCCTGGAAACTGGCCTGCGCGCTGCGTATGGCGACGGATACATGGCACGATGAGGGAGAGCACCTCGATCTCGCCGCCTTGGGAACCGTTGCCGATATCGTTCCCATTCAGGGCGAAAACCGAACCTTGCTCGCGCGGGGATTGGAACGGATTCGCCTGGGAGAACGCCCCGGTCTGGCGGCGTTGATGGACGTGGCGCGTGTCATTCCTTCGCGGATCGATACACAGGATATCGCTTTCAAACTTGGCCCCCGTCTGAACGCCGCCGGGCGGATGGAAAACGCCGACCACGCGCTGAAACTGCTTCTCACCGGCGACGAGGAAGAAGCCGCCTCACTCGCGAAGTACCTGCACTCGATCAACGCCAAACGTCAAAGCGTGGAGAAGCAGCTGTTCCGGGAAGCGCGCGAACGGATCGAAGCGGATGATTTACTTCAACGGTCGGAACACGTCCTGATCGTGACGGGACAGGATTGGCATCGGGGCGTATTGGGCATCGTGGCGTCCCGCCTGGTGAAGCAATACGGGCGGGCAGTATTCCTGTTGGGAATGGATGGGGATGTGGCTTTCGGATCGGCACGCTCGATCGATGGAGGGGATTTGATCCCGCTGCTTGACGCGGCGCGCTCACACACCATCACCTGCGGCGGCCATGCCCGCGCGGGGGGAATGAAAGTGCATCGGGACTCGCTGGAATCCTTCGAATCGGCGCTCTGTCAGGCGGCGAAACGGGAATGGACGAAAATCGAGCCGCCAACGCTCTGGATTGACACCCAGCTTCCCCTGGAACAAATCGACGACGCATTCATGAAAGAGATTCAGCGCCTCCAGCCGTTCGGCCAGGGAAACGAAGAGCCGGTATTCTACGCGCGGGCACCGATGGGCGGATACGGGGCGCAGATCGTGGGGAACAGTCACTTGCGGATTACACTGAGCCACCCCAGGGGCACGATCACCGCCATCGGATTCGGCCAGGGAGAGAAACTCACCAGTCTGAATGGCGATCGGGCCGACCTCGTCTTCACCTGTCACTATAACGAATACCGGGGGCAGCGAACGATTGACCTGCACTTGAAAGACATCCGGCCGGTTGCCGCTCAAGCGGCGGCCACTCTGCCGAATACGGTCCAGCCGCCAAAGCCTTCAACGGCTCAACTGAACGTTCAAACCAAATCCAATGCGTTGACACCCGCACCAACCATCACCTCACCGGGGTTTCAATGGAAGCGGGAAAACTTAGGACGGATTTACACCTACTTAAAAAATGCGGCGAACGAGCGTCGGCAGGTTGACCTGCAGAACTCGTATCTCTTCGCGCAAAAAGAAAAAATAACTAAAGAGGAATTCGACACCGTGCTGACTGTTTTCATCGAACTGAACTTTTTTTCCATCCAAAACGGATTCATTCAGTTTCACACATCACCCCAAAAACGCGATCTGAACGAATCGGCCACGTTTCGCTCCGTTTTAGCGCAAACCACCTCTATGGAGCAGCATTCATGATTTTCATCCTGCTTCCCGCCTACAACGAGAGCGGGAATATCGAACCACTGCTGCACAGCATCGCAGAAGAAGCGGAACTATGGGCAAAGAGACGCGGCGAACCCATGCCCGTCCATGCGGTCGTTGTCAACGACGGGAGCACCGACGATACGCATGAGAAAGCGGCCTCGTTCTCCGGATCGATCCAAGTCACCGTTTTGGATCATGCCCAAAATGCGGGGCTGGGAGCCGCGTTGCGTACGGGGATCGATTTCGCATTGACCCACGGTGGGAATCGGGATTTCGCGATCACACTGGACGCCGACGGGACACACCATCCCCGTTATATCTTCCAAATTGTCGACCGGCTCGAGCAAGGAGCCGATATCGTCATCGCTTCGCGGTACGTGGCCGGAGGCAAGGAATACGGAGTGAGCGGTTTTCGGAAAATCTTGAGCCACGGGGCGAGAACAACATACCACTGGTTTCTTCCGAACATCCCGATTCAGGATTTTTCGTGCGGCTTCCGGGGATTTTCGCTATCGATTCTGAAGGCCACCGTGAATTGTTGGGGAGAACGGTTGTTCGAAGCACCGGGGTTTGCCTGTACGGGGGAGCTGATGCTGAAAGCCCTCGCACACACTACGCCCGATAAAGTCACCGAAATTCCTTTCGAACTGCATTACGAAGCGAAAAAAGGGGACAGCAAAATGCCGACGTTTCGTACGATTCTGGGAACGCTCGCATTACTGACACGCGCCCGAAAATGGCTTAAAACCTCCGGCCAAGTCCCCTCTCCCTCTGGGAGAGGGTTAGGGTGAGGGCGATAATGCAAAAGCAGATCGATAATACAAACCCCTGGAAGGAAAGATATTCGGGTGATTTTTTGATTTCACAAAATTGAGGTGCAGACCTTCCAACTGACTTGTTACAGCCGGATCAAGGTTCCCTCAGCCGCCTGATTTCCTCACTCAGATCGTCAATCTTGCTTTCCAGTTTCGCGATCTCCCTCGTTTGATTGAGAATCATCGTATTCTGTTCATCGACCAGAATTTGCAGGCGGTTGACTTTCGTTTCGATCCTTTTATTGCCGGACGCGCCGAAGATGAGAACGATCAGCGCGATCACAATCAGCGAACCGCATCCCAGGCTCGTCCGGGGGGACGAACCGATTGGCGACCAGCCTCGGTTGCCATAGACGTACGTTTCTCTCGATCCATCGTCCGAATATTGCTGCGAGTGATATTCCGGTGATTCGTTATTCATTTTGGTTTCGATTCCTTTTTTTTGGTAAGTCAATCGGATTGGATTGAATATGGGCAGGCACAAGACCTGCCCCTACCCGTTCCTGTTACCCATCTAATACTGTCAGCCGCCGGGCTAGTCTGACCCACCCGGAGTCACCCGGTGTGACCCGT
>CAZSIZ010000438.1:0-4562 GCA_964606645.1 uncultured bacterium
ATCGACGTTTCCCACCGGTACGCCTGACCGGCTGTTTCGATCGGAAAACCGGGAAATTGGATTACTACCGCTTTGACGAGCAAAACAAATCGGGCGGCGCGTTCGTCTGTACGAATGGAAAACATTTTATCAACTATCACCGCGATCAAGTTACCAGTCTATTCGATGTCGCGACGGGAGACCGGTTGTTGAGCGCTTTTTGTAAAATGCCGGTTTTTAAGGGGAATTCCCTATTCGGCAGGGGAGAAACGGTCAAGGCGTTCGACTACGCCAATATGAGGCAAGTTGAATATAAAAGGAAAGAAAAAGGTAAGGTTGTTATCAAGAAACGGTGGGAGATCGATACGCTTTGGGAATTCGAGGCCGACGCCCGGGGTGATTTGATCCAGGCCGGGAACCGGCTCTATGCGGGGGGGGAAAACATCATCACCGCTATCGATCTGCCCGAGCCAGGCGGGGAACCGAAAACCGCCTGGACCGTGGCTATCGACGGCACGGCGGAACGGTTGATCGCGGCGGATGATAAACTGTTTGTCGTAACACAGGAAGGCCGTATCTACGCCTTCGGTGGCGCTCCCGCTCAAGTGGCCGTTCATCCCTATACCGTTCAATTACAAACGCTGCCGGAATCCACCGCCGCCGAAGCGAAACGGATACTGGATACCACCGATGTCAGAGAGGGTTACTGTCTGATTTACGGGAAAGAGACGGGGGATTTGGCTGAAGCGCTGCTGCGTCAATCCAACCTGCGGATTCACGCCGTCGATCCGGACCGGCAAAGTGTTGACCGGCTGCGGAAACGATTCGTCGAAGCTGGGCTGTACGGGAAACGCCTATCGGTTCACGTTGGGGATTCTTTCACATTTAAAGCGCCTCCCTACTTTGCGGATTTGATTGTGATCGGCGATGACAATTTATCCGATGCCATTCAACCGGTAACGATCAAAACCTTGTTTCAGCGTTTGCGCCCTTATGGGGGTATTGCCTGTCTGAAGATGAAATCGGATCGTATTGAGGCCGCCGTTCGGATTGTTGAAGAATGCGATCTGGCTAACGCAAAGACGCAGTCGGCCGATGGCTATTTGCTGCTGTCGCGCGAGGGGGCGCTGCCGGGAGCGGGTGAGTGGACCCACCAGTACGGCAATGTGGCCAACACGATTAAATCCGATGACCGCCGCGTTAAACTTCCACTGGGGATTCTCTGGTTCGGAGGTAATTCTCACGAGGACATTCTTCCCCGACACGGACACGGACCACCGGAGCAGGTTTTGGGTGGCCGACTGTTTATCCAGGGGATGGATTGCCTTTCCGCCCGCGATGTGTATACGGGCCGGGTTCTCTGGAAACGCACGCTTCCGGAATTGGGAACGTTCGGCGTGTATTTCGACGAAACGTATCGCGAAACGCCGCTCAATCCATCTTACAACCAAGTCCACATCCCCGGAGCCAACGGGCGGGGAACGAACTTCGTCGTCACTCACGACCGAGTCTATATCATCGTGAATCGAAGCCGTTGTCTGGTTTTGGATCCGGTGACGGGCGAGACGGTACACGAAATCGAACTGCCTCTTTTCCCTGGCTCGGATGAGCCACCGGAATGGAGTTACATCGGCGTTTATCAGGATTACCTGATCGCGGGTGGAGGATACGTCAATTTCCGGGACTCGATTTCAACCGAATCGATCGAGAAAAAGAAGAAACGATTTTACGATTTCGATATCACGACCAGCCGGCGTTTGATCGTTATGGACCGCTATACGGGCGAAATCAAATGGACTTTCAAATCCGGACTGGGAATTCTCAACAACGCCGTCGCGGTTGGCAACGATAAAATCTTCTGCATCGATCGAATGCCGGCGTTTGTTTCCGACGCCTTGAAGCGGCGAGGGAAACAATTTCGAGGCACGCCGAGAGTGCTGGCGTTCGACATTCACAGCGGGGATATCGTTTGGAGTTCGGCCCATGATGTTTTCGGCACGTGGCTTGGCTATTCGGAAACACGCGACATCCTTCTCATGTCCGGGCGTTATTCGCGAGATATGTTCGCTGGAGAACTGAAAAAAGGATTAGCGACTTATCAGGGGCGGTCCGGCACGCCGTTGTGGCGCAACGATGCGACTTACAACTCCCCCAGCATCCTCCACGGCGATACGATTATCGCCGATCCCAACGCCTATAACCTCCTGACCGGCGAACAGATCGCGCGGAAGAATTCGCTGACCGGCGGGGAATCTCCCTGGGCCTATCAACGCAACTACGGATGTAATTACGCCATCGCCAGCGAACATCTGATGACGTTCCGGTCGGCCGCGGCGGGATTCTTCGACCTGGAAGGGGATAGCGGGACGGGGAATCTTGGCGGATTTAAGACGGGATGCACCTCCAACCTGGTCGTGGCCGACGGGGTATTCAACGCGCCGGATTACACCCGCACCTGTCAGTGCAGTTACCAGAACCAGACCTCGCTCGCGCTGATCCACGATCCGGAGATGGAACTCTGGACCTTCAATGCGATCGATTTGGACGGCGATACGATCCAGCGGATGGGGATCAACCTCGGCGCACCGGGAGACCGCCGGGCGGAGAACGGGACGTTATGGCTGGAGTATCCCGTCACGGGCGGCCCGTCGCCGGAAATCCACCTGCGGACTGAACCGGAGAATCCGCAATGGTTTCAGCATCACTCGCTGCGCGCCGCCGGTGACGAAGCGAAATGGATCTGTGCATCGGGGGGCAAGGGATTGGAGCGGCTGACGTTCACGTTATCCGCCAAACCCCAGAATGACTTGTCTTATACCTTACGTCTTTTCTTCCTGGAACCGGACACGAAGCAGCCCGGCGAACGGCAATTCGATGTTTTTATCCAGGGAAAGCCGGTTTTGAAGAATTTCGATATCGTCCGTGAAGCGGGTGGCGTCAGTCGAGCCGTGATGAAAGAGTTCGAGAACGTTTCGGTCAGCCGGACATTGACCATTGAATTGAAACCTTCCAAATCCTGTCCGGACGCCGAACCGGTTCTATCCGGGATTGAAATCGTTCAGATCCCAATAGAAACTCAAAACGTCGAGACGAAATAACCATCGAGTAAGATTCCTTTCAAGTCCTTCCATTCAAAGGTACACTTTCATCGTCCAGCAGCAGAATCCACCCGTTCCGGTTGACGCTATGCGAGTATTGAAAACCGTCCAAGGCCGTTCGTATCCACTGCCGTTGTTTCTGCCTGTCTATCAGGCGCACAACCCCATCGTTCCCATCACGGAATGGTCTCACGAACCGAAAATCGATGGCTGCATCATCAACAGTTTTTTTCTGTACAAGCAGCGGGATATCCGCCGCTCGTTCGATGAAGGATTGAAACTGTGCGACTATATTCCGTTCGACGGATTGATCGTGACGGATTCGGGGGCGTTTCAGGGTTTCACGCGGCCTTGTTACTTAAAGAACAAGACGATTATTCAGTTTCAGGATCGTATCGGGGCCGATATTATCGCACCGCTGGACCTGGTCACTCCCCCCGGCGACAATCGGACCGTGGCGGGAAAGAAACTGAAATCGACACTTAAACGTATCGAGGAAGGATACCGGATTACCGAAAACTCGATTCTCGCCGGTGTTCAGCAGGGCGGCCGGTTTTTCGATCTGCGCCAACAGGCGACCGAACGGCTGATGGAGATTGGGGTGAAACTGATCGCCATCGGAAGCCTTGTGCCGTTCTTCAACCGCAATCACAAGATGGATTTCGTCGGTCGGATCATGAAAGAGATGCGGGCGATCGCGGGCGATGAAATTCCCGTTCATATCTACGGCGCGGGCGATCCGGTCGAGCTGCCGTTCATGGCGGCGCTGGGCGGGGATATTTTCGACTCGTCATCCTACGCGCAATACGCTCGCGGTTCCTGGTACATGACGCCTTACGGGGCGGTGAAAAGTCCCGATCCACTGGCTGGAGGCGAGTTCGTCTGCCCTTGTCCGGTATGCGAAGCCGCCGGGGAGATCGCTCAGGTCTTCGCCACGCTTCCCGATCTCGCCAAACACAACCTCTGGACGATCTGCAATACGATCGTGACGATCCGCGAGGCGCAGGAACAGGGAACGATGAACGAATTGCTGAGCGGGATTCTCGACGTTCACAGCCGATGGTTTCCCGACAGCCTTCTTGCAGAGACCTGGAACCAGATTCATGACTGATTCGGACTGGATGGAGTTATCCCATATTTGCGAATTGCTGGACGAAGCCGCCGAACTGGCCGTCAAGGATTATCACGTCACCCTGGATGAAGCACGTCGAACGATTCGTGAGGTTTGCAAGGACGATGCAATTCTGCGAAAGGCGGCGGTCGCCTATCTCACGTCGAAGGAATTGCGCCGTACCAAAGCCTACAAACAAGCGATGAAAAAATGCCGGAAACGGATTTACTACGATCTGCGGAAATATTACAAAGACAAGAATGTGGCCCGCGATCTGGCGGAAAGGCTGGGGGGCATCGTTCCCGGCACGGACCCGGATTCCCATCAAGCCGTCTTGCAGGAGATTCTTCAGGGTCACGCGAGTATGCGGGAGC
>CAZSIZ010000439.1:0-4551 GCA_964606645.1 uncultured bacterium
ATCGCGAGTGCTTCTGGGGTTGGATTCAATTGAATGTAAGTTGTGAACGGATACTCTCTTTGTAAGAAACCGCCCGATTCGCTGTCCTGGTTCGCGATAGGCGCAATACGTCCGGCGATCTTATGAGGCGAATTCCTTGTTCGGGACGGATAACGTGTTTTAATGTCATACGTTATTTCTGATTATCGGGATTACATACAAAGGCGATAATAGATATAGTTTTATCTTGATAAACTAAAAGAGCATCTCAACGTAAAGGAAAGAAAATAGATTGAATTTTCAAAGAGAGAGTAAATTTTCGGCGTTTACACTGATCGAATTATTGATTGTCGTAGCAATTATCGGAATACTGGCGGCGATAGCGGTTCCCAATTTCCTCAACGCTCAGATTCGAGCGAAAGTCGCGCGGGCACAAGCAGATATGCGCGCAATCTCTACCGCGCTTGAAACGTATCGGATCAATTACAACTCCTATCCCCCCGATGGAGACGATCTACCCAATTTCAATCCAACCGATTTCAATACGGCCGCACGGCTTCGTACGTTAACGTCTCCGGTCTCTTATATGTCGAGTCTTCCGACCGATCCGTTTCACAAATCCTTTATCGAATTCCCTCCCGAAACGGGTATTCAGTTGCTTTTTCCCGGTAATCCCCCCCACACCTACATTTACACGACCTTCGGAAGCCACGCCGGGGATCAGATGCAGCCGCCCAATCAGGGGAAACCCGATAACTACGGTCTGAGTTCGTTGGGGCCGAATCAGATATTTAACGCGTTTATCGGGTATCCCATTCTCTACGACATTAGCAACGGAACCGTCTCCGACGGAGATATTACTATTGTCGGCGGGGAACGAACGCCGCTCTCGCCTTCATGAGCACTCCATGACAACTTGAAACGCTCGCCTTACGATTTCGTTGGGTCCTCGATGCAATAGAGAAAATCCTTCCCGCGCAGGAACATCTGCTTACCGGCAACCGCCGGAGAGGCGTTGAATTCATCATCCAATTTGTTGGTGCTGAGCACTTCGAGTTTCGATCCGTGTTTGATGACCAAAGCCTTTCCGTCACGGGTCAGGAAGTAGATTCGATTGGAAGCACCGACCGGTGAGGCGTATATGGTTCCCTTATAATCCGGCAAACGGGTTTTCTCGATAATCGCTTTTCCGGTTTCCACATTCAAGCAGGTTAAGGTCGTGCCGTTCGTCTTCAAAAAATATAAATTGGAATCGTATAGAAGAGGTGAGGGAACATACGGCGTATCCTGATTGTAGGTCCACAGAATTTTGTCGGTATCGGTTATATCGCCGGTGGCGTCCAGGGGAAGCGCGTACAAGGCGCTGCCCCGGAAACCGCTCATACAGATCACGGATGATTTGAAGACAACCGGTGCCGGGATGACATTCCTCGTCTGGCCGCCGCATTCCCAGATCGATTTCCCCGTCTCCAGATCGTAACCCCGGCTCCGGTTCGTGGCATTGATGACGACTTGACGCCGCCCGTTGAATTCAACGATCAGCGGAGTCGCCCACGATGTCGGTTCGTCCCGGTTCACTTGCCATTTCGGCTCACCAGTTTTCGTGTCCAGATTGGCGATAAACGATTGGCCTTCGTGATCCCAGTTCACGATCAATGAATCGTCATACAGTAAGGGAGACGATCCCTCCCCGAAAGACATAACCTTCTTCATATCGCCCATATCGCGCGACCATTGGAGTTCGCCGTCCAGATCGTAACAATAAAAACCGCGTGATCCGAACGACGCATAAAGATATCGTCCGTCCGTGCTCGGGGACGCTGAAGCAAACGTAGTCGTTTGATGATGCCCTTCGTGGGGAACCGATTCAACCGCGGTTTTCTGCCAACGGATCTTTCCTGTCCCGCGATCGTAACAGAGGACGATGAATTGATAGTAATTCACTGGTTTGGGTGATCGGAAACTACGCCTCCGATTCGATCGTTCCTGGTTTTCGGATTCCGGTTCCTTCGTTTCCGGTTCGGGGACGGTCTTATCCATTTTCATCGCCGACAATATGAAGACTCGATTGTCCCAAACGATCGGCGTGGAACACCCTTCGCCGGGGATTTCGACCTTCCATTTGATATTCTTGGTTTCGCTCCACTGGATCGGAGGATTCCCGTTCGACGCAACTCCGGTCGCGTTCGGACCACGCCATTGATGCCAATTCAAATCTCTCTTATCATCGAAATCGCTTGCGAATAAAGGTATGGTTACAAAAAACGCGAGAAGAAATAACGGAATCTTTTTCATGCTGAAATCTCCTTTTATAAATCTTAGGATGAATTGCGTACTCTAAAATAATATTAATCGAATTACGCCAATTTTTCTCTACGAAACAAGCAATTTTCTTTTAATCGGGGGAGCAATTAATTCTATTCAACGCTCGGCCGGATTAAATCTTCGGCGGTGTGAGTCACTTGGTGCATGGTTTTTTCGAGTTGGAGACGCTTGGTTTCCACACCGTCCCGGTTCAAATCGCGTGGGATGACAATCGGATCGCCGGAAACGATATGGGTGGTCCCGAACGGAAGCGGAACGACGAAACGGTCCCAACTGTTCAACCGCATGTGGCGCGTGCAATGAAAACTGGCGGGGATAATGGGGATTCCCGATAGGCGCGCGAGATGGATAATCCCCGGTTGAACGATCTCACGCGGTCCCCTCGGTCCATCGGGAGGGATGGCGACACTGTGACCTCGTTTCAGCCAATGAAGCAGGCCAAGTAATCCCTGCGAACCGTCTCGAGACGTTGATCCACGCATGGGATGGACTCGGTGACGTTTCAGGAGCTGAGCGATATACTCGCCGTCCTTGCTTTGGCTCACCAGTACCGAAACTCCCAATTTTCCGAAATAATTGAGGGGGAACAGTGCCCGGCTATGCCATAAACTGAAGATGAATGGCCCCTTTTTCTCGCGAAGCAATGTCTGGTAATCAGAGCCGGTGTACTGAATGCGGTTGGTCATGCCCACGAAACGGACGATCGCCGAAGCGGGAAACGATGCGAGAAAGGGCAGCCATCGGCCGGACTCAGTCATCACCGGTTTAGTTCCTGTTTCATATCGCGTTCGATGTCACGACGTTTGATCGTTTCGCTTTTATCGTATAACGTCTTACCGCGCGCCAACGCGATATCGATTTTGACACGGCCCCGCACGAAATACATTCTCAACGGGATCAGGGTGAAACCTTTCGCTTGAACTTTGCTGAACAACCGAATGGTCTCCCGCTTATGGAGAAGCAATTTTCGTGGGCGCAACGGTTCGTGGTTAGCAACATTTCCATGCGAGTAGGGACTGATGTGACAGTCGATCAGGAATATCTCGCCGTTCTCGATGCTGGCGAAACTGTCCTGCATGTTGACCCGCCCCTCGCGGATCGATTTGACCTCCGTGCCCCGAAGCGCCATTCCTGCCTGAATGGTTTCCAGGATGTGGTACTCAAACCTGGCTCTCCGATTGGTTGCGGCGTTTTTTTGTTTTTCGCCCGGCGGTTTTTTCTTCCCCATGATTGGCGTCCAGTGTGCGGCTTGACGGAATGTTCCCGCACAGACAATATATTTTCTACCGGCAACGCGCGATCCGCTTTACCGTTCGATCGAGATCAATCATCTTAATCTCTCTAATTCGCAAATGAAAGAGTTTGCCGTACACAATGAAAAATCAACTGCTGAATCGAATCCAGACCAAAGAAGCCATACTGGGTGTCGTTGGACTCGGATACGTCGGGCTTCCGATCGTTCTGGAAACCACCCAGTCGGGCTTCAAAACCATCGGATTCGATATCGATCCCGATAAAGTGGAGAAACTCCAACGAGGGGAATCCTACATACATCATATTCCCTCATCCCTGATCCAGGAATTGGAAGTCGGTGGATCGTTCGAAGCCACAACCGATTACTCACGCCTCGGCGAAGTGGATGCAATAATTATTTGCGTCCCGACACCGTTGAACGATTACCCGAACCCGATCTGTCCGCCGTGGACGCCACCGCCGAAGCCATCGCTCGATATCTGCGCCCCGGTCAGTTGATCGTCCTGGAAAGCACGACCTACCCTGGCACGACCGAAGAGCGAATCCGGCCCCGGTTGGAGAAAACCGGAATGAAGACCGGGCAGGATTTTTTCCTGGCCTATTCTCCCGAACGCGAAGATCCCGGACGCAAGGATTTCTCAACCCGCACGATCCCCAAAGTATTTGGTGGATCGACGTCCGCGTGTCTGGAAACCGGAACAGCGCTGTACGGTCATCTCTTCGATTCCCTGGTGACGGTCTCTTCCACCCAGGCGGCGGAGATGACCAAGTTGCTTGAAAACATCTACCGGTCGGTGAATATCGCGCTGGTCAACGAACTGAAAATGCTGGGCGACCGCATGGGATTGGATATGTGGGAAGTGATCGATGCCGCCGCAACGAAACCGTTCGGTTATCAGCCGTTTTATCCCGGCCCCGGACTGGGCGGACATTGCATTCCCATCGATCCGTTCTATTTGACCTGGAAAGCCCGCGAAGTCGAGTTTTCAACCC
>CAZSIZ010000440.1:0-4532 GCA_964606645.1 uncultured bacterium
CATCCAATAGGGTTTTCATGTCGGCAAGCGACACAAAAACCCCTATCTATTTGCATCCGTGTGCCGACGACCGTAAACGGTTGTATTTGTATGGCTTGGAAATTCCGGAATACCGAAATACACCTCTTCTACAACAATTTCCCGATTTAAAGCAAAAATTGGCGATTATTTCGTACTGAAATGGATTCTCAATCGGCTTCCTTTTATATAGGTAGTATTTGGGTGTCACCAAAACGCACAATTGCCCGCATGTGTCGAATGACAATCCGTTTACGGAAAGCCAGTTCAAGACCTTGAAATACCGCCCGCAATTTCCCAAACGATTTGGTTCGATCGAAGATGTCCGTGCCTTTTGCCAAGTACAACATGGAACATCGGCATTCGGGGATTGGATGGCTGACACCGGAAACCGTTCATTACGGGTTGGCGGAAGAAACGATTACGGCTCGACAGCATGTCCTGGATGAAGCGTATGAACGTCATCAGGAACGGTTTGCAAGGAAAGCACCGCAAGCGCTTGAATTACCAGAAACCCTCTGGATTAATCCGTCGGTAAGTACGTCCGGTTAACCGAGGAAAAGTGTGAAAGGATGAGAACTGTTGGAGTAATAGTACAACGTCGTATTCTGTGTTAAAGTATCCTTTACCGGTTTCGACTCTGCTGGTGAACAACCGACCGAGGGATAACTCGGTGGAGCTCAGCAAGACGATGACTGGGCGTGGAAGGCCAATCCCCCGCGCCCACCCTAAAAGAAATCATCGGATTGATAGACCTCTAATACCTTAAAAAACGACCGTCCGAAATACGGAAACGGGATATCAAGCACGTCTCCGTCAGAGAATGGAGTAAAGTGACAGATCACGGTTTGTGGAGATCGTGAAGATGGACTCGTCAGTACATAATGCTCAGTAATTTAGTCCCGGAATTGTCTCAAAATGCTTGACATCTTCCGGCTAGAGGAGAATCGAAATATCCTCTTTTTCAAATTCATATAGTATTTCACGCGACCGCGACTATAGTGAACATGCAATGAACAAAAAAATAGCACGACATATTACCGATCCTCCTTCCGTTCGCAAAATCCCTAAAGATTTCAATGCTTTATCGCATAGGGTACTCCACTATACAGATAAGAGCATTTCCCGCATTGACTTTCTGCGCGAAATAACAAAAACACTGTTGGATTTCTCTGAATGCAACGTGGTTGAGTTGCGGATTAAGAAAGAAGACATGTGTTTCCGTTGTGAAGCAATGCAACGTTCCAAACGACCCTTCTCCATTGAGGTTACACGCGCCGGTCAAAAGGATGAGAACGCTTTATATACCTGCGCTCAGGATTGGAACGATTGCGAAAAACTTTTCCGGTTCATTGTTGAGAAGCGGTTCGATCCTTCATTGCCCTTTTTTACGAAACATGGCAGTTTTTTTACCGGTAATTCAAAATTCTCATTGCCCCGTGTCTTGGATATTGATACCAAGGTCGAAGAACAAGTGCAGTATAATTTCGGCAATTATTCTTCGCTTCTTATTATTCCTATAATTGCCTTGAATGAAACTATCGGGCTTGTCCAACTGAAGAGCGAGAAGGAGGAATATTTCGATGGAGATAACGTAGAACTTTATGAATTTATTGTGCAGACACTGGGATTGGTGGTCATTAACCAACTGGCACACACGGCTCTGCGCGAACGGGTAAAAGAACTGACATGCCTCTATAGTGTCGCTCAACTAACAGAACGCACTAATATAACACTTGATGAAATCCTCCAGGGCATTGCGGAACTCTTACCGCCCGCCTGGCAGCATCCTCAAATAACGGCGGGATGCATTACCCTCGATGGCCAATCCTACAGGACTGCGAACTATAAAAATGGTGTCCATAAGCAGTCCTCTGAGATCGTGATTAATGATGAATGGCGCGGCGCTATCGAAGTCGTCTACCTAGAAAAGAAATCCGAACTGGATGAAGGACCGTTTCTGAAAGAAGAACGAAGTTTGATTGATACCCTTGCCCGACAGATAATTCTCCTTATCCAGCGACGGAAAGCCGATGAGGATAAGTTGCGCTTACAAGATCAGCTGCGTCACGCCGATCGCCTCGCAACAATTGGGCAGCTTGCCGCAGGTGTCGCGCATGAATTAAATGAACCGCTGGCCAATATTCTAGGATTCGCCCAACTGGCGAAAAAATGTCACGATCTGCCCCAGTCAGCGATCGGAGATATTGATAAGATCGAAACCGCCTCTCTGCACGCCCGGGAAATGATCAAGAAACTTATGTACTTTGCCCGTCAAATGCCGCCCCAAAAAATACAAGTCAACTTGAACAAGGTTGTGGAAGAGGGTCTCTATTTCCTCGAATCCCGCTGTGTAAAAGATGGAATTGAACTATTACGCACGCTTTCGTCGGAAATACCAAACATTACCGCCGATCCCGCCCAACTTAACCAGATCCTCGTGAACCTGGTTGTAAACGCTTTGCATGCGATGCCTGAGGGTGGCATACTGAAAGTGTGCACGCTGGTTACCAAGAAGGATGTCTCGCTCATCGTGGAAGATACGGGTATCGGTATGAGTGAAGAAATCCTCGAACAAATCTTTCTTCCCTTCTTTACGACAAAGGATGTCGGGCAAGGAACGGGTCTGGGTCTGCCCGTGGTTCACGGAATTGTCACTTCGCATGGAGGCCGTATCAAAGTACAAAGCGAGGTTGGAAAGGGCACTCGGATCGAAATTCAGTTGCCTCCAGCAAATGCGCCAAGAAATGTGGAGAAAGATGAGAATGTCGGTACCATCTGATAAAGAACGCATCCTGGTTGTGGATGATTCCCCCAACACGCTGGAAGTCCTCCAACGGAACCTCACGTCGGAAGGATACCAGGTGTTCACCACTCTCGGTGTGGCGGAAGCGATTGATATCCTTGAAAAAACAACCATCGACCTCGTTATAACCGATCTAAAAATGCCCCAGGTCAGCGGACTCGATCTGGTGCGCTATGTCCGAGAGAATCTCAGAGACTCGGAAGTCATGATGATTACAGGATACCCCTCCGTTGAGGGAGCGGTGAAAGCGGTCAAAACCGGCGCGGAGGAATACCTGGCAAAACCATTTACCGATGAGGAACTCCTCTCCGCCGTGCAACGGGCGCTTGAAAAGCTGCATACGCGCCGGATCGCCAACGGAGAAACGCATCGAAAAGCGCACACCCAATACGGTCTTATTGGAGAATCGGAGCTGATGCATGGAGTGTTCCGAGATATAAGCAAGACGGTATCGACTTCGTCAACCGTCCTGATTTTGGGGGAGAGCGGCACGGGCAAGGAATTGGTTGCCCGGGCCATTCATTACAACAGTCCATGTACCTCGGCTCCTTTTGTGCCTGTGAACTGCGGCGGTATCCCGGAGGGACTGCTTGAAAGCGAGTTGTTTGGTCACGTCAAGGGGGCCTTTACCGGGGCCACAGAATCCCGAGCAGGTTTTTTTCATGCGGCCGATGGGGGCACCATCTTTCTTGATGAAATTGGTGAGACAATCCCCTCCATGCAGGTTAAACTTCTCCGTGTGCTCGATGATAAGGAAATCTGTATGGTGGGTTCCAGTCAGACGCGCAGAATTGACGTGAGAATTCTGGCGGCGACGAACAAAGATTTGCATGCGTTGGTTCAAAAAGGCATTTTTCGCAAGGATTTGTTTTATCGCCTTAATGTCATTACAATTACCATCCCTCCTCTGCGGGAAAGAGCGGACGATGTTCTGTTGGTGGCCCGTCATTGTGCGAACAAGTTTGCCAAGGAATTGGGTAAACCCGTGCCTTGTTTTTCCGACGATGCGTTACACGTTCTGAAAAACTACGATTGGCCGGGAAATGTGAGGGAACTGGAAAATGTCATCCAGCGCTTAGTCGTAATGACCGATGGGGATATCATTGAGGTTCCCGACCTGCCGTCGCTCATGCGGTTCTCGGCTTTGCGAAAAACGGTTTTTGATCGAACTCTTGCTGATGTGGAAGCCGAATACATCTGCAATGTTCTGACGAGTGTAAAAGGCAACAAGACCCACGCGGCGAAGATCCTCGGGATCGACCGCAAAACACTGCGGGAAAAGATCAATAACATGGAAAAATCTTCAACTTAGGCTACAGGATGCTGGGGAGATTCTCCCCAGTGGTTCAATATCTCCCGCATAGCGGTGTCCTTCCCAGTCAAAGTCGGTAGCATTTCCTCCTTGCCTTAAAGAATTTTCTGCACGGATAAGAATCCTGAATTCGCTTGGTATTAAATCCCCGATGGGTGTTCGGATCAATTCTTTGCGTTGGCGTGGTCATACCGATCCGGTTCAATGGCCGACCGTTGGTCCAGGAATTGCTTATCTTCATTTTTCAGCAAATAGCGAAAGAGATAAGCGTCATGTCGGAAAGAAAATATCCCGGTATTTGTCCGACCTGTAATGTTGCGGAAACCTGCTGTATCCGCGCCACAAATAGATAGGGGTTTTTGTGTCGCTTGCCGACATGAAAACCCTATTGGATGA
>CAZSIZ010000441.1:0-4531 GCA_964606645.1 uncultured bacterium
TGACCTACTGATGGGTCATGACTATGGTAACATTTATAGATGAGGCAACGGGACCGTCAAGCGGGGGATCATGAAAAGATGATCTCGATGTCGTTGGTCTGTGCGATCGAGAACGACAGGGTCATCGGAAGAAAAGCGGTCGAGATGGCCCTTCAATACGTGAATGGTCCTATCCGCAAAGGCCACGTCACCTTCGGTCACGATTTGGCGCGTTGTGCCCTGGTCTACGATCTCTGTCACGAATATTGGACCGTGGAAGAACGAACGCAATTCCACGAGTATGTGAATCAGACCGTCGACGCCAATGTACGCTCAGAAACTCACGTCTTTCACAATGGATGGTACGGCTACAAACATTGGGGAATCGGTCTGGCTTGTTATGCGGCGTATTATGACAACGATCGTGCCCCTGCGATATTAAGCGCGTTGGAAGAGGAATTCCGTAACCGCGCGGCTCCAGCCCTGGAATTGGCGGGGGATGGCGGAGGATGGGCGGAGGGATATTACATCAATTATTGGTTGTATGAGTGGCTGTTTTTCTGCGAGGCCGCCCGGTTCTGCGAGGGATTGGATTATTATGCGCTCGCCCCGAATTTCTTTCAAAATCGCGCGGTTGCAAGCCTGTTCGAGACGTACCCAGGCATTCGCGTTTACAACTCCCGCCGGTCGATTCCCATGGGCGATGGAGGGGGTCGTGTTTTCGGCGGGGACCGCGACAAAACACTGTCCGCCCGGCGTATTCTGACCAATCACTATCAAGACGATCCAGCGCATCGATTCGTCCACACGTTTAATGAAATCACCCCACGCAGCAGTGTCGGCAACTACGCATACAAAGACTTCCTCTGGCGCGATACCACGCTCCAGAAAGAGAATCTCGATGATTTCAAATTATCCCATTTCAGTCCGGGCCCCGGATACGTTTATGCCCGAAGTTCGTGGGAAGACGATGCCACCTATTTCTTTTTTAAATGTGGAGACCGGTTTACGGCCCACCAGCATTTGGATGTCGGACATTTCCTGATCTATAAATACGAAGAACTCATCGGAGACGGCGGGCATTACGATTCGTTTGGATCGACCCATGACGTGAATTACCATCTTCGATCCATCGCGCATAACACTCTGCTCATTCACGATCCCTCCGAAACCTGGCCTGGAATACGCGCTGGAACGGTTACAGGGAACGACGGCGGGCAGTCGCATTCCTGGCCACACCACAACGGAGCCGTTGTGGATGCCGAACAATGGCAGCGAGAAAGCAGACTCTACGATATTGCAGAACTATCGGCTTTCGTGGATAAAGACCGCTATGTGTATGTTGCCGGTGATTGTACCCGTGCCTATTCACACCAAAAATTAGACTATTTTACGCGCCAGATCGTTTATATCCGACCAGACACATTTATCATTTTCGACCGGGTTCAATCACGGTCTCCCCAATACAAAAAGACCTTCCTGCTGCAGGCCATGAAACCTCCAGTGGAAAAGGCAGGAAACCTCGTAATCACCAACGGGAAGGGACGCCTGTTTATTCAGACTCTATTACCACGAAATCCTCAGATCGAACGTGTTACGGGATCGAATTTATACTCTTACGGCGGGAAGAACTATCCACCCGAACGAATAACAGGACCCGCCCCGGAATGTCGAGTGGAAATATCACCATCCATTCCATCGACAATCGATTACTTTCTTCTCGTTTTAACCGCCACGGAATCCGGCGTCACAACGGTCCCTCAGGCGGTTGCCCAGACAACCGATAACGATGTGACCGTGAAGATCGGCGAAATCAAGATCGCATTTACAAAAGCCGCTGTGGGAATATCTTTTTCTTCGGTGACCGATCAGTGGTCAATGTATTGATCGTTTATCGTGAAGTGTTATGCCAATTCTTGGGCACTGGATCAAACCGGTGAAAGGAACAGACGAATGGATTTACATCGAATCGCGCAGGAAATACGCCCGGTCATCTATCAGGCCGGTCATATCGCCTTGAACCATTTCCGCAACGTCAAAGCCGAGCGCAAGGCGGATCGTAGCTTCGTCACCGCCGCCGATCGGGAAGTGGAAGCGTTTCTGCGTGAAGAAATCCACCACCGGTATCCAGACCACGGCATATTCGGCGAAGAGTCGGGCCAACAGCAGATGGACGGCGCGGAATACGTCTGGTCCATCGATCCTATCGACGGAACCGCGCCATTCGTTTTCGAGATGCCGATCTGGGGTGTTTCCGTCGGCCTGCTGCATCGTGAACGCCCGTTGGCCGGGTTTGTGTACCTTCCAGTGATCGACGAACTCTACTGGGCCATCGACGGATATCCCGCTTACGTCAACGACCGGCAGATTCACGTCTGCGATGCCCAGGAGATAGACGAGACCAGTTTCCTCATCGCTCCCAGCAACACGTTTTTCACGTTCGATTCCACGTTTCGAGGGCGGGCGTTGTCGTTCGGGTCGGCTTCGGCGCATATCTGTATGGTAGCGCGGGGCAAGATTTACGGGGGGATTATCAGCGGCGTCCGCCTGTGGGACATCGCGGGCGGGGCCATCATTCTTAAAGCCGCCGGGGGTGTGATGAATTACTTTTCCGGCGAAGAAGTGGATTTATGGCCATTGAAAGACGGACAGGAAATCCCCGATTCAATCGTGATGGGGCAACAAGATAATACCGAAAAAATCCGTCAGCTATTCACACCGAAAAAAGACTGATACTGTTGTAATCGTTTCAAGAATACGATGAAGGTGAAACGTAGACCGATCCCTCGAAGTGCAGGGCGCGCTGACCGGTGACCGTCATGTGTGCCGTTACGCGCCGGATGGAAGACTGGTGATCGTGTTCCGGGGCACGACACACGAATCACCGACGAAAGGCGATTACGTCTGCTGGGTGGGCCGATACGACGATATCGTCAATGGCCGCGAAGGTCAGTACCGGGTGCGTCTACTGGATAACACCAAAGGCGGAGACACGGGTTACTCCGGCCTGGAGCTGCTTTCGGACGGGATGTTCGTCGCCACGACTTACGGCCATTTCACCCAAGGAGAATCCCCGCACATCGTCAGCGTCCGTTTCAAGTTGGATGAAATACTGGCCAGGCAGTAGAATACAGGCGTCAAACTGAAAATCCTCCACACATTCCCACAGTCATCAGCAGATGGAAACAATCACGCATTTTTCCAGAAAAATGGGAATTAGTATGAAATCGGTTGTTATATGAGTTTCATATCCCCATTTCTTCTAATAGTAAAAATAACATTTATCGCAATGTAACGTTACATTATCTATCATTATAAAAAAATAACAAGAAAACATTTACATTCTAACAAAAGTATGTTATAATAATTTAGAATTTCAATCATGTTATTAATTTTATTTGATGAAAGCCCTATAGATTGATCCCTCGTACCAATCTTTCAAAAAATTCTTCTTGAATTGTGAGGGATCAATCTATAGGATTTTATTTTCTTGCTTTATGTTTGTTTTATTGGAGGGTTGTCCCACATTTAATTCTTGCTGGATAAATTTATGGAGGAATCGGATCATGAGAATAGGGCACAGTAATTTCGTATGGTTGTTTGTGGCAATGGGACTCTTCGCGTTCGGACCGCTTTCGTTCGCGCAAGAAACAGGCGTACCTCTTGGCAGCGTGATCGTTACCGACGGTATCGATTCATACGACGATCTGAGTATGGGAAAGGATATCGATCCCCCGGACGATCGTGAACTCGTTATCCGGTGGAATTTCGATTTTCCCGACGCCAAGGATTATCACGTATACGTCCTTGTGGACGGCGAAACCCAGGCGAAATTTCTAGGCCGTCCGGGTGGAGACGGCCTGATCCAGAATATGCGCTGGAAAAAGGGAACGCCTTTGCTGGGTGCACCGTTCTTGGACGGTCCTCAATCGGGACACTCCTATCAATTTATTGTCTTTGCCATGAGAGAAAGCTTTGGGCTATCCTTTGTGTCAGGCCCATTTCAAACTAAAGGACCTGTTCAATACCTCGTAGTGTTCTGCTCCTCTTGAAAATGGACAATTGCCTGTTTGAACTAAGAGACAGACAGGAGATGGATCAATGAAGAAAATCAAGCGTAAATTCGAAGCGGAAGAAAAGGTTGCCATTTTGAAGCGGCATTTATGCGACAAGGAAGCTGTATCCGATATCTGCGAGGAAATCAAACTCGCCCCCAACCTGTTTTATCGTTGGCAAAAAGAGTTTTTTGAGAACGGAGCGGCAGCCTTCCAGAGAAATGGTCGAAAAGAGAGCAGAAAAGTACGGAATTTGGAAAAGGAAAATGAACGTCTTCAAAACAGAATCACCCAAAAAGAGAGCGTCATTGCCGAGATTACAGAGGATTACGTCAAGCTAAAAAAAAATCTTGGGGAGACCTAAAGAAAAGCTGGACGACTCACGATATCAGGGATGAGGTGGTTGATTTTGTCCGGGAAATCTCCGAGAAGACGGAAATGACCTGAAGTGTACCCCATTGTCAAGACAAATTTTCACCTATTTTAAGGTAGGTTAC
>CAZSIZ010000442.1:0-4527 GCA_964606645.1 uncultured bacterium
ACCATTCAAGGGAAACTGATCCAGCTGCCGGTGCCGGATCAGATCGATTCCTACACCGTTCAGCAGCGCGTTCTACCTGAAAAAGACGTGGACGGCTTTCACCCCATCAACACGGGCCGCCTGTGGATCGGACAGGATTGCCTGATCCCCTGCACCCCCCTGGGCGTGATCGAAATTCTGAAACGGGCGAATATCTCGATTAAAGGGAAAAGCGCCGTGATCGTTGGACGCAGCAACATCGTCGGGAAACCGATGGCACAACTCTTGATCCGCGAACACGCAACCGTCACCGTCTGCCATTCCCGCACTCAGGACCTTCCCGGTGTGTGCAGGAATGCCGATATCCTGATCGCGGCGACGGGTGTCAAACACATGATTCGCGGCGGTTGGATCAAGCCGGGCGCGGTGGTGATCGACGTCGGGATCGCATTCGAAGAGCGGGAAAATGGGAAGTTCAAACAAGTCGGCGACGTGCACCGCGAAGAAGCGATGGAAACCGCCGGTTATCTCAGCCCCTCACCCGGCGGCCCCGGACCGATGACAATCGCCATGCTGCTCTGCAACACGCTGAAAGCGGCTCGGTCGCAAGTTCCCTCTTCCTCTGGGAAAAAATGAATCGTGCCACGGCCGAATATAGACATTGACGATCTTGTGCCTAAAATCGATTAATTAAAAAAAAAGAGCGGGATAGTTTTAATACTGGCCATCTCGCTCTTCGTATGGACTGAACACAATATGGATTGGATCTATCGGTTTTGGTAACTACGCCTCCGTTCACGTATTTCCTCGATCTCTTTGTTCACTTCCTCGGTTTTCTCTTTCCAGGCTTTGTTCTGATCCTCGGATAGGATTCCTGCGACTTTGGGCAAAAAGGCGGTTTTCTCTTTCTGAAATGCTTTTTCCGCTTTTTCACGTTCTTCATCGCTCATTTGAGAACCGAAGAATCTTGAGCTGCTGGGAACCATTTTTTTACCTAACGCAACGGCCAAGGGTTGGATTTTCTTGCGCTGCCCCTCTTTCAGTTCAATCAGCCGTAAAGCGCGAAGCTCGGTGTCGGGCATCGAAATACGCTTTGCGAGAATAGCATCGACGACAACAAGTTCCTTTTCGGAAAGAACATCTTTTAATCCCTTTTTCAGTCCAGCGGCCGAATCCTTTTGGTATTTGCTGAAAAACTTTTGTCTTTCATCATCTCCCATGCTTCGAAAATCAGTACCGCTGTTTTGCCATTCATCCCGCAATTTCTGTCGGACTTCGCCATAGACTGCAACAACTTTTTCCGATTTTTCTTGATCCAGCATTAGAACATCGCAAAGAACGAGAGGCGTCTGGCTCCTCCAACTTCTTTGTTGTGCCTGAGATGAGATGACGGTTATGACCATTCCTAACATCACTAAACAGATCAATGATTTGGTGATACGTTTCATTTCTCATTCCCCTTTCGATTATTGGATGATCTAAACTTGAGGCTACTTGTTTCGTCGCTCGATCATCGGTGCAATGTTCCACTATTCTAAAAAAAACAGTCACGCAAACAAAAAAAGCGGGATACGATAAGAGTATCCCACTTTTGACTTCTGTTATTTGGTACTGAATCCAAATTCCAACCGTATCCCGGCTTACATATCGACCCAGGCTTGACTGTTGTTGCTGCTTTCGAGTGCTTTTTCGATAAACTGAATGCCCACTCGCCCATCATCGACCGTCGCGTATTGAGAACCGTCAGTTCCTTTGTATGAACCGGCCTGGAAGTCGCGAACGTCGGCTTCGAAGCACCGGTGCAGCCGGGCGAAAGCGTCGTGGAAGGCTTCAGGATGACCGGAAGGAATCGTCGGCTCGGCCACCGTTGGAGAGTTGGCAATAGACGGTGAAGTGGTCGTCCAACTGCCGAATGCCCCAGCACATTCACCGGTTCTTGCCCTTCTCTCCGATGCTTATTCTATTATCCATTATTCAAGGAATTATTTCCCATCCCCTAACCCTCAAACGAGACGAGGCGTTCCCTTCATAAGCTCCAACCGATGGCGGATTCTCCCAGTGATTGTTCTCACGATCACCCAATTCCGGGATACGAATCGGGAAAGAACCGATTATCTCCTTCATATCTTCCCCCGCACCGATCGCTGGGCTGGAAGGTTGAAGATGAAAGTCTTCCGATTCAACATCCACAAACAGGGGATCGGCTTGAATCAATCCATTCCGCTCGGAAACCGGTAATGTTGGTCCTGAGAAACGGCTTCGGTTTATGTGAAACCATAAATTCGATGCGAAGATAAAACTAGTGGGATTCGTGTTCGGCCCTACGTTCACAAACGTTATAATACGATCATCGATCACGATGATATTATTGGCAACTACATTGTTTCGGCATTGAATTAATTGTGAGTGATTGTTCTCCTGCAAGATTCGAGCGATCCATTTGGTGGGGAGATAGACGGTATTGTGAGCGAAAAGACAGTATTCACTCCCCACAAAAGCGATGGGCGTGGTGGAACCGGTAAACACATTAGCCCATACCACATTATCAGCGGCTTCATAGGCGGCGTCCAAGGGCCGGAAAAATTGCATTCCCGTCGAGCCGCCCATGTTGATGGCGCGCCCCCCGGCGTTGATAAATCGATTTCCGTAAATCAGAAGCCGCGCGCTGCCACCTTTCGCCTGGATACCGTTATTTTGACAATCCTCTATCCGATTGTGCGCCAGAAGACCATCGTGACAACCCACCATATCGATTGCGGAACCACCATCACCCGGCGATGAAATCTCGCAACCTTCCACTCGAAAATGATCCACACCGGACAGTTTGATACCATCCCGGTTACCGGACGGTCCGATATTTCGAACCGAAAGATTCCGTAACGTAATATATTCCGCTGGAGTGTTGTAAGAACCGCCATCGTCGATGTTGATCCCATTTTCCGATGCGCCGCTGACCGAAAAGTTTTGAAGAATTACGTATCGCGGATCCGAAAGTTGAAGCCCTGTCGTTCCCCCGACGAATTCGGCTGGACCTTCATCCGTCGCGCCCATGATAGTAATGGGCGCGATCTCGGTCCCTTGAAGGTTTGTCAGTAATTGTCCGGGTTGATAACGTCCTTCATGGAGAAGGATTCTCATTCCTGGGCGGGCAAGACGGACGGCCTGGCGCAGTGTTCGATAAGGCATATTCAGCGTCCCATCACCATTCTGGTCATTACCGTCAGGGGCGACGTGAATCGTCTGCGTGTATGCGGTAAATTCATACCAGGCCGCGAAAGCCTCACCAAAACATACGCAACAATAGAGAAATACAATCGAAGCTAAAGCACGCTTAAAAACAGGTTTAGTAATCATAGTTCCTTTGTTGCCCATTTAGATTTGTTATCAGGCAACCACCAAAGGAAATTAACATAAGTACATTCATTCTGTCAAGCAAACGGCTGATACTGTACCGATTCGGATACCAAACCCAAACTATCTATACCATCTCAATCCTGAAAAAAAGCCACCTCATCGGACGAATTCCTCAAGAAGACGGGGCGGCAAAAAGTGAAAGCAGGATGAAACACACACCAGTAAGTTGTATGTCAGTTCAGATTATTGTCGATATAGTGTGGTTTAATTTCCAGTTTTTGACTTTTTGCTGTTTCGTCTTTCATGAATTCCCAGGATTTTCAGTTCCAAGAAAGCGCTGGCCTGTAATGTGAATAAACCGTTGAAAAATCGGGTTGATTGTCAAAAGGAACGGGGCATATACTATGCCCCGTTCTTAATTTTTCAATTGGCCGATGCAAAATCGAGATGATTGTTACCCGACTTACATATCGACCCAGGCTTGACTGTTGTTGCTGCTTTCGAGTGCTTTTTCGATAAACTGAATGCCCACTCGCCCATCATCGACCGTCGCGTATTGAGAACCGTCAGTTCCTTTGTATGAACCGGCCTGGAAGTCGCGAACGTCGGCTTCGAAGCACCGGTGCAGCCGGGCGAAAGCGTCGTGGAAGGCTTCAGGATGACCGGAAGGAATCGTTGGCTCGGCCATCAAGGCTTCGGGCAGATCGCCAAGGAAACCATCGTTGGGCTGAACTTCGCCACGCCAGTACACACGGTCCGGCTGGCCCGGCAGATGGATCGTGATACATTCGGGTTCTTCCTGTCGCCAGATCAGCGTTCCCTTTTCGCCGTTGACTTCGATGCCAAGATCGTTCTTGTGTCCAATGGCGATCTGTGAGGCACGCACCAGAGCACGGCCGCCGTTGGAAAGTTGGCAATAGACGGTGAAGTGGTCGTCGAGCTGCCGCCCGCCGACGAAGGTTTCGAGATTCGCTTGAACTTTAGAGACGTTCAAGCCGGTGACGTAACGCAATTGCATGAGGGCATGGGTTCCGATATCGCCGCCGCAACAGCTCCCGCCCGCGCGCTTGGGATCAACCCGCCATTCGGCCTGCATGACGCCTTGATCTTCTGTGCGGCCCGCCAGCCAGCCCTGGATGTAGTAGGCGTCCACCCAGCGAACTTTACCCAGCAGCCCGGATGTGACGATATGCC
>CAZSIZ010000443.1:0-4525 GCA_964606645.1 uncultured bacterium
AAATACCTCGAAATGGGTTTGGTTCTGCCCAGCATTGTTTTCGATAAGGAAATGGTCTTCGACGACGGTACGCGCCGGGTGGAACTCATCTCCTTCGGCCATGCCCACACGAAGGGAGACGCGATCGCCTATCTACCCAACGAAAAGATCGCGTTCACCGGCGACCTCTGCGTGAACGGCCGCTTCAATTACCTTGGCGAATCCAATATGGAGAACTGGATCGAGATTCTATCCGACGTGCAGGGATTAGAGATCGAAACCATCTGCCCCGGACATGGAGCCGTCGCCGGGAAAGAATTGCTCGAAACCCAGAAAACGTATTTCATTCAGCTGCGGAAACAGGTTCAACAAGCGATGAATGAGGGGAAATCGCTGGAAGAGACCCGGCTGGCGGTCGATATCCCCATGTACGAGAAATGGACGGGGAAAAAACCTAGCCAGGCCAATATCGATTACGTCTACCGGGAGTTGTCCGGTCTTATCACACCGCTGTTTTTACGCCAGTATCCTACTGGACAATCATCTCCCAAGGATACTGCTGGTTGGACGCCTCCCAGGAAAATGCTGGTTAGGCGAATGGGCGATGATAATCTCGCTGCCCTTAAGCGGGTTGCGCCGGGCATGGAATTTATCCCCTTTGGATCGAGAGACGATATTACGGAATTGATAAAAGACGCCGATGCGGTTATGGGGCCGATCGGATTGAAAGAGGTCAAGGCGGGCAAGAAATTGCGCTGGATTTATACCCGAAGCGCGGGGGTTGAGCGTTATATGTTCCAGGAACTCACCGATAGCGATATCGTTTTGACCAACGGGCAAGTGACGACTGGCCCGCCGATATCCGATCACGTCATGGGCTTTATCCTGGCGTTCACCAAGGGGATTGCGAAACAGCACGAGCGGAAGTTGGAAGCGAAATGGGGCCAGGTGCGGGGCCATCCCATC
Organism: uncultured bacterium; assembly: GCA_964606645.1. Lineage (GTDB taxonomy): Bacteria > Hinthialibacterota > Hinthialibacteria > Hinthialibacterales > Hinthialibacteraceae > CAZSIZ01. The sequence goes on from CAZSIZ010000443.1 coordinate 946, forward strand.
AACGAACTGAAGGGCAAGACGATTCTCATCCTGGGATTGGGCGGCATCGGAAGCGAGGTCGCTAAACGCGCCCAGGGATTCGGTATGACGATCCTGGCCATCGATCCCAAAGAGATGAAAAAGCCGCGTTACGTTCGCCGCATCGGGAAACCGGACGAACTGAACACCATGCTTCCGAAAGCGGATTTCGTCGCCTGCTGTGTTCCCCTAACCAAGCATACTTATAAGTATTTCGGTAAAGAGCAGTTCGACCTGATGAAACCAACCGCCTTTTTCGTCAACATCGGCCGGGGGCGTGTTGTGAACCAGGACGATCTGATTGAAGCCATCCAGTCGAAATCGATTGCAGGGGCAGGTTTGGATGTAACCGATCCCGAACCGCTTCCACCCGATCACCCGCTTTGGAAACTGGACAACGTGCTCATCACGCCGCACATGTCGGCCCGCACGCCTGAGAGCGGTCAGCGGCGCTGGATGCTGCTGCGTGAAAATGTGCGCCGCTTTGCTGCTGGTGAAGCGCTTCTTAACGTTGTTAATAAGCAGGTGGGGTATTAAATCCATTATCAGGTTAAAGAGGGTGGATCGATAAGGCGCGACCCATCCTATCTTGTTGAATACACATTACTTACGGCATGAACCAGGATCGTTTTCTTTTCCTTTGGTGAGAAATACAGGGATTATTCTCTTACATTCAATCCGCTTTTCAATATCCTTAAATGCCCCATAACATTCCTTTATTATTACGAATCGTAAATTATTTTAAAAAAAACTTGACAAAAAATGGTTTTCGGTATTTACTTAATAGAGTAAGGAATTAATCATCTTATTTTAGGCTGAAAGGAGAGAGATACCACACACAAATCAACTCCTCAGTTATTTCAAGTTTTCTCCTTACTAAGGTTTGAGAGGGGGAGGGCTATCCCTTCCATCAATAGAAACGATCGAAACCTGCGTCCACTATTAACGGTTCTCCCCCTCTATTTTCTTGATTTTTCGATTCCTTCCCCTAACCATCCCGGTTCGGAAAACGTTTTACATTCTATATCCTGCACTGCTGCACTTGAGATTGGCGTACAATCGTGTTGGATATTGCGAATTATGAATTTGCCATTATGCTATAGATTGATGGTTCGATGACAATCGTTCTAACGAAAAGGACACCCTATTCATGCGAGGATTGCTTTTTGGCCTATTCGCCGCCTTATTGTTCCTAGGGGGATGCGCGTCGTCTCCGAAAATCGCGTCTGTATTCGAGTACGGTTCCGGGTACGATCGCCCGCTGATTACCGACGTACCGGTCATGTCGGATTTGGAAGTGGTGGATTTAGGTCCGGATGGGATTTCAGAGAGCGGCGATGCGCTCGACAACATGTCATCGGATTTTCTTGACTTACTGCAATAAACCGACATCTCATTAGTCATTTTCTTTAGAAAAGTTTTTCTACGCACTTTCCCTCACCCCCCTAAAGTCACCGTTTCCGCCTGTCGGCGCGACGCGATGTTCTCTCCCAGAGGGAGTGGGATGAAGTGGATAAAGATAGAATGTGCCTTAAAGTTTTCCCTCACCCCGGCCCTCTCCCAGGGGGAGAGGGAGTAAAAATTGCGTCGATTATGTTGGCATCAGTTTACTCAGGCGGCGTTTGGCTTTTTGTTTTACTATCGATTTGAATGAGATGTTTTCTGCGATGTAGTCCAGTTCGGGCGCGGACCGGTCTGCCTTCAGTTCTTTTCTTAATCGCGTCATTTCGTTGACGGTCTCTTCGAGTTTCCTGCCCAGCGTATAGTAGACGTAGAATTCCTCACGGGGCACGTTTCGCTCGTTCAGGTAGGGCCAGACGTCCATTAGGAACGCCTTCTCGTCCTTGAAATTTTCCGGTTCGAGAACGATTCCGCGCAGGTTGTTTTCATCGATCCCGATCTCCTTCGCCCATTCCCAGACTTTCGTCATCGGCATAATTTGAAGGGGCGCGAAGGAGACATTGTCGAACACATCCGTGTTGGAGAGTACGAAATCGAAATTGGTCAGAATATCGTCCCGCGTCTCGCCGGGGATGCCCATGATGAAACACGAGCTGTAAGTCACCCCGTGTTTGCGGCCTAATTCCAGTGCCCGGTGATTGTCGTCCACTTTGCAGCCGCGCTTGTTGAGTTTGTCCAGCATTGCGCTCGATCCCGATTCGAAGCCGATGTTGAGGACCGTGTTGTTGATCGACGCCAGCGCGGCGGTTACCTCATCGTTCAGCAGGTTGGGACGAACGAAGCAACGGAACTCGATGCCCTCGTGCAGCCGCCGCTCTCGTATAAGGTTGCAAAGTTCAACGGTCCGCTTTTTATTGACGATGAAGAGATCGTCGAAGATGAGAATTTCCGAGGGATCGTATTGCTCACGCACGGCTTCGATTTCCCGCACCACGTAATCGCTCCCGGCATAGCGGTAGCCTCGTCCCCAATGGTGGATCGTGGAGCAGAAGGAACAGTCGTACGGGCAGCCCCGCGAGGTCATGATGTTGACCATCCCGCCATGACAGGACCATTTGCCGTGGATCAACTCGCGGTCGGGAAACGGGATCGTGTCCAAATCCTTGATGACGGTTCGCGGAGAAGTGCGTTCCAATTGGCCGTCTTCGTTATGGAAGAGCAGTCCGGGAATGGATCGCAGGTCTTCGGGGCGGAAGGCTTTTCGGTCATTCCACAATCGGACGAGTTCGGCGAACGTCGCTTCCCCCTCGCCGAGCACGGCCAGATCGAACGCGGGATCGAGCACCTCCGGCAGGGTCGAAACATGCGGCCCCCCGCAGATCACCGGACACCCCAGCGCGTCTTTGATCTTCCTTGCCTGCCGAACGGCGAGAGAATAATTGAATATGACGAATGTGAGACCTACGAAATCCGGGTTATGCTGGATCAAGTCTTCCGGGTGACGCTCGACCACGAATTCCACATTTCCCGCATGTAGTTTCGTATACGAAGCCAGATAGCCCAGGCCCAACGGCGGCACGTAGGACCACGTTGAATCCGTTTGGGGATAGCAGGAGAGCGCGAGACCGATTTTTACCATTTTTACCTGATAGGGTTTAGGGTCTAGGGTTTATTGCTTAAATTAAGTTACTGAATAATCGATAAGTCTTTGCTTTATCGCCCTCACCCTAAAAACCATCGTGTCTAGAGAGTGGGACGTATAGTAAATTTGACAGCGAATCACAGTCTATACCGGAGACGTTTCCTGTCAATCGAATGGCCAATTGTAGTGCAGGCTGCATCATTTTACAGAGCAGGCTGGAAGCCTGCACCACAATGGGATTGCCGATTTACTTGTTATTCTTTGCTTTGCGATTTCTTTTTTTGTTTTGTGCTATTTCCTTTTTATTAAATTGAGTTGGGCCCAACTCTCTTGAACGGAATTCGATTCAGAACCGGGATTGACTTGATCCGGGTTTCGGAACGTCCTGGTGTCGCGACGTTCCAAATCGTGCCATTTCAACTCAGTGCTGCCTCGGCCTCTGTTCTGCAAACTATGGAATAGTCCACTATGCAGAGGCGCAATTCTCCTCCACACGGATCGGTTCCGGGAATATACCCC
>CAZSIZ010000444.1:0-4514 GCA_964606645.1 uncultured bacterium
GGCTTCGAGGTTTCCCACCTTAAATCACTGTCCGAATTTTGGGGTACATTATATATAAACCCACCTGTAACCCGGAGGCGGGTTTTTTCTGTTTGTTTTCATTTTAGTTTACTCCTATGATATATTCATGATGCGGAAGGTGGGATTTGAATCCACATATCCGGGCAGGATAATCAACCTCAAGTTGATTGTGTATACCATTCCACCATCTCCGCCCTTTTTTTGAACACTTAAGTATTACGTTGATGGTGGGGAGCGTATGCGCGGAATTCCCTCAACCGCACATGCAAAGAAATAGCCCATGAGTAAAAAACTCCTTGACTTTCAGGAGCTCACGAGCTATAATCCCTAATAAGTGAAGTAAGGGGAGTCACAAGCTCCAACAAGTTTTACAAAGCCGAGAGCGCCAACTCTCGGCTTTGTTATTTTAAAGATTTCAATTCCTCATCACTGAATAATCCTTTTTGCTTGATCTTCTTTGAAGGGGTAGTTAATTCCCAAAATCCAAATGTTTTTTTTGACTGACATGCAATTTTCCCTTTTTTTAGTTTGTCCAAAATGCCGCTAGTGCTTTTATGTTTTATGGGTCTATCAAGTTTTTTAGCAATAATTTTTGCAATTGTCATAGGTCTTGCAGGTCCTTCTTTCAAAATTTCAATAATCATAGAGCTCATCGATAGTCCCTTAAAATTTTTTAATAGTGGAATTCTTCTTTCAACGTCCTCATTTATTTCTTGTGTACGTAATTCAATTTTATTGGGACGGGTTGGATGTGGATTTTCACTATACAATTTTTCAAGGGCATCACAGGCATCGATTCTCCTTTGCGCAGAATCACGAATATCAACCCAATGTTTTTTCTCCTGCAAGACTTCTTGTGAATTTTGCGGAGGATTTTCATAAAACCAAATTTGATTTTCTAAGTTGTTTTGGTTTTTTAATCTTCGCATTGATTTCCTCTGTCGGCCTGTTTTGTTGTACTGCAAGAACGATAAAATAAATAGTACAACTAAACAGGCCGACAGTCAAGCTGTTTTTGCAAAATAAATTATGGGTGGTATAATCTATGAATCACGACAAAAAGCAAAAGTCTTGCCCACAGGAAGGACACGTACAATTCGACATGGTTTGGAAGCACTGTATTTCAATCTATGATAGAAGAAAAACAGAATATCTCCAATGAATTATATAGCAGCGAAAATTAACCCTACTTCTTTACCGCCCTGCTGATTGGATTCCCCGGTCGGAGGTGGAATTTCGGGGATTTCCGAATGCGTCTCTGAAACCTTTTCCGGCGGTTTCCTGATACCAGGGATCGCTGCTGTTTCCTGAATAATAATCCTGCGTCAACCGATGAAGTTTGGACGGGAGATCGAGCTTGTCCAGCGCGATTCCGCTGTCAATCGCCAGACTGGTTGGCGCAAGCTGGAATGAGTCGAACCATTCGAGCGAGGGGGGATTTTTCAACTCATTTTGAAGGAGCAATTTCGGATCCGATACGGAGGCTCCCGGTTCGTCGATCGTTTGAGGAATGCCACCCGGATCGGGACACCAATAGGTATTGTGCGAACGCGCGATGGCTTCACGGTTGTCGTTTGACGGCGGATACCATGTAAAAGCGTTCACGATTTCTGGCTGAAAGAAAAGGTTGTTCACGGAGAAAATCCGTTCGGCGGGGATTGAATTGGCTTCTGGGTAGAGCCGGTATGAAGCAAAAAAATTGCCGCCGGTTCGATGGGAATAAAAAACGTTGTTCGTCAGCAGCACATCCCGGCAGCCCGCGAACGCAACGGCGCATTGCCCTGCCGTATTTACGAATGCGTTATTGACGATCGCGTGTTCGCTCGTGTCGTCCTGATGTTCGATGCCTCCTCCCAGGCGTACCGTTCCGTGTTGGCATTCCGGGTTGAGGTTGGCGAACAGGTTTCCATCTAAAACGATGCGATGGCTCAGATCATCGATCGAGAGCATCGCTTCGGTGCTGATGGACCGTTCGCGGTAAATGACGTTGCGGCGCAGAATGACATCGTGAACGCCGTCCGAAATATCGATCTCTTCATCATGCCCGTCGTAAATGCGGTTGCCTTCCAGCAGGATGTGATGGACGCCCCTGTGAATCTTCACCGCATCGGCGCTGACATAACCTGAATCACCATGCGTGATGATGCAATCTTGAATATGAATGCCAGAGGAATCCGCTAAGAGGTGCAAGGCGTTGGAAACGGAGGGATTGTTCCGATTGTCGATAACGAAGCCGGTTAGGGAAATATTGCTGGCTCCATTGAAAAGAACGGGGCCGTTTTCTTCTCCCGGCAGGATGACACTCTGATGGGGGGTGACGGCTTGGATCGTGATTCGGTGTTTGAACGGGCGGGTGGTGCTGACTCGCGGATAGTCGCCCGGCATGACGATAAGGGTCGCGGATTTATCGATGGGAAGATTGGCCAGGGCAAAACCGATACTTCGCCAGGGTTGATTCCGGCCATCTCTTGAGAGTACGTCGGTCCCTTCAGGAGAGACATAATAAACGGAATCGGCCCTCTCGCCTGAATGGGTTGTTTCAATAACGAGACTTAAACAGACGAATGCAATAAGTGTTCTCAGTGAAAAATGGAGAATGGTCATTGACTTTTTGTCACCTTCTCTGATGGATCGGCGATTTAAAAATAACACTGAAACGATAGGTTGAAAGCCGTTTGTCCATTTTCTTCAAAGCGTTTGGAAATGAGCCGCGCACTCCGTCTCTGGAAAAAACGGCTTTGTGCTAGACTATTCCCACTATTCGCCGATCCACTTGAAAGAATTTCGTGATGTCCAGACGGGAAAAGATTTTTTTCGTGATTGCTATCGTTTACGCTGTGACGTGCTTCGCGGCAACATCGATGGTGAGCGGCGCCGTGTCCGACTATATCGGTAAACACGGCTGGAAAACGTTCAACAAGTATATGTACGCCTCGCTTTTTCTGTGCTTGGGAGGCGTCGGCGGCCTGGCGGTTAAGCGTTTGACGATCCAATGGCCGTCGTGGAAAGCGTGGATCGTCGCGGTGATAACGGCTGTGGCCACGTTCGAGGTTTACACCGATGCCGTGCTGCTGCCGTCCGAACTGGTTCACATCCCTCAATTCGCGATCGGCCTGCTGCTCTTACTGGCGGCGTTTCCGAGAGACGCCTGGGTGGCGGTGGTTCTCTGTGCGGTGGGCGGGGTGGCGGATGAGTGGACGCAATCGTTTTTTCCCGACCGGGTGCTCGATTTGAACGATATTTTCCTCAACTGGCTTGGACTCTTATACGGCCTGGTTGCCTATTGGGCCTGGACTCATCCCCCACGGAATCCGCACGGGATGGATACGACCGATGTAGAATAGTAGAGATAGTGCGGCTCGCTATGCTCTACGTAACTCTCAACACACCGTGGAATTATGATCTTTTTTCAATGAGAAGTCCCATCCAACAGAATATAAAGGAGATCGATCGATGATAGGTAGAATGCTTTTTTATCTCACGACATTTTCCCTTGGATTTTTTATGGTGGATGGTATTGCGCAAGAACTGGCGACGCCGGAGATGTATTATGCCGACACCTCCCGTGGCAAACCATTTACGAAAGACCCTGCTGTGGTTCGCTTTGAAGATTCCTATTATATGTACTATTCGGTATCCCCTTATCGGGATGGTCGATCGAAGGATGGATGGGGAATTGGAATCGCTCGCAGTGACGATTTAGTCCATTGGAAACGCGTGGGTGAAATTGAACGCCAATTCGATGGATACGAGAAGAAAGGGATGTGCGCACCCGGAGCGATTGTGCTGGATGGGAAAATCCACCTGTTCTATCAAACGTATGGTAATGGCCCCAAAGACGCGATCTGTCATGCGATCTCAACCGATGGACTGCATTTTAAACGCAATCCAACCAATCCGATTTTCTCTCCGACCGGCGATTGGAATGTGGGACGCGCAATCGACGCGGATGTATTCGCTTTTAACGATAAACTATTTCTTTATTTCGCGACCCGCGATCCGGAAATGAAAATACAAATGCAGGGGGTCGCCACGGCGCCGCTTGATTCGGATTTCAACCGGGATCGATGGACGCAGCGCTGCGATAAGCCTATTCTTAAACCAACATTACCGTGGGAGAAGCGATGTATCGAAGGAGCCGCGCTCTGTCAACATAACGGCAAACTCTATATGTTCTATGCCGGGGCTTATAACAATGAGCCACAGCAAATCGGGTGCGCCGTGAGTGAGAACGGGATCGACTGGAAGCGTATTTCAACTGAACCTATTCTTCCCAATGGCAAACCGGGGGAATGGAACTCAAGCGAATCGGGGCATCCCTACGCTTTTACGGATACCGACGGCCAAACCTATCTTTTTTTCCAGGGAAATAATGACAAAGGACGCACGTATTATATTTCCAAGAAAAAAGTCTTATGGGATGGGGATACACCCATTCTGAAGGATTAGAAGGATCTATTAATAGAGGCTTTGAGTTAATAATTCGTGTTTGC
>CAZSIZ010000445.1:0-4444 GCA_964606645.1 uncultured bacterium
TGACACACCGGCTAGAAGCCGATGCTCCCCGCTCCATTCTCCTCTCCTGATTTGTATACGGAGAGTAGGCCCTTTGGGAGAGAGTGTACATCGCGTCGCGTCGTAGGCGGACACGATGGTTTTTTGGGTGAGGGTTGTCTATCAAGATGAGATGAGTGTCGAAGGGGGAGCGTCCGTTTCGGGATTCGGCGCGTCGGCTTCTTCGATGATCTTGTGAAACAATTGCTCGAATCGGGCTTTCAGATCTTCATCCGGTTTGTCGATCATATCGAGATAGCGGTTGTAGACTTGAAACGCGATTTTCCACTTTTTTTTCTCATAAAGCAAATCCGCGTAACGACGTACATGCCCCGCGTCTTCGGGGGAATGCTTCATCTCGACGATGAGATTGACTTCGTCTTCGGGATTGATTTGCTCCGCGTTCTGGCCGCTCTTTTCATAGAATTCGAGGAGGAATGGACTCATGGAAACCGGGAAGAGCAGACAAAACGCGGCGGCGTTGAGAGGTACTCTCAACGCTTCCGGATCGACGTCGCCGAACGCGGCGGTTTTGATATCTCTCAGGATTTGCTTGATCGCGTCGAGGGAGTTTGAAGCGTTCATGTCCCTTGACCAGGCGTTGTTGAGTTTCTGCATTCTCTCGATTTCGGATTCTTCCGGTTCGTCGTTCTCGGTTTTACCTGGAACGACGATCAAACGCTGTTTCGTTTTAGCCACGATGGGATAATGAATGATCTGATGAAAACGCAAACCGAACGGACGCTTGATGAGTTCGAAAAGGGCAAGTGCAGAAATCGAAATCAATGCGGATAGATGGGGTTCAAAATGGACGAGGTTCGAGAACAAGAGATCGAAATCGTCCTCTTGCAGTGAGCCGTCGAGAATTCTTTCGGCACTGAATTCGTAGGGAGGCTCTTCGTGAATGATCTTTTTTGCTTCCTCGATAACACCCGAACCGTATTGAACGGACGTCACCGCCACGATTTGAACGACAAGTGATTCCGATGGCTCCTTTTTATTACCCAGGATCACCGCCAGTTCTCCAAACGCCCACAGCAGCATCCGTTTTTCGTGTTTGATTTTTATCTCTTTAATGGCGTTTATCAGGGCGTTGGAAAGATAATCCACATCGACTAAAGGGACGATTTGTTCGATAATTTTTTTCCCCATACCACTTTCGTCGATCGACGTTCCGGCCAGGCTCGTTTCGGCCCGTAAACGTTTTTGGATTTCGGATACGACTGGCATGATTTGAGGCATCGGAATGAGCACCGACTTGAGAAGGGGATTGGATAGGAAAAGAGTGGCCAAAGGCTGATTGTGGCGGTTGGCCGCATCCTCATCGGCCAGTTCTTCTTTTAAGATATCGAATTCTTTTTTGCTGAATAGTTTGTCAGGGTCGAATGCGTTTGTTCTCGTTCGGCTGCGGTTTTTTCGTGTTTTTCGACTCATGAATCCTTTTCCTTGGTTTGTTTGCTGCGCATATGGCGAAACGATCCACTACCCGCTTTCCGTCTCGGTGAGCCAGGCTTCTTATTCATGGATGATGACCGGGCGTTGGTTCCCGGAATCATTCGGTTTCCCATTGTCCGTCCGGCGGGTGGACTCGCGGAAGATACGTTGGGTGGAGCCGCTACGCCCCCGATGGATGGAAGCGGTAAAAGCATCGCCGGATTGGGTTGTAATCCCGTGTTCGCCGAGGATGCGGTTGTGGATGGAACGCCGGTAATCGTCCATCGCATGGCTGTGGACAGGTTACCGTAAAGGCCTGTAAAAATGAAGTCCCGATCGGTGATCCCCGGAGTGAGAACGAACGACAGGAACGGAACCGTTTGCGCTTCCTTGCGCACGGGAAGCTGGATATTCATCACTTCGGTCTGATCGTTGGAGACCACGAATTGCCAGCTGCCGTCTTGGTTGAACAGGAAACCCAGGTAGTAAACGCCGGGATCGATCTGGTCGGCTCCGATACGCAGTTTGACGTTCGTATTCAGAAGCGCCATTTTGTTGTTGATCGTCGTGTTGTAATAGTCGCGCACGTTCGGCATCGTCTCGATCGCCGACATCGTGATCGGTCCCCAGTGGATCGCGCGGTATTTCACGGAGACACGCGAGCCGTCTGCCTGTTCCAGCATCGCGGTGATATAGGGCACATCGGCGTTGCGTGACTGAGCGTTTGCCCCAGCGGCCAGCGAACATACAAATAGAATAACAAGCAGCCGTTTCATAAGAACCACTCCAAGGATCGTTTTTTAACGTTCATTCGACCACTCTATTATAACCCGGATTTGAATTCCTGATGAACGGTATCGAACAAGGCGGGGCTGTTGCAGTAATCGGCGTAAGGCTTAAAGTTCCCAACCTTCGCGGTAGTTTCGATTGAGATGCGTCATGGCGTCCGGCGCGTCGATGAAAGTTCTCTTCCGCGCATCCCATTTCAACTTTTTACCAACTCGCAGGGCGATATTCCCCAACGCGATCGTTTCACTGAAGGGATAGGCGTTTTCAAAACTGGCGCTCGACGGTTCGCCGCCCTTACACGCCTGAATCCATTGCTCCAGTCCGCCTTGTGGCCGGGGAAGCGTTTGAGGAGGAGGCTCGAATTGCTGCATCTTCTTTTTGGGGATAATCCGTGGTTTGCCGCCACTGAAACCGGCTAGAATTTTCCCCCGGTCTCCGACAAAAAGCAAACCCTCGTCAGGTAAATCTTCGCCGTCCGCTTCCAGTTCCTCCGGGATCGGAGGACGCAGGCCGCCGTCGTACCAATAGAGGGAAACCGGGGGCATCTCACCCCGCGCGGGAAATCCCCAATGGATTGTCGACGCCCTGGGGTAAGAGATAAGGTTTTCCTGTTTCTTCCAAAGATGATCGATGATGGCCCAGTATTGACTGCGACTCGCTTCCACACTGATGGGGGAACCCAGTTTCATGATTTTGAAAATCTGATAGAAACTGTAGTGCCCCATATCACCCAGCGCCCCCGCACCAAAATCGTACCAGCCACGGAAAACTGCATGGGTGTAGGCTGGGTGGTACGGCTGGTGCGGGACGGGTCCAAGCCATAAATCCCAATCGAAATTCTTGGGAACGCGAACTTTCTCTTTCGGGTGTTCAACCATCCCCTGGGGCCAAAACGGACGCGACGACCAGTTATGCACTTCGCGAACGGGACCGATCGCACCGTTCCATATCCATTCACAAATCGTCGGCGTGGATTGATTGCCCGCGGAGCAAAACATGTGCGTCGCCACGCCGGTCTGCTTGGCTGTTTCAGCCGCTAAATGTATTTCACTTAGCACGTTGGAGATCGATTTATGGGTGATGGCGTGTTTGCCTTTTTTCATCGCGGCGATGGCGATCGTGGTGTGAAGGTGATCCGGCGTCATGATATAGACAGCGTCCAAATCCGATTCCTTCTCAAGCAGTTCGCGGAAATCCCGGTAGGCGGGGCATCCCCTATAGCGTCCGGAATCCCGGTTCTTCGCATAGTAGGCTTCGATGATTTGCTTCCCAACTTTTCGTCCGCAGCGGCAGCCTTCGACACCTTTGTCCCAGTCAGGTTGGTCAAGAAATTTCCGAACTTTATCTCGAATTTCGTTTTTCGACCATGCGATATAATCGGTGCTTTCCAAGTTTGGATCGCAAACGGAGGTGATATGAACGTCTTCGTTCGGGAGTGCGCCGATCAGTTGGCGGATCCCCTGGGTTCCCGCACCGATGAAGCCGATGTTAATCTTATCGTTCGGCGCGGTGGATGAACTGCCGCTCACGGCGTGGCGGGGAATAACCGTCAAGGCGGCTGCGGGAACGGTGGTTCCAAAAAAGGAACGGCGGTCGATTCGTTTCTTTTCGTTCTTCATAGTTCCTCATTCTCCAAAATGACCTTCATTCAAAGAGATATGTTTTTCAGGTTCAAGCGCATCATGTTGAGAATAGTCTTCTCCCCGATGATGTCAATCATCTTTTTCTCGTTTCCAATGAAAACAGCGTATCCCCCCGGCTCTTCAATAAAAAAGGGCTTGGGTTCTATCAAGCACCAATACAGATGCCCGCTAGAACCCAAGCCCTTACTTTCTTGTTGCTCGTTCGAATCCGTTTAACTCAATTGGATAGAGTACTACTCTCGCAAGTTGGAAGTTGCGGGTTCGAATCCCGCCCGGCGCACTCTTGTTACAATTTTAATCCGCACCCAAATCCTGGCGGTAAGTAGGGCTTAATTCTACTAAATGATCGGCGTGGTTTTCGGTTTAATCGATTCGTCCCAAACGAATTCCATTTAAATCGGCGTATAGATACCCTCGGCTTCGCAGCCCGTTAGAGGCGTCGTAGGGAGTGCTCAGAAATCGATAAACTCGAATGGAACCGGAGGCTTGCTCGACGATCTCCGGAGCGGTTAGGGAAGGCCCAACGCTCCAGCCAAACCATGTAGGACCGTACCGGATTT
>CAZSIZ010000446.1:0-4444 GCA_964606645.1 uncultured bacterium
CGTTTCGATCACCTTGGCTTCACGATTCCTGCGGCGTAGCCGCTTCGTCCAATATCTCATCATTTTTATATTACCATAAATTGAATCAATTTTAACCTACTCATTTTAATGGTTTTGAGATGTCAAATCCAGATTGATTCTCAGGTAGGAAATCCTCTCGACCTTTCCGTTCCCGAACCGTATTAATAACGCTCATTTTTTGGCATTTATCTTGCGATCTCGATGATTATAATTCATTCAATTCGATATACAAGAGATTTGTTATCGAATTGAGATGAATAAGCGAGTGAAATAATTAAACTTTTGAGTATGAACTTTTCTTTCTATCGAGAGGTCTGTTATGAGTAATTCTTTAGAGGCGCTGCTGATATCGGATGATACCGATTTGTGCAATCAGATTGAGCAATCGTTGTGTACTCGTCTTGGTCTGAACCTTTCATGGAGCAGTGAAAACGATCTTCGGGATACGTTGCATCAAGAAAAGCCATTAGTGGTTATCTGGGACGGCCGGAATCTCTCACCGAATTGGCCTCATTCAATAAACTGGATTCGTGAACATCATCATGGCCGGCCGATCGTCGCTTTGCTTCACGAACACGACGATCAAGTGATCGAGCGTCTCAATCAGCTGGGTGTATTTCTGGTCCTGGATACATCGTCCGACTCGTTTTTCAACCAAATGCTGGTCTACATCTTCGCAATTCTCTTAGATTGCGAAGGAAAAAAACCGAAAGTCGTGCAATCCTGCTAAAAATAACTGTTCGGCTTTGAACCGGTTATCACCATCGAACGTCTCTTTTTTGATTTCGGCCTATCTTTAATTTCTAGAATTTGATATTAATATATTCGAGGTGAGCGATTCGGTTTATTGCGCAATTGAAATCACATCCGATATGAAAAGGAGCTAGCCCAATGGATGAAACCACAGAGAACGTGGAATTGACCCGCCAATACGTCAGTTTCGAATTACAAGGGGAAGAATACGGCATCCCCATTCTCCACGTCAAAGAAATTATCCGCTACACTACATTAACCCACATTCCCGAAAGCCCTCATTTCGTGGAGGGGGTGTTGAATCTGCGCGGTCAGGTTATTCCCGTCATCAACCTGCGGCGAAAATTCGACCTGGACGAATGTGAGAACGATAACTCCACACGAATTATTGTCGTCGATATCGGTAAGCGCGTGGTGGGAATAGTGGTCGACGAAGTGTCGGAAGTGCTCCAAATCAACGCTGATGAGATATCTCCGGCGCCGCCGATGGGAACGACCTTGAACACGGATTTCATCACGGGAATGGGCAAAGTGAACGAACAACTGGTTATTTTATTGAAAGTGGAGAAAATCATTTCTCTGAAAGAGGACGAGACCATCATGGATACCGGAGAGAACTAAGTCAACCATTCATCTCTTGGAAATCCGATCGATTCGAATGTCATCGACAAGGATATGCCCCCACGGTTTCCGGGATAGATCGATGATTCGTAACCGCGCTTCTTTGCCGCGCCAGGCCCGGATATCCCACTGAATCCGGCGAAGGCTTTCCGAGCGTTCCCCCGTTTCACGAAGCACGATTTTCTCATCCACAACCAAAACGACTCCCGTACGATCTTCGTCATCCCCCCCGCCAATCAGAAATTCAATCCGGTCTCCTGTCACGATGAACGGTGGAGAGGTCAGCGTCCCCGTCACCTCATCCGATCCATTCCAGAATGAATTGATGAAAAAGTTTCCTTCATAACCGTGAATGGCCGTCTGTTCTCCATAAGAACCAAAGGCCGGTGCAGTACCGAATGCCGTACCCATAACTTGCCAGCCAGTGTAGGTTCCGTTCTCGAAATTCCATCGGAGGGTGGCCGGACGTTTCCATTGCGCGATTCGATCGATCCGGATCGAGCCATTCCGGTCTCGGTCGGCGGCCATCCAGACCGCTTGCTGGTTCTTCCAGGCGTCGACCGGCCAGAGGATGGTTTGCCAACCTGGACCGTTTCCCTCCCGCATCAGCCGAACCACGCGCCACCCCCGAACCGTCTCTTCGGACAGATAGGTCAGATGAGACGGCTTGATATAGAAAAACGTCCCTCCCATAAGCAATTCGCCGGGACGATGGTCGAAGATATGTTTCACTCCGTCCCGAACTGGTGCTTGCTGATGGACTGCCAGGCAGAAAAACGCCGATGTCGAATCGCTGGGAAACGACGCGGCCACTGTCAGGTCGTCCCCTTCGATCGTAAACGGTTTGGACTCCAGAATTCCGAGCGCCGATTGGGTGACGGCATTTCCCGAGCTGACGTAATACCCGCCCCCGCTTTTCGGTTCCAAATCCGTTTCAAGAGCAAACGCCGTTCCGGTCTGTTTGGAATGCTGAAATCCCGTCTCGAAATTCCATTCCATGCCCACGCGGTGTTGAATCGTTTCACGAGCGATAGAATTCAGGGGTAAAATCGGATCGATGATTCCCAGTGAATGAAACCGGTTTGAATCCATCGAATATTTCGGTGCGGCGTCGCTGTCAATGTCCAGATGATGAATTTTCGCCGACGTATAGAAGGGCCGCATCATTTCCGGTTCGAATTCGTTTCCGTTTTCGTACAAACGCCGCAGCCAGCCGTGGAAAATAGCCGTTTTATTTTCGGAACTCCGTGTAAAGACATCGAGGTTAAACGATTGGGTATGGTGGTAGTGTGCGAGAGTCTTCCTGTCGGATTCTGGCAGCCAGGTTTTCATATTTTGACTGCGGTCTTCAGTGATTTCCTCGAACCGGGGATACAGAATGACAAGTCGTGGCGCGGGAGCCATTTTCAGATCGAACTGAAATCCGCCGTGCTTGGCATAAACGGTTTCAAAGCGTGCCAGAACGTGAAGTCCGATAGGAAACGCTTTTCTCAAAAGGGAAATATGGGCGGCAGCCGGAGCGGAAAAGCGGTAGGCCATTTCTTCGGCGGGCAAGTCCGGCGAGGTATCCAGAACCTGCTGAATCGTGGCACAGACATGCTCGCTGTAATTACCGCGATCCGCCACTTCGGCCCATGGTTTCATAAACGCCGCGAGGGACAATACACTGAGTAGACAAGTCCCCGAAGCCATACCCCATTGAGAGTAATTCGGAATCCGGTTACCCGCCCAGTGCAATCCCCGAATGGCCGCAGCGGTTGCCAGCACGAAAACAACCAGGGACCATCCCCGCGAATTCTCCGGAGAAACGAACGTCAGAAAAAAAATCGTATAGGATAAAAATGGAATCGCAATCGAACTGAGCCGGCGTAATCCCACTTTATCCTGCTCACTCACCTGAAGCCCAGCCAATGCCAGGATTCCAAAAACCGGAACATACACAGGCAATTCCAGACATCCAGCGCTCAACCAACGAAAAAATTCCCGCGCGTTCATCGTCCATTCGCCGGATAAGAGCCGATGAAACGATAGTTCGCTGAACGGAGTAGAGTAATCCGCCAACCGTGCTCCCCCCAACGTCTGCCACTGCCACGACAGGAATCCATAGACAGCGAAGGAAGGAAGAAGAGCGGCAAGAGATGCGGCGGTGTGCTGGGTAACGGATGCTTTCCATTCAGAAAAGGTCTTAACGAAGAAGAGTGGGTATACGATCGTAGTCGACATCAGGAACACTGCCAGAAAGAAACCCATTGCGCCGGACAAACTTAACAGCAGCAGAACAACGAACCAGCCCGTTTCCATCATCTTTCCGTGAGGATATCGGATGATGGCTTCAAATACCAACGCTGCTGTAAGCACTTGAGACGGGGCGAATAGAAGCGAAATCCAAAGCAAAGGATGGACGCTCAGCAGAATGACAGCGAACAAACACTCGGTTGGATCGAGCCATCGTTCGATCAGGCGGAAAATCCGGCTGAAGAAGTAGAGTCCAAGAAGCGACTGCCCAAGCCAGAGCACCACTGTCCCTTTAAGCGGGATCAAACCGCCCGCATAGACCGCAGCGCATGACAGTATATTAACGTTTTGAATTGGAATAAATTCAGTATCGAGAATCCCGCCGTTGAATACGTAAGCGAAATAGCCCCCGGCAAAAAGATAATTGAAATACTCTGGCAGGCTATACGAATAAAGAAATAAGGGATTACGGGCGATCTGCCACCCGAGAACGAGTGGAAACAGTAGGCAGACGGCCAGCCCGAGCCAGAAGGTCATCTGGGCGCTCTGCCTTTTTATTCCAGTATCGATAGGTTTTAATTCGTCATTCATCGTTTCGACAGCCGTTCATTCATAGTAAGGACGCACACCGGCTCCGTAAAGATCGGGAAACAGCCCGCACCCGGTCCGATCGATACGCTTAACATCCGGCGCTCACGATATATTATTAGTCAAGCAGGATATTATCACGATTAGAAAATTGTAGGGTGGGTTCAAAGCGAAGCGTAGCCCACCATTCACTATCACAAGTAAATCAAAAAGGACGGGAGACTCC
>CAZSIZ010000447.1:0-4441 GCA_964606645.1 uncultured bacterium
GTTTCGATCACCTCGGCTTCACGATTCCTGCGGCGTAGCCGCTTCGTCCAATGAGTTGCAGGTCCGTCGGCCATGCCTGTAACTTACTGAAAATATAACTGTTTATAAAATTAGGTATCAGCTTCGGTAGCGGTTGTTTGGCTTTCAATCTCACTGATCCCCGTAATAAAGTCATTTCACGTCGTTCGGTTATTGCAGTCCACTCAGAACAAAGTTAAAATAACATTCCAGGTGATAGAAAGCCGAAAACGGTTTGGGGATTGGGTGTACTCTCGTGCAACATTTTAAGAATCTATATAAATCATTTCATAAGAAATTCTTTTCTCTGAAAAATCCCCGTGTCCAGACGCCACTCCATTCGGATTCCGAACGGGTTACCTTCCTCGTAAAAAAAGACGTGAAAAAGCACCTCGATCTTGGCCGAGAGCTTCTCGAAAACGGACGAACGAAGGAAGCGATAGAAAAATATATGACCGCCCTGGAAGTCGATTCGAAATGCGCGCTGACCCATTTCAATATCGCATACGCCTACCACGAAGACGGGAAACACGAGGAGGCAAGAAGGTTATACGAACGAGCCATCGAACTCGAACCGGCCTGCACGATGTTTTTAGAGCATTTTGCCCGCCTTCTATTTGAGATTCACGATTTCAGCGAATCGTCGCGTGTTTTTTCCCGTGCCTCGATGCTTGGACCGGTACAGCCTCTCAGTGTTGGGCTTTGGGGAAGAGCGCTATTCGAGCAGGGATTATATGAGGAATCGATCGATGCTTTCGCGCGTCTGCTCAAACAGGAAAAGCAGCCGGCCATCGTCAATGGTGCCAATTACTGGCTGATTATCATCCATGCGAAACAAGGACGGATGGCGGCGGCCCGGAGAATAACCGAAACACTTCTTGCGCAAAAGGACATCGATTTTAAGGTTCTGTACGATCTGGGAGAGAATTTCATCGATTATCGATGCCTCGGTCTCGCACGGAAAATTTTCGAAAGAATCGCGATTGCCAGAGAAGAGTTCCTGTTAGCCCGGCTGAGATTGGAAGATATTCGAGCTCTTGAAAAACAGATCGATGAGATGCTTCCAAAGATCTTCGAGGGCGATGAAGAAGAAATGCTGCATCGCATTCACTCGCTTCGAGAATTCGGTGACGAACGTATTTCTAAAGCCCTGCTCTCTTTACTCGAATCATCATCCCCGTTGATTAGAGAATGTGTCATTCGATATCAGATGGCTTACGGGTACATCGTTCCGAATGAGATTTTACCTGTGCTGAACGACCCTGTTGAATTTGTAAGAGAAGCCGCGTACGACTTTTTCGGCAGTTTGAATAATCCTAATTACCTCCCGAATATTTTGAGAGGTTTGAATGATTCTCTTCCTGAGATTCGTAAAAAAGTGGTTATTTTTATTGGACGTTTCGGGACGATAGAGATTTTACCCGAGTTGGAAATGGCGTTGAGCGATCCGGAAAACAAGGAATTCCATCAAGAAATCCGGCAATCCATTCTCTCCGTCAAAAAACGCTATCAGCAAAAGATCGATATGATTTATAAAAAGAACGCACCACAAGAGAGTAAGTACGAAACGCGTTCTCAAAAGAAATCATGGGTCTTTTGGTTCTTTCTCGTGCTTCAGTTCCTGTTCATCTCCTATTTTTTATACGTTTTGATTTTTTGGTGGTAGAAGCGTTACCAATGGGTTGGAAGGATGTGATCGGAGTACGAGACTCACACAAGATGATGTGGATTCTTTTTGAGAATTGTCAAAATGTTGTGGTTTTGTTTATTATTTTTGTTTTTTTCAATTTCTTTTTCACTAGAAATTCGTTATATCGTCTTCCGCGATTACCTCTGGATCGTTGCTCCCGCGATCACCGCTTCTAATACGGTCCGAATTATCGATGAAACCATCCTCGTCGTTGTCTTGATTGTCAGAAGAAAGCATCGATCCAATTCCACCGTTTGAGTTACTGGGGGTTATCGTTGTTTCGTCTGGACCAAATGAAATCAGCTGGAAAGAGCTTGGTTTAAATGGCTTGTATCTTTTATTCTTTCTCATTTCGTAGGCGCACGGTTTTTCAAGATCAAGCCGGGTATTATTGTTTGTCTTCCTAAAATCCGTTCTTCCTCCTGGGTTGTATATATCGCTGCTTATAAAATAAATCGGATTTCCCCACGCATCGATGAATACCGGTCCATCTTCTTGTGCGCGTAAGGCGGATGAAGGGACGCCGGCTCTTTGGAGTGCGTCTTCTATCAGATTAGCCGATACCAACGGGGCATCTTCTCTAACCCATAAGGAATCGCTTCTTTCCATGAGTCGTGACTCGTCGCTATTCGGCTCATAGGGATTTTTCGCTTTTTCAACGATTGCATAAAATAGTTTTTGGGGATCGAAACTTTCTGGATATTTCCCAAAATCTTTTTTATACGCTACAATGAACACCTCCAAACCACCTATTAAGGCTTTGGTTTTTGCTATTTTCGCTCTACGGAGTTGTTCTTGAACATTCGGCACGAGAATTACGGACAATATTCCTATTATCGCTACGACTACGAGTAACTCGACTAATGAAAAGCCTTTTTTCTTCATTTTCTTCTCTTCCAAAAAATTTTTATAACTCTATTATCGAATATATTTTAATAATGCTCTGTTGTCAACTTTATCGTCTTCGCAAGGCTAACGATATATGCTATCATAGCACCAGGTTAAAAATCTGTTAGTAATCTGTATATTTTATTTGGAAAAATTAATTATTAAAATTTAGATTTACTTTATCCAGAGATTATTAAAAGTAATCCAATAATTAAAATTTTTTATAAATTTTATAAATTTATATTATTCAAACACTTATGCTTTTTTTTATAACTATTAACAACCATAATAAGAATAATATTATAAATTTAAATTTTAAAGAATTTATAAAAAAAGGATAAAAGAACGTGAAATTCAAAAGTTCAAACCAAACACTTATTCGAGGGATTTCCGTCGTACAGAACGCAGTGGGAAGTCCTATTTCAAATCCAATCGTAGAAAATATTCTTCTTTCATGCGACAAGGAATCGAACAAAATTGTTTTTATAGCAACAAACTTAAGTTTAACGATTCGTTGTGAAGGGGATGCTGAAGTCGAAAAATCGGGAGAAATCGTTCTTCCTTCGACGATAATAATAAACCTGGTTAATGATTTACCGGAGGGGGATGTTTTCATTGAGAAGGAAGAGGAAGAGATTCATATAGAATGTGAAGAATTTAAGGGAAAAATGAAGGGACAGTCTGGTGAATTGTTTCCTCCTTTTATTTATTTGGAGGAAGGGGAAGAGATAAGTATAGAGGCAGAGGAATTAAAGGATATTATTAGAAAGACATTATTTGCAACATCTAGCGAAAAAGCGAGGTATGAGTTAGATGGTGTAAAAATAGAAATAAAAAAAAATGAGTTAAAAACGGTTTCAACAGATGGTAGAAGATTATCTATTTATAAAACAAAAAGGGAAAATCTACCTGATAAGGAGATAGATGCTTTAATTCCATCGAAAACGCTCTATGAGGTTCAGAGATCGTTGTACGATGAGGGAATAGTTCAATTTAAATTTATGGAAAGAAAAGTTCAGATCCAATTTGGAGATACTACGATCATCTCAAACCTTCTTTCCGATAACTACCCGCAATATGAAAAGATCGTTCCTCCGGATAGTGATATAAAGGTTGTGATGAACCGGGATGAATTTAGTTCTGCTATTAAAAGGGTTTCATGGTTAACAAATTTAGATACAAATATGGTTATTGTACGGATAAGAAAAGGAGAAATAGAAATATTGAGTGAAAGAGAGGAAATAGGTGGGGAAGGAAGAGAAAAAATAGACGCTGAATACGATGGTGAAGAAATAGAAATAAGGTATAACAATCGATTCCTACTTGATTATCTTAGAGTTATGGATGATGAGAAAATAGAAATGGAGATAAGAGATTCAAGAAAACCTGGTGTTTTTAGAATTGTCGGAAAAGAAGAGTATAAATATGTTTTGATGCCTATGAGACCTCCGGAAGAGGGTGAATAAAGAAAAAATTTGTTTAATGGATTATTTGGAATATAATGAGTAGAAGAGAAAAAGTAATCGAAAAGAATCAAAAAAAATGGAACAGAATAATCAGAAATTCGATCGTGAATTAGCAATAGAGAGAGCTTGTTATTGCCCGTCATACAGTCCAAGCAAAATTAGGATTCAGGAATATTTTGTTTGCGATCACCCCGTTCCACCCCTGGATATCTGCGAAACGTGTCCCATCAATGGCTTGAGAGAACCATCCAAGATCGTCATAGCCACCTATGTGAAACCCGGTGAGCTTGAAGACGTGGAAGAAGAATAAGTTATTCCCGCCCCAATCCAGACCTCACTAATTGAAACCAATCATCCATCAAAAATCCCTAAGTTTCTA
>CAZSIZ010000448.1:0-4415 GCA_964606645.1 uncultured bacterium
GGATGGGTAACGAGAATTATTGTGACACAGCCTGTACGCTTTGAGCCCACCCTACGAAAAACTCATTTTTTTATTACAAATTTTTTGCGAATTCACCCTCACCCTAGCCCTCTCCCAGAGGGAGAGGGAACCTAAAGGAATGGCCGATGTTGGAAAAAAATCAAATCATTATATCACTACTGATTATAACTACGTTTGGAATTATCACCTTTTCCGATTCAGAGGAAGGCGAGCCTAGCACCTACATTTCTCGATTTATTCAGGGGTGGACGGTTCAGTTGAACGAACGGTTGTTGACCGAAGAGAAGGAACTGGGGCGACGGGTGTTGGATTTGCTGGACGTTAAACTGTATGACATCAACCGGGCGGTTCCAGAAAAAGCGCTGAAGGCGCTTCACCAAGTCTCCATCTGGGTGGACGTGAAGGCCAGGCAGTTTCCCTGCGCGGTGTATCACCCTTCGCCGCGATGGCTGGAAGAGCATGGATTCGATCCGAAAAAAGCCCGCTCCGTACATATCGCCAACGCGACGAATTTTCTTCGCTGGACGCACGAACAGCCTGCGATGGTTCTGCACGAATTGGCGCACGCCTATCACCATCAAGTGCTGGGATATGATTGTGAAGCGATACGGAACGCTTACCAACAGGCGAAGGAGAGCAAAACTTACGAGTCGGTGCTTCGCTACAACGGGGAGATGCAGCGGGCCTACGCGCTGAACAACGATCAAGAATATTTCGCTGAATTGTCCGAGGCTTATTTCGGCACGAACGATTTCTACCCCTTCGTGCGGGCAGAGATCATGCGGCACGATCCAGGTGGACTGGACATGCTTGAACGGGTTTGGGGGATTAGTACAGAAGGAAAGAAATAACGTAACCCGGCCCGATGAAAGCGATGTGTCGAACCAATGATTTCCTTTATTTAGGGAGTTGGGACCAGAGGGGGATGTCGACCGTCATGATATTCGTTCCGCCCAGTTTACCGGACGCGAAGAGAACCGTCCGGCCATCGGGGCTGATGGATTGATGGGCGTGGACATTATCGTTGGGGCGATGGCCCTGGGTCAGCAAACGTGATTCTCCAAGGGCAGTGTCGATCGAGTAGAGTTCGCCATTGAATGTATCACCGACGATCGTGCGCTGATCCGGCGTTCCACAGACATGCCAAAACGGTCCTTTGCAGTGAAGGAAGAATTTCCGGTCCGGATACCGCACGGAGATGATCGCCTGGGGGCGGCCTTTCAAGTCACAGAGATTGAAAAGGGCGCGGTCCATGCCCCACCAATTTTCGTGTGTCACCCATTCGCTCTCTTTTTCCCGATAGAACGGCTGGTTTCCGCTACCGTCCGAACGCACGATCCACATTCGATTGGGCGCGTCGCCGCCGGTTTCGTGACAGTACATGACGAGGCCGGGAACGACGGGATTGGCCTGGATGTGTCCCGGCTTGAACGATGGACTCAGAAACTCGGCGCAGGTTCCATTTTTTAAGTTGAATTTCAGAAGAAACCACTGATCGGTTTCGATGTTCCTCGCGCATTGGTAGATCCACTCTCCATTCGCATCGAGAGTGGGGACATCCCGCAACTCGTAGTATTCGGGGAAGATCCCAATCACGGTCTCGTAGGCGCCGGCCGGTTTGAGCGAACCGTCGGCGCTGTCGTGGAGAATCGCTGCGGCATCGATTCGCTTGATATTGCGATCCTGAATGGTGACGAAACTGGGATAGCGGCGTTCCAGGCAAGCGTGATGGACGGAAACGCCTTCAGTGAGCTGGACGATGACCCCGGTCTCCGGATCGACGGCGAACAAATGGAGATTCCCAGCCCGATTGGAGACGAAGACGATGTGCCTGCCGTCCGCCAGCCAGCTGGGGTGGGTTTGATAGAATTTGTTGTCCAGGTGGGGCGACGAGGTCAGCGCGGTGATTGTCAGGCCGGTTTTTTCGTCCACGAGTGTTTTCCGCTCGTCGGGATAGCGCGTGCCTACGCCCACCGCGTCCGTTAAGCGACACAGGACGAAGAGACATAGTACTATCCATGCCAGCCGGGACCCATTCTTCGATCGAAAAGAGAGGTTCATTCGCTTCATCATTCTATCATCTCCATAATTTGCATTTCGTCATCATTACGAGCCGTTCTCATTCAATGTCTTCGTATACCTCATATCTTCTTCTGGAAGTTCGTTCATCCGTTGTTTGAGTTGGGTCGTGTCCAGACCGTTGACCTCGAAAAAGTTGATGAGATGCTGGAGTGGTAATCGCGACTGAGGATGACGGTCGACAGCCATCTTGATGTATTTGTAGATGTTTGGCGTGTCACCACGGGTTTTGTATATATTCGCCTTGTTGAGCAGCGAATCCATATTGTCCGGGGCGAGATTCAAGGTGTAATCGACAATGCGTTCGGCCTCTGTAAAATCGCCGGAAGAGACAAACACGTTCTGCAAATTAACGAGCATCGTGATGTCGGTCATGTTTTCCTTGAAGTAGCGGTCGATGAAGCGTTTCAGCGATTCGGTGTGCTTTCCGGAAAAGGTGAGGAATTTGAGAAAGTTATCGAAATCGTTGTATTCCACCGTCCCTTTGGAGAAGAGGAACTCCACCAAAATATCATAATTGAAGTTTTTCTCTTCGAGAAAATCGTAAGCACGTTCGACTTTTTTATCATCGAGTGCGCCTCCGATGAAATAGACCACCGTTCGCGGTTTGATCGTTCCATGCGGGTGTTGCTGGTTAATATCTTTGACCGCCAGCGTGTAGTAATCGGTGAAATCCTTGCTGCGGCCGTAAGACATAACGGAAAAGGCGGCGACGAATAGCACCAGGGCAGTGTAAACAAATCGTTTCGCAACGCGAGGGGGATGGCGGCTCAGCCACCCGTGCAGAACGGTGGCGGCGATGAGAGCGATTCCGATCAGGGAAAGATACACGCGGCGCTCGGCGACGACATCGATCAGGGGAAGAAACGACGACGTGGGCGAGAGGGTGACGAAAAACCAGAGGATCCCGAACGCGATCGCGGGCGCTTTCCGGCGGCAGAGAAAAGCGGCGACGAACAGCACGGCCAATAGCGTGATGGAAATTAATACCTGCGCGTTCCAGAGCGAGGCGTATTCCGGGAAAAAGGGATCGTAATGGAGATTGATAGGAAGGAAGACTCTGGGTAGGTAGTAGAAAAAGACGACGACGGATTGCGTCAGGGCGTTGACGGTGAACGAGCGAAACTCGATGTCGCCGAATCCGAGAAAACTACCGAATAGATATTTTCTGAACGATAAGTAAGCGCCGATCATCAGGATGTATGGGATGACGAAAATCAGGCCGTAAATAATACGGTGTTTGACGGATCGATTTCCGAGCGCGAGTGTATTGGCGATCAAGACCATGCACGGCAAAGTGATTACGATGATTTTCGAGGCCATTCCCAGCACGGCAAAGACGCTCATACACACGAACTGGAGAAGGAGAGAACCAGTAGCGGCGCGCAGGGTGTCCGCCGGGAGGATTTTCTTCCTGAGGACGATCAAGGAAACGATCGTGCCCAATAGATAGAAGATCGTGACCAGAATATTCGAGCGGGAGATTAAATGACAGACCGGTTGGGTGGCGAGAGGGTGAATCGCGAAAAACAAAACGGCGGTAAGCGCGGCGGGGATCGTACTGCTTCCAACGTCCTGGCCGGGATTAAAGCAGCGCTGGATTTCAATCCATAATTTCCATACCAGCAAAGCGGCGATGATGTGATAGAGGATGCTGGAGAAGTGCATGCCGGTTCGCGAGCCGGAAAAGAGATGCCAGTCGATGGCGAACGACAGTTGGACAATTCCGCGGTAACCGATCCAATCGGGCCAGGCGGCGAACAACTTGGAAAAGTCTTGAACGCGTTCGTTGCCGTCGATGTATTTGAAATCGTCGAGGAAATAATAGGCGTCGAGGGCGGGCCGGTGAACGCAAAAAATAAAAACGGCTAACAAGGGAATGAGGAAGCGTTTATCGCCGAGTAATCGCACAGCCTTCTCGGCGAACGGATGAAGCTTGGCAAATAGAGGTTTCCTCCCATCTTGAGCGTCCGGCGGCGGGGCGGCGGACGGACGGGCATCGGGGGCGTTGGATCGAGACGGTTTCGCCGCCGGTTTGCTTCGGCGTTTTTTTTTCTTGGCCATACAATCAGTTCCCCTCGATGTGCTGGGACGTTATTTCATACTATTTGGGACGCTTGATTGTACCCACAGAGCGTGGAGGCTGTCAAAGTGCGAAAGGAAAATCCGGCGCGGTTTCATTCCACACGCCGGATCGTTCTACCAAAATCGATTGGTATCAACAAATCGATTGGAAGGTTAATCTCGTTGTTTATTAAAGTCAGACCTCACTAATTGAAACCAATCATCCATCAAAAATCCCTAAGTTTCTAGGG
>CAZSIZ010000449.1:0-4410 GCA_964606645.1 uncultured bacterium
GCTATTCGTTCGATCTTGATTCTTCTTGAGTGTCGTGCGAAAATCGGTGTTTAAGTTAAACGGCAAGCAGGGCTACGGTCCCGCGCGTGGGATTTGGCAGACTCCCTACCTGGAGGCGCGTGGACAGAGCGCTCTGGCCAGCATCCATTTCAGCCCCGACATCGACAGGGAGAAGGTCTCCGTTACTGCGAGCCTTCTCAATCCCGTTCCTGCCGATATGCGGTTGAGCCTGAAATTCAATACCGGCGGTTTAGCCCGTCCCGTCGTCATTCAACAAATTGCTAAAGGCGAAAAAAAGATTCAATTTGAAGTCTCGATTCCAAAACCTCATCTCTGGTCGCTGGACGATCCGTTCCTGTATGAATTGACGGTATCGCTCAGCGACGATGGCATAGAAAGAGATCGCGTCCACACCTATTTCGGGATGCGGAAGATCGGCGTCGTCAATCTTCCGGGTACGGATCATCCCTATATTGCCCTCAACAATAAACCCATCTACCTTCAACTGGCGCTGGATCAGGCCTATCACCCAGATGGATTCTACACCTTCCCCAGCGACGATTTCATGCGGGACGAAATCCTTCGTTCGCGCCGGATCGGGCTGAACGGGATGCGGGTTCACGTTAAGATTTCCATCCCCCGCAAACTCTACTGGGCCGACCGCCTGGGGATGCTCATCATGGCCGACGTGCCCAACAGCTGGGGCGCGCCGGACGCCGACATGCGCGGGGAAATCGATTACGCCTTACGCAGTATGATCCAGCGCGATTTCAATCACCCCTCGATCTTCTCATGGATTGTCTTCAACGAAACATGGGGATTGAAAACCGATGACAAGTATTTACCTGAAACCCAGAAATGGGTCGCGTCCATGTACCGCTTGGCCAAGTCCCTGGATCCCACCCGTTTGGTGGAAGACAACTCCCCCTGCCTGTACGATCATGTCGAAACCGACATTAATACCTGGCACGCCTACCGGCCCGGCTACAAATGGCGCAGCGAACTGGATCAGGTCAGTCGTGACACTTTTCCCGGCTCGGAATGGAACTTCGTCAAGGACTACAAACAGTCCGGCCAACCGCTGCTGAACAGCGAATGTGGCAACGTCTGGGGCTATGATGGAAGCACCGGCGATGTCGATTGGAGCTGGGATTATCACATTATGATGAACGAGATGCGGCGTCATCCCAAAATCTGTGGCTGGCTCTACACCGAACATCACGACGTGATTAACGAATGGAATGGGTATTTCCGATTCGACCGCTCTGAGAAATTCACGGGGATGAACGGCCTTGCACCGGGGATGAATTTGCGCGATCTGCACGCGCCCTTTTACATCGCTCTGGGAGACGAGTTGTGTCAAAAAGTCAAACCGGGAGAGACCGTGAGCGTTCCCCTGTTCGCATCCTTTATGACGGATCGGGCCGCCGGTGATTCGTTACGGCTTCGGAGTGAATTTTACGGTTGGGATACGCTCGGCCGCCGTGAGACGTACGCTCGATCGACCGTCAACGTTCCATTCAAACCGTGGATGGCTGAAGCGATGACTCCGATGGAAGTCAAAATGCCCCTACGACCGGCGTTGGCGGTCTTAAGTGTGGCGTTGGAGGATACCGTCGGAAATACATTGCATCGGAATTTCACGACGTTTCTCATTGCAGAAAAATCCGCTCCACGCACTGAAACACGGATCGTTGACGGAAAAAAGATTCGCGTTGTCCGGGTTGCTCCCAAACGTTTTACCCAATCCGATTGGTCTCAAAAACAGTGGAACGTGATGGATGGTCTGAAGGTGAACGGAGCGGGGTCCGGATACTTCGAGTATCGAATTCCCTGGCCGGATGGCCTGAACGTCGAGGATATCGCCGAAGCCACGTTCCGGGTCGAAGCGTCCGCGAAAAAGTTATTTGGGAAAGACCGCGACGGTGCGAAGAAAGTGGAAGGCGATTTCATGTTGGGAAAGGGAACTCACGATCCCAGCCTGAATCCCAATTCCTACCCCATGACCGATGAACGGCGTTTCCCAAGTTCGGTGAGCGTTCAGGTTGCCGGGCAATCGATCGGCCAATTCGATCTTCCCGACGATCCCGCCGACCATCAAGGTATCCTGTCGTGGTATTCGCAGAAACGCGATAACAAACTGCGCGAAGCCGGATCGTACGGCTATCTGCTTTCCGCCGCGATTCCCCCGTCCGTGCTGAAGCGGGCGAAAGCGGAAAACGCGATCGTTCTGCGTCTGGAGGCCGATGATTCGCTGGCGGGAGGATTGGCGATCTACGGCGAGCGGTTCGGACGCTATCCCCTCGATCCCACGTTCGTTTTTGTGATGAAATAGTTGGTTTACGCGAACGAAAACAGTGGCCGGAAATGCGGGATTGACGTGTTTCCGGTCATTATTATTGCTGCGATTATAGCAACCGGCCGATCGCGAGACCGATGAAAAATACCGCTAATCCCAGCACCGTCTGTCCCGCGACGTTTCCCAACGCCAGAATCCATTGCGAGTCGCGCATCATTTCGCCCGTCTCGAAAATGAAGGTTGAAAACGTCGTGAACGCGCCCATGAATCCGACGAGAATAATGGCCCGCGTTTCACCGCTGATGAGCGTACTCTCCTCCGTCATCGACCAGACGACACCGAAAAGCAGGCAGCCTAAAACGTTCACTGACGCCGTTCCCCAGGCGAATCCGCTTCCCATCAACCTTTGCACGATGCCCGAAAGTCCATAGCGCGCCAAACTGCCCATTCCGCCGGCCAGCGCGATTAGCAATAACTTGTACACGATAGAAGGTAATCCTTTCAAGACTTATTCAGAACGTATCATAGCATCGTCGGTGTGAGATGTTGATACGACGGGCCTTCAGGAGTGTACGACATAAATGTGGGTAAGAAATCACCCAGTTAAGTAGAGTGAGGCTAGCTGGGAAGGAGTGTCCTGAGTTTATTGCAGAGAAGTTTGATGATAATTTCCGTAATTTCTGGACTCTTGTGGATCATTGTTCTCAAACGGTGTTTCTTCAGAACGATCAGTCTTGCATCTTCCGAGACGGTCACGGTAGCCGAATGGTTGATTTCGTCAAAAAGGGCCAGCTCGCCAACCAGGTTGATCGGAGTCAGCTGGGCAACAATCATCATTTCTCCGTTTTCCTTCGTTTTCTCCACAATCAATTTACCCTGTAATAACAGATACGCGCTATCCCCATACGCGCCCTGTTTCATCAGAACCGTGCCCTGTTTTGCTTGAACGATTTCTTCAGATATTACCATTTCAATTGTCCTTGAGTTCAGTCACGGATGTAATTTTTCGATACCGGTAGTTTCTCTGGAAACGCCGTCCCGGCATCTCCACAGAAATCATAATACTATGTTGCATAATAATACTGAAGGAATGAGATAAAACCAAAGCCAAATTCCCGTTATTCCTATCGAGACGTATCTAACAGATTTCGAACGGACCGCAGCATTTCAAAAGGCAAGTAAGGTTTTGAAAGAAATCCTGTGGCTCCCCGCCGTTCCAATTCCTCTCTTTCGATCCCTGCCGGAGAGTATCCACTGCTGACCGCCACACTGGTCTCCGGCGAAACAGCGTGAATCTGGGCTAACACCTCACGGCCCGACATCTTCGGCATGGACAGATCGAGAATAACGAGATCGATGCGCTCTTGATTCTGAAGGAAAGCATTCAAGCCTTCCCGGCCCTCCGATGCAAGAATAACCGTATAACCCCATTGTTCCAAAATGTTCTTCCCCAGATCGCGAATCATCTCCTCATCATCAACAAGGAGAATCGTCTCGGTCCCGCCGGGAATCTCTCCAGGTGCTTCCTCTTCCTTGGAATCATGCTCAGTCACGATGGGCAGGAAAATCCTGAACGTCGTTCCTTCGCCGGGTACGCTTTCAATCTCAATTCGGCCATCGTGCTGTTTGACGATTCCATAAACACTGCTTAAACCCAAGCCCGTTCCTTTCCCCACTTCTTTGGTGGTGTAGAAAGGTTCAAAGATGCGTTCCTGGGTCTCCTTGTCCATCCCGATCCCGTTATCCGATACACGGACGATTGCAAATTGCTCCCCGGTTTGGATGTGGATCAAAACGGTAATAACGAACGTGTCGCCTCCCCGTTCTCCATCCATCGTATCGGTGATGGCGTCGCGGGCATTCAGCAGCAAATTCATGATAAGTGAATTGATCTGTGCCTCATCGGCCAGGATATGGAGATGTTTTTCAGCGACTTGAAGATCCATGTCGATCCGCCGGTCGATCGTCTGGCGCGCCAGTTGAAAAGTTTCTTTGACCATTTGGTTCAGGTCGACAGGTTTCAACTCGATCTGCGATTTCCGGCTGAATGTAAGAAGCTGTTTCACGAGTTCTCCGGCTCGGTTGGTTGCTTTAATGGCTTCCTTGAGATA
>CAZSIZ010000450.1:0-4400 GCA_964606645.1 uncultured bacterium
GAAACCGGCGAGTTGATCGATCAGTAAAATCCAGATCAGAACGCCGATAATATTGAATAGTACGTGAACGACTGCGGTTTGGACGGCTTCTCTCGGCTTTCCGATCGCCGCCAGCAACGCCGTAATGCACGTGCCGACGTTCGCACCGAACGCCAAGGCGATGCCCGCCTCCAATGTCACGAAACCCTGACTCGCAAGTACGATAATAATACCCGTGGTCGCGCCGGAACTCTGGACCACCGCCGTAAAGGCCGCTCCGATCGTAATCCCCAGCAGCGGAGTGTCCATTTTCATCATCAGGTCGATGAACGGTTGATAGGTGCGCAGAGGTTTCGCCGCATCGCTCATCATCGACATCCCCAAAAACAGCAACCCCAATCCCAGTGCCATAACGCCGTAATGCCGCACCTTTTCATCCCGCACGGCAATATGAACGAAAAAACCAACGGCGATCATCGCCAGCGCGTATTTCGTCACATTGAACGCGATGATCTGCGCCGTGATCGTCGAACCGACGTTCGCGCCCAGGATAATACCAACCGACTGCGACAGCGTAATCAGACCCGCCGATACGAATCCGACGACCAGCACCGTCGTCACCGACGACGAATTGACAACCGCCGTAACAAACGCGCCTGTAAAAGCCGCCTTGATCCGGTTCGACGTCATACGGGCAAGCAGTTTCTTCATTCCCGAACCGGCCACGATTTTCATCGATTCGGTCATCTGCTCCATTCCAAACAGAAATAGCGCCAGCCCGCCAAGCAGACCGATCACGATCTCAACATAATTTAATGTATTCACCGCTATCTCACCGTTCATAGAAATCCTCCCTCATCTCTTACGCCCATTTCATTCTCCATTGTAACATTTTTTCACGAATTAAATTTCAGTGCTAGAGTTCTTATCAAGAAATAAAAGATTCGAAACATTCATCGATGACATAGGTGAAGAGCCTTGGCTTGATTGTTTCTTGTATGATATATTGACTGAAAACCGACAATCAGAACGAAAAGTCGACCGAAATCGGTGCGAGGAGTAAATTTCCATGAAAACCAGATTGCTGATCGCGATGCTGTTCATGACGATCCTTTTTCCTTATTCGTTGCAGGCGAAAGAGAGTATTCGATGGATTCCATTCCCCGATTCATCCCTCCAGGTCAACGGTTTGCCCTGGTTCGATGAAAACACCCCCGATCTCTTCCGCCTTCCCAAGCGGATCGAGCCGATCGTGCGGAAACCCGTTTGGAGTCTGGCCCAAAGCACCAGCGGGGCGCGAATCCGGTTGAAAAGCAACTGTTCCACATTGGGAATCCGCTACAAAAACCGAAGTATGTCGGGCATGAAAAACATGCACGTCTTCGGGCAGAGCGGCGTTGACCTCTACACCAACGGAACTTATACCGGAACGGCGATTCACGGAAAAGATACCGGCGTCGAACACGTCTATTTTAAAAGCGCAACCCCCGAAATGCGGGACCACGTGCTTTATCTCCCCCTTTACAACGGGCTGACAGTCGAGGCGATCGGCGTCGATCCGGAAGCCGTTATCAAAGCGCCCGCCCCCTTTGCCTTACCGAAACCGGTTGTCTTCTACGGAACCTCCATCACCCAAGGCGGCTGTGCGAGCCGTGCCGGGATGAGCTACGAAGCCATCCTGTGCCGGGAACTCAATCTCGATTTCGTCAACCTCGGCTTTTCGGGAAACGGGAAGGGGGAGAAAGAGATCGCGCAGGCAGTTGCGGAAATCGACGCCTCCTGCTTCGTCCTGGATTTTATGGCGAATAATAAAAACTGGGAAACGCTTGAGAAGGTCTACGAACCATTCGTCCGCATCATCCGGAAGAAGCATCCCAAAACCCCCATGATTCTCGTCACACGTATCTACGCAACGCGCGAGTCCATAATCCACGGTGGCCGCGACGCCATCGAAGCCAAGCGTGATGTAGTGCGCAAAACCGCCGCCAAACTGATCGCGGAAGGCGACCGGCAGATCGTTCTTATCGAAGGACACTCCTTGCTGGGTTCCGATATGGGCGATGGGCTTGTGGACGGCTCGCATCCCAACGATCTGGGTTTTCAACTCATGGCCGACCGGCTGACGCCGACTCTCGCGAAGGTTCTCGAATTGCCCAAACCAAGAACGTTATTTCGATAAAATAACTGCAAAGAACGGGTACTGGACTTGGACTTTTGATTCCTATATGGAATAATCGGAAAAGACAGAGGAATGATTGCCGTGGAAAGCGAAGCGGGAAAAGAGATAACCTTCACCGTCTCCCTCCTCACTGAACCGGCATCTTCATAAGAACGTTCAACCCAAGGGTCATCACCGATAGGTGTGACCGGGAAGTTTTTATCGACCATGAACGACGATCCCCACAATCCTGATTCCGGCGCTGAGCCGAACGTCCTTCTTTACGCATTGTCCGACTTACTGATCGACAATGGCATAATCGACAGCGTCGAGTTCAGCGAAGCGATCGTCAAATGGCGAAAAACGCTGGGCATCGAGACGGATGCCAAACCATTGGAATTTTTATCGCCCCAACCGTCGAAGGATGCGCCGCAGGATTCGGATACACACGTCGTGGGGCGGTCCGTGCTGGTCGTCGACGATGTCCCCCATATCCGCAGCATGATCAAAAGCGCGTTGAAAATGAATGGTTATTTTGTGATCGCCGAAGCCGACGAGGGCACAAAAGCCGTTTCACTATTCACTGAACTTCAACCCGACTACGTGCTCATGGATATCGAAATGAAAGGGATGAATGGACTGGATGCGTTACGGCAGATTCGCTCGTTCAATAAAAAAGTTCCTGTCATCATCATGACGGGGAATCCCGATAAGGACTATCTGATCGAGGCGATGAATTACGGTTCAGCCGACTTTATCGTGAAACCGGTGGATGTCAATCGTCTGATCAAAGTGATGAAAAAATTCCAGGCCTAGCAGACTCGAATACCAGGGGAGTACGAATCATGGCATTTAAACACACGATTCTTTGCGTCGATGACGAACAGCACAACCTGGATGCCCTTCGCCGAACGCTGCGGAAAGAGTACACCATTATCACGGCGTTGAGCGGCCCGGAAGGGCTTGAAGTGCTTAAAAATAATAAAATCTCGTTGATCATTTCCGATCAGCGTATGCCGAACATGTCGGGAGTGGAGTTCCTGAAAAAGACGATCGAGATGTCCCCGGATATCGTGCGGATCGTCCTGACCGGTTTTACCGATGTGGAAGACCTGATCGGCGCCATCAACACCGGCCAGGTCTACCGCTACATCACCAAACCATGGGACCCGAACGATCTGAAAGTCACGATCAAGCGTGCCCTTGAATCGTTTGAACTCACCCTGGAAAATCGTCAATTATTCGAAGACGTCGTCCGGCTCGAAAAAATGGCGACGGTCGGCCAGGTCGCCAGCGGGATTGCACACGAAGTGCGCAATCAGCTCAGCGCCTTGATGGGCGTTCAACTTATCCAGCAGCAAAATCCCAATGACGAGTTCATCAAATCCGTCGCCGAGCAGACGATCATGGCCCGTGACCGTATCCTGAACATCTTGAACGATATCAAATCGTTTGGAAAACAGATGGACGAAACCTTGGAGCAAGCATCGATTCAAGCCTCGTTGCTGCTCAAACTCGCGATGGATATTCTGTCGTTCGACTCGGACACGAAGCGAATCGAAATCGAAGTCCAATCCTCAACCGATCCGGTCGTGCGTTGCGATCGAAACCGGATCATTCAAGTACTGATCAATCTCGTCCGAAATGCCGCTCACGCCCAGAACTGTGAAGGAACCATCATTCTTGAAACGGAAGAATCCAACGGCCACGTTCACCTGAAGGTCGTCGATTCCGGCTGTGGAATCCCGGCCGAACATCAGGAACAAATATGGCAGCCCTTCTTCACCACCAAAGGCGACAAAGGAACCGGCCTGGGCCTCCAGATCAGCAAACGTATCGTCGAAGCCCACGGCGGCGATCTATCCTTTGAAAGCGAAGTAGACAAAGGAACGACCTTCACCGTAAAACTCCCCATCTCGAATGATTAACCGACGGAGTCATTAAGCCTAAATAAACACTTATATTAATTCTAACCGCTCATTGATTCGTTGAATTGCTGCACGTATACGATCTTTCGTTATATCAGTTAATTCAATGTTTTCAAGTGATTTAAGGAGAATCTTTCTATGCTTATCTGATCCTTTTTCACCGAAATAATCTGCCGCTGGTCCTACGGCTTCATCCGTACCAAATTTTAATGCTAAGATATGTCCTTGTTCCCATACTTCCTGTAGATGAATCCTTAATTGACTTTTAATAATCTTTCTATTTTTGGCTCCTCACAAGAATCTGTGCACGAGTTTGGGTTCGGGAAGGTCACCCA
>CAZSIZ010000451.1:0-4365 GCA_964606645.1 uncultured bacterium
GTGAACTCGACGGTCGCAATCGGAGAAGCTTCCGCTAGCGATATCTTCCCGGTTACCATCGTAAGCAATGCGCCCGCGACCTACCCACTTGGAGACACTCAAGTCACGTGGACCGCGACCGATGCGAATGGGAATTTCACTTCCGGTATCCAAACCGTGACGGTGGTCGATACGACACCTCCGGTTATCACGCTTATTGGCGATTCGGATATCACGTTGGAGTGCGCCATTGATCCTTACGTAGAACTGGGCGCCACCGCTTTCGATGTGGCCGATCCCGGCGTAGAAGTTGCCATCGGCGGCGATACGGTTGACGATGACACCATCGGCGTTTACAATGTTGTTTATAGCGCCATAGACGCTTCGAATAATGTGGCAATCCCTGTGATCCGCATAGTGACGGTAGCCGATACAACACCTCCAGTGTTCGAAGAAGTAACGATCGATCCAGGCGTGTTATGGCCTCCCAACCACAAAATGGTATCGGTTTCGATCGCTGCCGTTGTGTCGGATAATTTCGAAGCGGGAGGTTTGACGGTACGGATTGTCAGTATTAGCAGCAACGAACCCATCAACGATCAAGGCGATGGAAATACGGAACCGGATGATTGGGAATTCAGCGGAGAGCCGGGAGATCTTACGGTCAATCTTCGCGCAGAACGTGCTGGTAACGGAGAGGACCGTGTTTACACGATTACTCTCGAATGCACGGATTCTTCCGGTAACAGCACCACTCAGGAAATCACTGCAGTTGTTCCTCACGATGAAGAAGAAGGTGATAGTGGCGATGGTGATGCAGGCAATGACGATGGCGGGAATGGAAAAGGAAAAGATAAAAAGAAATAAGATCGATCCCAATTCATTCTTGTTAATTCGTTTACCTGTATCAATTGGATTACTGATGTCATTACTCTGAAGTAAGAATGGGGAAGCGAAGTTTACTCAATTCGCTTCCCCATTTTATACTCATCGTTTTGTCACGAACTCTGATCACGAGTGATTCATATTACCCATTATTCATGGCTTAGGGAGAAATATCAGTGGCACATCGAAATGAAAGCAAGAATCCGATACCTCGGCGTTCATTTAATAAAATGGCGGTAGGAGCATTTGCGACGATGACAGCAGCGCCTTTTTCTCAACGGGTTCTTGGTGCGAACGATCGGATATCGATCGGAACGATCGGTGCCCGTGGGCAAGGAACGAATGTGTCCAGCAATCTTGTAAAATGTCCGGGAGTTGAATGCATCGCTGCTTGCGATGTCGATCGAAGAGTTCTTGATCGATTCACCAAAATAATGAAAAAAAGACACAATCTGTCAATCAAAACATATTCTGATTTCCGGAATCTCCTCGAGCAAAAAGAAATCGATGCAGTTGTCATTACAACGCCCGATCACTGGCATGCCCTTCCATTTATTTATGCTTGTGAGGCCGGTAAGGATATTTATCTGGAAAAACCTGTTTCCTACAGTATTGTTGAAGGGCGCGCAATGGTTAATGCCGCCAAAAAATTCAAATCAGTGGTTCAAGTGGGGTCGTGGGACCGTAGTCTACAACACGTTCAGGATTCGATCGATTATATCCATGATGGGAAATTAGGCGATATCAGCGTTTGTCGTGCTTGGTTTACGATGACTGAAGGAAATATCGGTAAACTATCTCCTTCTGATCCCCCAGAGGAATTCGATTGGAATTTCTGGTTGGGACCCGCTCCTCAAGTGCCTTTTCAGCGTAATAGAAACCATTGGAATTGGCGATTTTTCTATGATTACGCCGGTGGTTTAACGTCGTGTTGGGGCGCGCATATGATGGATATCGTTTGTCTGGGGATGAAAAACTGGGATCCGGTTAAAGTGTCTTCTTATGGCGGTAAACTCGTCTTCGACGACGACCGTGACACACCGGATACACAAGTGGCGATCTTCAAATTCAAGGATTTCATCCTGCATTGGGAAATGCGTTGTGGTAATCCCAGGCCATTGGATGGTATGGCATCCAACTTTGGCGCTGAATGGATCGGAACAACAGGCACCTTGGGTGTTCACCGGAATAAATGGGAATATTACTATGTCAAAAAACCCAAACGCACAGAAAAAGAAATTATTCCTGAAACGATCAATGAAATTAACACAACCCATTATCAGAATTTCGTTGATTGTATCCGATCGAGGGAAACACCACGATCCGATATTGAAAGCGCTCATAAAACCGCTGTGCTCGGTCATCTCGCGAATATCGCTTATCGTTCCGACAAGGAAATAATCTGGGATGCCGAACGGGAATTGATTTCAAACGCTCCCGATGCCATGAATTGCCCTCAATTCCAACGCGAATACCGGACACCCTGGAAACTGCCAATCCATAAAATCTAAAGCATTTTTGCACATTGGCAACGAATATGATTGAAGGATAATAATGAATGACTATGTGAATAGGGAAAAAGGAAGTTTTACACTGATTGAATTGCTGATTGTTGTCGCCATTATTGGAATTTTGGCCGCGATTGCAGTTCCCAATTTCTTAAATGCTCAAACAAAGGCAAAAGTAGCGAAGGTTGTATCCGAACTTCGTGCGCTCTCAACTGCGGCAGAGATGTATGCTTCCGATTGTGGTCAGTTCCCACCTCATCGTGAACAGGAAACCTGCACCGAGTTACCCTACCATGTGCGGTATTCATTTTTTACGACACCGATTGCTTATATTTCAGGAATACCAGGGCACGAAATCTTTTCTCCAATCAGAGTGCCGGATAACACTGAGCAATGGAATATTGCAGATACGTATTATTATACCTGGACTAATTTTATGTCTTATGCATGTCGATCTAAACCACATGCGCTATGGCCATACCGATACACTCACTCTTTTCTTTTACGCAGCCGAGGACCGGATTCCCTTCTTGAATCCGATCCAGTTCGGAATTTACATTTCATTGAAGAAGATATTGCTTCGCAAGATCCTTTTATCTATGATTCAACCAATGGATTGTTTTCAAGGGGAGATGTCATTCGAACCCGAAAAGAGTACAATTAGATTTTTCTTACACTTCCCCATCAGCACGAAGTGTAGCTGTCATGGTTGAATCGAACCGCAATATTTGAAGAATAATTCCCGGAATTTTCCATTCTGGTCGGAACCGAATCGGACCGGCCTGTTTGGCTTCAGGATTCGAAGTTAATTCCATCCAGACAGCGATATTGATATCGTCATCGAAATGGAGTCTCCGACCTTCGACCGGTACATGGATTTGAAATACGAATTGGAAGCACTCTTCGGCCAGGAAGTGGATCTGGTCATGAACGACACGATCAAGCCTCGACTGCGTCCGGTCATCGAAAAAGAAGCGATTTATGCCTAGGGATCACCAGCTTTATTTAGATGACATCCTGGACGCAATCGAACGGATTCAGCATTATACCAAGGGCCTGGACGAAACCGGTTTTGGAATGGACACCAAAACACAGGATGTCGTGATTCGTAATCTCCAAGTGATTTGCGAAGCAGCCCGGCTCCTTCCGGAGAACGTGCGCAACCAGGCGATGGATATCGAATGGCGAAAGATCGCAGGTATGCGAAATATTTTAATCCACGAATACTTTGGGATCAGTTCAGTCATCATCTGGGACATCATAACCTCCTCGATAGGTTCCACGTTTGAAAACGTCTCCCGTTGTTCTTATCGAGACTCATCCAACAGGTTCCGCACATTAAACGGTGCAGGCTGGAAGCCTGCGCTACAAAATTGTTCTTATTGAGATCGATCCAGCAGGTTGCGTACGGTTCGTGCCATATCAATGGGCATATAAGGTTTGGAAAGAAATCCTGTGGCTCCCCGGTGTTCCAGTTCATCTTTTTCGATCCCTTCCGGGGAGTATCCACTGCTGATCGCCACGTTAGTCTTAGGTGAAACCGCGTGAATCTGGACTAATGCTTCCCGGCCCGACATCTTCGGCATGGAGAGATCGAGAATAACGAGGTCGATGCTCTCTTGGTTCTGAAGGAAGACGTTCAAACCTTCCTGCCCTTCCGAGGCAAGGAGAACCGTGTAACCCCACTGTTCCAATATATTTTTTCCCAGATCGCGGATCATCTCCTCATCATCGACGAGGAGAATCGTCTCGGTTCCACCGGGAACCTCTCCGGGGGCTTCCTCTTCCTCAGAATCTTGTCCTGTTACGATGGGCAGGTAAATACTGAACGTTGTCCCTTCGCCTAGTTCGCTTTCAACATCGATTTGGCCACCGTGGTGTTTAGCAATTCCATAAACACCGGTCAGACCTAAACCGGTTCTTTTTCCTATCTCCTTGGTTCAGACCTCACTAATTGAAACCAATCATCCATCAAAAATCCCTAAGTTTCTAG
>CAZSIZ010000452.1:0-4360 GCA_964606645.1 uncultured bacterium
AGAAACTTAGGGATTTTTGATGGATGATTGGTTTCAATTAGTGAGGTCTGGAATACAGCACAATCCCCATGATGCACGACAAAAACAGGGACACGCCCGAACCGAGCATGATTCGGTGGTCGCGAAACATACGAGTTGAGGCGCGGAGAAATCCGGTGATGTCCGTGAAAGTACGATTCGGCATTCTATTGAAATCGTAATCCGGCACGATCAAAAAGGATTTGTGCCGTAGATATCCATATCCCGGATCATGGTGCGGCCCGGCAGCCCGGCCAGGTGGACGATGGTTTGAGCGATGTCCGCCGCGTGCAGGTGGAGGCCGGGGCCGGATGCGGGGCCGTCGTCTTCATCTTTGTTCACGCTGCTGGGATTGAGCACGGTGACGCGCACGTTCTCTTTACGCACTTCATGCATCAGCGCCTGGGAAAATCCTTGAAGCCCGAATTTGCTGGCGGCGTAGGCCGACGCTCCGGGATCGCCTTTTTTCCCGCTCATGGAACTGATCATGAAGATGTCGGCGCGTTCCAGTTTCAGCATGGCGCGCAGAAAGGCGCGGGTTGTGAGGTAGACGCCGGTCAGATTTGTTTCGATGACGTCGTTCCACAGTTCCGGTGTCGTTTCCATCACCGGCGCGAACCGCATCACCCCGGCGTTGTTGACGAGAACGTCCGGCGCGCCCAGATCGTCGATTACCGTATCCGCCATCTCCCGTATGTCGCCGACTTCCCGCTGATCGCAGACGAAGGGCATACAATTTTCCCCGATGGCTTTCGCCGCGTCCTCGATCGCTTTCTTTTTCCGTCCGGTGATGACGACTCTCATACCCGCTTCCTGCAAGGCTTTCGCGATGTGGTATCCGATCCCCCGGCTGCCGCCGGTCACGACTGCGAGTTTTCCGTTTAAATCATTCTGGTTCATGATTGGCTCCGTTCCAGTTATTCCGTATTGAAATTCGAGCGGTAATTCTCCGCCACGTGGATGTAATCCTTCGCAAACGCTGTATGTCGTTCGCGTTCCTCATCCGTCAGTTCGCGTGTCACTTTCGCAGGCGATCCCAAGGCGAGATGATGCGGGGGGATTTCCATTCCCTGTGTCACCAGTGCTCCCGCGCCGATCATTGCTCCACGGCCCACGATGGAACCGTTGATCAGGGTCGCTCCCATCCCGATCAGGCAATCATCTCCGATCATGCAGCCGTGCAGAATCGCCCCATGTCCTACCGTTACGTTCGCCCCGACGATACAGGGATCGCGGCGTCCGACGTGCAGTATGCAGTGGTCCTGGATGTTGCTGCCCTCGCCCACCTCGATGGCGGCGATATCCCCGCGCAGTGTCGTGCCGAACCAGATACTGACTTGGTTTCCCAGTGTCACTTGCCCGATTGCTGTGGCATGAGGTGCGATGAACACATTGTCCCCGATTTTGGGAATGAAATTTCGATAGGGCAGTACAAGCCCCCCGCCGAAGAGGCTTTCGGGCAAATTGAGGTTCATCGGGTTTTGAATTTGTATCGGATTAGATTGACTCATCGATGAATTCAGCCACGGCTTTCTCGCTATTATTTCAATGCACTTCTTCGGTGAATCCGGAGCGCTTTGGATTGCGTACCTTTTTTCAGATACGAACTGGAAACCTAGCGTATCCCGGATTCTCCGAAGGATCAACTCACTTGGAAAATTCATTATCCAAACTTGGCAATCCGATCGAGAAAAAGTGTCGGAATGGATTATCCAGGGCAGACACAGGGGTCTGCCCCTACACGTACTTTACTGACGGCAGCCGTTTATTTTTTTCCCATTCCGATTCACAATCAAGCGGATAGACACTGAAATCGAATCCTCAAGGAGTCCCGGCATGAAACGACAAATGTCACTACTTGTATTCGCCCTTTTCGCGTTGATTCTTTCACCTATCCCAATACTCGCTGACGACGCCGTTCCTAACGCTTCGTTCGAGCAGGCGGAAAAGCCTGCGCCCGTGGGCTGGACCACGCAGACCTGGGGCGGGAAGGCTGAATTCACTTACGAAAAGACCGCTCATTCCGGTTCGCGAAGTGTCTCCGTTTCCTCCGAAAAAGGCGCGGACGCCGCCTGGATCGCCAACGCGGATGTCCGGCCCTTTTCGCGCTACCGGCTTTCCGCTTGGATCAAAACCGAAAACGTCCGATCCACCGGCGGTGAGGGGGCGCTTCTCAACCTGCACGGATTTCAAGACGTCAAAACCAAAGCCGTCACCGGCACACACGATTGGACCCTCGTCGAAACGGAGTTCGATACCAGCCGCCGGGAGAGCGTGCAGATCAACTGCCTGCTCGGCGGATGGGGGCGGGCGTCCGGTAAAGCCTTCTATGACGATATCAAGTTGGAGTGGCTTTCAAGCGAGGAACTCTCCCCATCCGTCACCATCGACACGTCCAAGACCGGCGAGCCGGTTTCGCCGTACATCTACGGCCAATTTATCGAACATCTGGGGCGCTGCATCTATGGCGGAATCTGGGCCGAGATGCTGGAAGACCGAAAATTCTTCGATACCGTCGGAGCCAAAGGCTCTCCCTGGAAAACGCTAGGCGGTGCGTCCGCCGTGGAGATGGTTGAAACCGATTCCTTCGTCGGCGAACACACCCCCCACATCAAATTATCGAAAACGGCCTCTCGCGGCATCGTCCAAGCAGGCCTGGGTTTAGTTAAAGGCAAATCCTACACAGGCCGGATTATCCTATCCGGCGGTCCCAAGGCCGGGCCGGTTGTCGTTAAACTGGTTTGGGGTGCTGAGCCGTGGG
Source organism: uncultured bacterium (assembly GCA_964606645.1). Taxonomy (GTDB): domain Bacteria; phylum Hinthialibacterota; class Hinthialibacteria; order Hinthialibacterales; family Hinthialibacteraceae; genus CAZSIZ01. The sequence goes on from CAZSIZ010000452.1 coordinate 2,780, forward strand.
ACAGCCAAGTGGTCTCCATCAATACGCTTTCAAGCGAATACAAAACCTATCCGCTCGATTTCAAAGCCAAAGCCAGCACGAACGACGGGCGATTGGAGATTGCGGCGATGGGTGAGGGTGTTTTGAAAATCGGGACTGTCTCGCTGATGCCTTCGGACAACGTTAACGGGATGCGTTCGGATACGTTGAAACTGCTGAAGGATTTGAATTCGCCCATCTACCGTTGGCCGGGAGGCAATTTTGTCAGTGGCTACAACTGGGAAGACGGCCTTGGCAACCCCGACAAACGGCCGCCCCGAAAAAATCCCGCCTGGACCGGAATCGAGCACAACGATTTTGGCCTCGACGAGTTCATTATCTTTTGCCGGGAGATCGATACCGAGCCGTTGATCGTCGTCAACAGCGGACTGGGTGGAGTCGAGTCCTCCGTGGCGGAACTGCAATACGCCAACGGCTCACCAAACACACCCCAGGGCAAACGCCGCGCCGCGAACGGACACCGCCAACCCTACGACGTCAAGTGGTGGGGGATCGGCAACGAAATGTACGGTGGCTGGCAATTAGGTCACATGCCCCTTGAGGATTACGTTAAGAAAAACAATGTCTTCGCCGACGCCTTGCGGAAGGAAGATTCGGATATCAAGTTAGTCGCCGTTGGTGCGGTGGGTGAATGGAGTGAAACCATGATGGCGGAATGTTCGGAGCACATGGACCTGCTCAGCGAACATTTCTACAACCAGAGTAAAAAGGGGCTACTCTCGCACGTCGCCCAGATTCCCGCCAGCGTCAAACGGATCGCCGACGCGCACCGCCGTTACCGCAAAACCATCCCCGCGCTGGAGGGCAAAGACATTCGCATCGCCCTGGACGAGTGGAACTACTGGTACGGCCCGCATCTGTACGGTGAGTTGGGGGTGCGTTATTTCCTGCGTGACGCGCTTGGCGTCGCTTCCGGCCTGAATGAATTCGCCCGCAACAGCGATATCTTCTTCATGGGCAACTATGCCCAGACCGTCAACGTGATCGGCTGTATCAAGACCAGTAAGACCGATGCGTCCTTCGCGACGACGGGGCTTGTGCTGAGACTGTTCCGCCATCATTTAGGAACGATCCCGGTCGAGGTGACGGGCACGCCCGATCCGCTGGATGTGTTTGCTGCGTGGAAGGAAAACCGTGACAAACTCACGCTGTCGGTTGTCAATCCGACTGACAGTTCGTGGAACCTCTCCCTCGATGTCAAGGAAACGCGCCTCAGCCCTAAAGCGCGTCTCTTCCTGATCGCGGGTGACGACGATATGGCCTACAACGATCCGGGCAAAACGCCACAGGTCGTTATCGATAAGAAAGACGTGGAGATCGATCTGAAAAAGATCGCCATTCCACCTATCAGTGTTTCTCTTTATGAACTGCGGGTGCAGTGACGTTATACAGCCAATTTACATGAAAACTAAAGGCATGTTCGAGTAGCGGCTCATTTGCCCGAAAATCTCGATATTTGACACGCACAACAATGTTGTGTATGATGAAATTATGATGAGTAAAACTCAAACCAGAACCCATAAACGCATCAACATTTCTTTG
>CAZSIZ010000453.1:0-4357 GCA_964606645.1 uncultured bacterium
TAACCTACCTTAAAATAGGTGAAAATTTGTCTTGACAATGGGGTACACTTCACTCAACGCACAGCGAGCCGCACCATTCCCAACTAAAGTTTTGAACCGCATTTTTTACAGTAAACGGCATCGTGATCGTGGCCTTCGCTGACGCATTGAGGGCAGGATTGCGTGGAGATTTTTCGGCTGGAAGCGAATGTGATTTCGGCGGTGACGATCCCGGTGGGAACGGCGATGATTCCATACCCCATTATCATCACGACGCAGGCCAGCGCACGGCCGAATCCGGTTTGCGGGGAGATGTCGCCGTAGCCGACCGTTGTCAGGGTGACGATGGCCCAGTAGATGGAATGAGGGATGCTGTTAAAACCGTTCACCTCGCCTTCCACCAGGTACATGATCGCACCGATGATGACGACCAGGCTCATCACGGCGAAGAGAAAAACGACGATTTTCCGGCGGCTGGCGCGCAGGGCGGTCATCAGCTGATTCGCTTCGCTCAGATATTGCGCGAGTTTCAGAACGCGGAAAATTCGGAGAACGCGCAGGACTCGAATCACGATCAAGTATTGACCGCCCGACAGGATCAGGCTCAGGTAGGTCGGCAGGATCGCGAGCAGATCGATGATACCGTAAAAACTGACGGCGTACTTGATCGGGTGGCCGATGCAGATAAGGCGCAGGGTGTATTCGATCGTGAAAAGAAGCGTGAAGACCCATTCGAGTTTATAGAGCAGGTGATCGTGAACGGTGTGGACGGATGGAACACTGTCCAGCATCACCACAAGAATGCTGATGAAGATACAGACGATAAGGAGCACGTCGAACCATTTACCCGCGGCGGAATCGGCTTCGAAGATGATTTCGTGCAGGTGAAGCCGCCAGCCACGGAACGATTTTTTGTCGATCGTGATTCGGTTTAAAATGGGGTGCGCTTTTTTCATGGATTTGAATTCCTTGCGTATGATACAGGCGACGTTTTCTATTCAGCCGGTTTTTTTCTTTTGATCGGCAGTTTCACAGTAAACACCGTTCCTTTGCCTTCCTCGCTTTCAACTGCGATGGTTCCGCCGTGCTGTTCGATGATGCCAAAGGAAAGCGACAGCCCCAGTCCCGTCCCCGATCCGACCGGCTTCGTCGTGAAGAACGGATCGAAAACTTTTGCTAGATTTTCTGGTGAAATTCCTTTGCCATCGTCGCGGATGGTTACGATAATGTTTTCATCCTCTTGATGCGTCGAAATCCAGACGTTGCCTTCGCCTTCGATCGCGTCCTCCGCGTTACCGAGCAAGTTGAGAAACACCTGATTGATCTTACCCGGCGAACACGTCACCTTGGGGAGATCGCCGTAATCCTTATGCAACGTGACGTGCTCTTTATAGCGGTTATGCAGCAGCGTCAGGGAGGAGTCGATGGCTTCGTGGAGATCGAATGGGGAATAGTAATCATCGTCACCACGGGAATAGAGCCTAAGATCGGCGACGATGTGAGCGATGCGGTCGGAACCGTCCTCGAAGGATTGAATGAGCTTGCCACTGTCCTCATTGGCAAATTCCAAGTCTTCTTGCTCGATTGTCATCTCTAGCTCGGTTCTAATCTCATCAGGCAGCCGGTCTTTTTTTTCGACGATCCGATCAACGACCTTCTTGTATCCGAACAGATAGTCCTTCAACGGCTGAATATTGCTCCGGATAAAATTGACCGGATTGTTGATCTCATGAGCGATTCCCGCAACCAGTTGACCCAGCGAAGCCATCTTCTCCGATTGAATCAGCTGATTTTGAGTCTGCCGAAGCGTTTCATAACTCAAACGCAACTTAAAATGACGGTTGATCGCATAACCGGCAAACAAAAATACGAGGATTGTACTCAATAAAAATCCCGGTTCTTTATACCACGGTAACAATACGATGAAATCCCAGGTTTCCGGCTCGGATTCATTCCAGTTGCGGTCCATGGCGCGGACATCGAAACGATGTGGACCCGCAGATAAACCCGCCTCCGTCGCGATGGTCTTCGTTGTGTATGGGGACCAATCGCCTTCATCCACACGATAGGAATACAAAAGTCGTTGTTTGCGGGTATGTTTCCACTTATCCATACCGGTGAAAACAAATTTCGCTTCCCCGGAAGGAGAGACTTTCTTGGTGTTCAAATCTTGAGGGATTTCCACCATCGGCGGGTCAGGATCCGCACTTCGATCACTTGGATCATAGTGGCTGATTCCGTGTTCCGTGCCTGCCCATATACGTCCCTGGCTGTCCTCGAGCATTGCCCAAACTGCATCGCTGGCGAGTCCATCTTCCTCCGTATAATCCACCCACGATCCACGATAGTAACGATACGCGCCGCTTCCGGTCCCAACCCAAACGCTGCCGTCACGGCTTTGGATGATTGAATAAACTCGATTGAAATCACCTCTTTTTACCTTCCAGGATACTCCATCCCACACCGAGACTTTATTTCGTCCCCCTACCCATATTTTCCCATTGCCCAACCGGGCTGCGCATATTACTCCCTCATCCGTGTATTCCTCCTCCGTGAAGGTACGAATGTTCCCATCTTTATACAAAACCACCGATTGAAATCCACTCCCTCCCCCTAGAAGGATGCTTCCATCCTCAAGTTCCATTTGCACCATCGCAGCTCCCATTTCAGGAATCTTGCCTTCCTCGATCACCGTCTCAAATCGATTGCCGTCGTAACGCTCAAGATAATGATGTGAGTCTCCTTCATCTTTGGTTATCAGCCATAAGGTTCCATCTTTCCCCGCTTGCAGATCTGAAATCTTACGATTGTAAGGATGCTGAATCTTTTTGGGTTGTCCCGTTCGTGGATCAAATAACATCAATGATCCTTTTGATGAAAACACGCCTGTAGATTCCACCAATTCCGGGGGAATGGTGCCGTCATTAAACTTGACCAGAGCGCTTCTTACACTAATCTCGTATCCCTCGGGATAGCGATATTCTTTCCATTGGCCATCTTGGAATAACCGGATTGAAACTCGTGAAAAATACCAGATTCTGTCTTTCTCGTCTACAAACATCGAGGAAAATCGTGCGATAGGTTCGATTTCCTCCTTCGTTTTCCAAAGGGGTGTGGTATATCGAAACACACCCTTCCAGGTAGAGAGCCAAAAGTTTTGGTTATTTTCAAAAGCAAAGTGAAACACATCATTGAGTAAATGGTTATCGATTTGCAGCTGTTCTTTTTTCCCCTCATGGATCTGGTAAAGAATACTGGAACCCGAACGAATCCAGGTCGTCCCGTTCTGATCCACCCATCCACAGCGGAGATCATTGCACTGATCCAGGATGATATGCCAAGAGCCTCGTTGAAATTGAACCAGGGAACGGTTCAATCCATCTTTGGATTGAACGACCATAAATAAGACCTCATTCGGTCTTGCGATGGGATTAAGCGGATTTTTAACCTCCAAGGCGGGATCTAATAAAAAGGTTTCAAACCGTGATTGTGGGGTCAGCAAACCGCCTTCTTGAGACATTTTTATCAAACCATTTTCCCCAGTAATCCATATTGCTCTATCCGGCGTAATCGTGGCATGATTGAACCGGCCCAGCGCGGTCTCATCCACATTTTTCACGATCGATGTTTGTTTCGTTTCTGTATCGAATACCATCAACTGGTCGGGAAAAAGGATAATAATCTGCTTCTCATTGACCGGAAAAACCTGCCAGTTGCATTCAAACCAAATACTCGATGAAGAAAGCGTGTGGAGATTTTCAATTTCATATTGTTCCCATCGGCCATTGATATAGTGAAGAAGCCCGGCGGCGGAGATCCTCAAATCAGACCAATACAATGTCCAAATTTGATCGGGCGCGATTTCATACACGGGAAAGAAACTTCCCGTGGTGGGGATCGTCTCAACTGTATAGCCATCCAAAATGCTGATTTTCCCCATCAGAGAATGATTCACAAAGATCCGCCCTGTTGGATTAACGGTAACTGAAAATCCGCCAGACTCCCCTAATCCATCAAAAACCGTCCAGCTTCTCCACTCCGGCGAATTCTGTGGCCAGCTGGCTTGCAGTCCAAAAAGACAGAAAATTAAGACAAGATACATCTGGCGGATTACGGTCATCGTTGTTCCCTCGGAAACGAAAGATTCGTGACGATGGTATTGAGTAAACACAAGATGCTTGTAACTCAGATATTATTATACGGATCAAGCATTGGGATCAATTGAAATTTAGAGACACTTTTTACCGAACACAGGTTCCAATCCCCAATCGGCGGTGGCGTCAAAAATGCCGAAGTTGGAAGAATAGATCGTTTATTACTCGCATACAAATAGATAGGGGTTTTTGTGTCGCTTGCCGACATGAAAACCCTATTGGAT